>JAFLUW010000099.1 GCA_022508615.1 Prevotellaceae bacterium | reverse complement strand
TGGCGGAACATTTCCCAGAGCAAAATGCCGGCCGAGACGCTGACGTTGAGCGAATGTTTCGTGCCGATTTGGGGGATTTCGAGCGCACCGCGGCAGGCGTCGACTACGTCCTGGCTCACGCCGCGCACTTCGTGGCCCATGACGACGGCATAGCGCTTTCCGGCCTCGGCGCGCCACGTTTGCAGCGGCGTGGCGCCTTCGACTTGCTCGGCGGCGAGGACAACGACGCCCTCGGCGGCCAGCCGGCGCACGGCGTCGAGCGTCGAGGCTTCATGGCGCCACGCCACGCTGTCCTCGGCGCCGAGGGCCGTTTTGTGTATGTCGGGATGGGGCGGACGGGGCGTGATGCCGCAGAGCACGACGCCCTCCAAGCGGAAGGCATCGGCCGTGCGCAGGACGCTGCCTACGTTGTGCATCGAGCGGACGTTGTCGAGCACGACCGTGAGCGGCACTTTCTCGGCCCGGCGAAAGGCTTCGACGTCAAGGCGGGCCATTTCTTCGATGTTGAGTTTGCGCATCATCGTGACATGAGGACGAAAGGCGGACGCTGCCGGCTGCGCCGCGGGCGGAAAAGGGACTCGCCGGATGTTTGCCGGCGAGTCCTCCGCAACAGTCCCCGGGTTATTATTCCGAGCTGATGAGTCCGAACTCGGCAGCCGTGGCATAGGACTGCCCTTTCTGCTCGCTCAGCGCGCGGAAGCGCACGAAGCGGGCCTTGACGGGCTTGTCGAAGTAGACGTTCTGCTGTTCGGCGCTGTTTTTGAACTGTCCGCGGCAAACGGGTTCGCTCCACGTCTTGCCGTCGTCGGATATTTGGATTTCATAGTCCTTCACGCGGCCGTTGGCGCCGTCGGAACGGCCCGTATAGTAGAAGCCGCGGATTTCGAGGCTGCGTCCGGCGTCGAAATCTACCCAGTGGGGATATTCGGTGAGCGTGACGCCGTAGGTGGTGTGCCAGTAGGTGGAGGGATCGCCGTCGAGCATGCGCTTTGCGCTGCCGTCTTCGGCGTTTGTCTCCTCGCTCGAGCAGAATACGATTTCCAAAGGTATGCTTCTCGTGTATTCGCTGAGTTTCTGCGTGGTGCGCAGCGCGGGGAGCGCTTTGTTCCATGCCGTCACGGTGCAGGCTTTTTTCATTTCGACGGGGCCGGTGTAGGTTTGCGCCTTGCCGCCGTCGATGCTGTAAGCCACAGCGCTGTCGGCGCCGTCGATGCAGAGCATTCCCTCGGCGTTGCGCGCAACGGAGAGCGGACGCAGGCCCGAGGCGCGCACGTCGGCGAGCTCGGCCACGTCGCCGCCGGCCTGCGAACGGATGACGAATCCGAAATTGTACTCGCCGGCTTTAGCGCGCTGCGGACCTAACGGGCCGCCCTGGCCGCACGAGGCGCCGCCGAGTCCAGTTACTTTGGCGTCGAGGTGCAGGAACGTGCCGCGCGAGGCAGGAAGTTGATAAATATGGGGGGCAAGCGTCATTTCCATCTGGCTCCACGGCAGGGCCGAGGCCGACATTTCGCCGTCGGCGGCCATGAAGAGCGCGCCTTCGCCGGCTGTGTTGGTCAGTGCGCACCATCGCACGCCCTCACGGTTGCCCATGGCTTGCGGTTTGGGCAGGAGTATACCCTGTTCGGCCACGGTCGAGGCGTAACGCCCGAGGAACGAGCCGTCGCGGCGGTCGGCGTAGTTGTTTTCGGGGCCGCAGCCGTAGTATTCGTACTGGCCGAGCGAGGAGGGCAGCTGCATGGCGTAGCCCAAGCGGGGCAGTATGAGCGAAGTCTGATTGGCGGCGATGTGGCTTTGCAGCTCGATGCTGCCGTCTGGATAGACGGTCCACACTTGGTTCGTCGAGAACTTGAATTCGGGGCGTTCGTCGCGCTCCTTGATGACGTAGCGGCCCGAAGAACCGCCCTTGATTTCGGCAGCGTGGCGTCCCTGGCTCTCGACGTTGTAGAAGAGGGCCACACGGCCGTCGGCGAGGCGGGCGAAGCCTTTGTCGGCGACGGTATGCACGAGGTCGTGCAGACCGTTGGTGTACCATGCGCCATAGCACCAGATGTCGTTGTCCGTCGGGGCGCGGTAGGCGTCGAGTTTCGGGCCGCAACCGGGAGCGATGATGGTCTGGCCGTCGTATTCGAGGGCGTAGAGCGATCCGTCTTCGTCGTTGAACGTGGCTTTGAAGCCGTCGCCTTCGACATGGCGCAGCGGGCCGGCTTCGCTCACGCGGATGGTGCCGCCTTTGGCCACGTCGGCAAGCGCGGGCTTTGCGCCGGCAGCTTTTACTTCGAGCTGTTCGGCCATTTGCTCGTAGCCCGCTTCGGCCCACGGCTTGGGAGTTTTCAGCACGAAGGCTACGTGCAGCTGGTATTCGGCCCCGGCGTCGAGCGACGCAAAGTCGTAGGGCAGCGTGTAGGTCTTGCGACAGCGCGGGCCTATCGTGGCGAGGTCGGTCAGCAGGCCCGTGGCGTCGGGCTCGCCGTTGCGCACGAGTGTCCACAGCGCGTCGTAGTCTTCGAGCGAGATGAAGTAGTTTTTGTTGAAGATTTCTATCTCGCCATGCTCGGCCGAGCGCATCGTGACGCCTACGTTTTGATAGACTTTCTTGACTTCGAAATATTCGGCCTTGGGCGTGAGGTCGGGACGCATCACTCCGTTCATGCAGAACATGCCGTCGTTGGGATAGTCGCCGAAGTCGCCGCCGTAGGCCCAATATGCGGCGCCCGATTGCGGGTCGTGGTGCAAAATGGCCTGATCTACCCAGTCCCAGATGGCTCCGCCCATGTAGAAGTTGGTCGATTCGATGGCTTTCCAGTAGTCTGCGAGGCCGCCGCCGGCATTTCCCATAGAGTGAGCGTACTCGGAAATGTGGAAAGGATATTTTTTGCCGACTTGTGTGCCTTGCACGTCGTGCTGCACGCCGCCGATTGTGGGGTATTGGTCGCTTCCCATGTCGACGATGGCGTTGTTGCGCTCGTATTGCACGGGACGCGACGTGTCGAAGGCCTTGATGGCGTTGTAGGCTTCGACGAAGTTCTTGCCCGGGCCGGCTTCGTTGCCCAGCGACCAGATGACGACGGAAGGATGGTTGACCGTGGCGTGAATCATCTCGAGATTGCGCGCCACATGGGCGTTGCGCAGTTCCTCGACGTGCGAGAGCGAGGCTTCGCCGTAGTGGTATTCGTGGCTTTCGAGGTTGGCTTCGTCTTCGAGGTAGATGCCGTATTTATTGCAAAGGTAGTACCAGTAGGGAGCGTCGGGATAGTGGCTGTTGCGCACGTGATTGATGTTGGCGCGCTTCATGAGCATGACTTCACGCTCCATTTGCTCGCGCGTGACGTAGTGTCCCGTCTGCGGATTGTTTTCGTGGCGGTTCACGCCTTTGGTCTTGACGGTCTTTCCGTTGACGTAGAAGTAGCGGCCGGCCAGTCCGAATTCGTCGTCGGCGGCAGCGGTTTCGCGTATTTCGACTTTGCGGAAGCCTATTTCTGCAGATACGGTTTCGAGCGTGGCGCCTTTTTTGTCTTTGAGCTGGGCTACGAGCACGTAGCGCCACGGGGCTTCGGCGCTCCAGAGCTTGACTTTGTCGCCGCAGTCCATGCGCACTTTCACGTCGGCCTCTCCTTTCGCGTCGAGCTGGGACGCGGCGACTGTGGCGCCGACTCCTTCGACGAGCCGCGTGCGTGTGCCGTAGAGATCGACGCCGTAGAGGGTGTAGTCGACTTTAAGCCCGGCGATTTTCTTTGTCGTGAGGTTTTGCAGGCTGGCCGTGATGTCGAGCGAGGCTTGCGTGGAGGTTTTGTCCAAATCGGGGATGCAGACGAGGTCGCGCACTTGCATCTTGGGCTTCGACGTGAGGCTCACGCTGCGGAATATGCCCGGCAGGCGGAACATGTCCTGCGCTTCGAAGAACGATCCGTCCGAGTTGCGGTAGACTTCGACGGCCACGGTGTTTTTTCCTTCTTTCAGATATTTCGTGATGTCGAAGCGGGCCAGGTTGCGGGAGTTTTTCGAGAAGCCTGCGTAGCGGCCGTTCACCCAAAGGTAGAAGAACGAGTCGACGCCGTCGAAGTCGATGTAGACTTCGCGGCCTTCCCAGCCGGAGGGAATCGTGAAGTCGCGGCGGTAGGAGCCGACTTCGTTGGGATAGTCGTGCACGGTCCAGCCTTTGGGCGCGTCGCGCATGACTCCTTTCTTCCAGTCGTCCTTCACGCGCTGTGTGGGGAAGATGACGAGCTGGTTCGTGTAGATGGGCACGCCCCATTTCATCGAGCCGTCGCGGCCCAGGCCGGCTACGTTCCAGTTCATCGGCACGCTCACCTTGTCCCAGCCTTCTACGGAGTAGGCGGGGTCGTAAAAGTTCTTCGGACGGTCTTCCGGCCGGCGCACCCAGTGGAATGCCCACTCGCCGTCGAGCGACATCCAGTAGCTCGACTTTTCGGGCAGCACGCCGCGGGCTTCGTCGGTCGAGGCGAACGAGAAGAACCAGGCCTTGGGCCGTTCCTTGTTCAGGGCGATTTGTGTCGGGTCGTTCCATTCCGTTCCCGCGGGCGCGGCTTCGTCGGCATAGCGGTAGCCGTCGGGAGCGGGCGTCTGCGCCCGCAGCGCTGCGGCGGCGAAGGCCAGCGCGAGCGGCAAAAAGATTTTTTTCATAGTATGCGTATCGTTTGGTTTCGTCGTTTCGGCCCCTATGCCGGCGGCGCAAGGCTCGGGCTTACAAATTTAGCGTTTTTTTTGCGACTGCCTCTGTCGCGGCGCGAAAAAACGCACTGCGGCGGGGGTAAAACTAACGCTGAGTAAGTTTGAACTTAGTCTGAGATAGTTCAAACTTACTCAGCGTTAGTTTTTCGTTTCTCTGCGTCAGCATCTCGCAGCCAGCGCGAAGCCTGCCAGTGTGCCCGCCACGCAGAGCGCCACGGAGCCGAAAGCGTAGAGCGCGGCGGCAACGAGGCGCCCTTCCTGCAACAGGCTCAGCGTTTGGGCCGAGAAGGTGGAAAATGTCGTAAACCCGCCGCACACGCCCACGCTGAGAAACAGCGCCCGGCGGCCGTCGGCGCTGCCCGAGGCGAAGCCTATGGCCAGCGAGCCGGCGACGTTGGCCGCCAGCGTGCCGGCGACGGGATGCAGGCCTGCGGCGGCCGTCAGCAGCGTCAGCAGATAGCGTCCGGCTGCGCCGAGTGCGCCGCCCGCGGCTACGATAAGAAGATTCAGTCCCATATGTTTTTCTTGTTTACAGCCGTCCGGGCCTTACCGGCCTGCGAGGGCCAGCACGCGGTCGGCGTCGAGCCCCGACAGACGGCAGAGGTGAGCGATGAGGTCGGTCGCTGCGTGCCGCTGTCGCAGGGCGTCCATCGCCAGCGAGGCGTCGCGTTTCGACAGGCGGCGGCCGTCGGCGGCCAGCAGCAGGGGGATGTGGGCATAGCGCGAGGGACGCGGCAGTCCGAGCAGGGCTTGCACGTATCGCTGCGGGGCCGTGGAGCGCAGCAGGTCGTCGCCGCGCACCACCTCCGTGACGCCCGTCAGCGCGTCGTCGACAGCCACGCAGAACTGGTAGGCCCACGCGCCGTCGCGCCGCCTGACGACGAAATCGCCCCACTCCCACGAGAGTTGCAGGCGCTGCGGGCCGCATATTTCGTCGGCAAACGTCTGTTCGTCCGTCGCGCCGGCAGGCCACGCCCTTTCGTCCGGCAGCGGCGGCGTCATGAGACGCAGCGTCTGCCCGGCGGGATTTTCGATTGCCCGGCGGGGTGAAACCCGGCAGCGCCCATCATACACGGTGTGACCGTCGGCGGCGTGCGGCGCCGAGGCGGCGGCAAGTTCCTGCCGCGTGCAGCAGCAGGGATAGAGCACTCCGAGCGCGGCGAGCCGGCCGAGCATTTCTTCGTAGAGCGCCGTGCGCCGGCTTTGCCAGACGACGTCGCCGTCCCAGCGGAGGCCGAGCCAGTCGAGGTCGTCCATCAGGCGTTCGGCCCACTCCGCCTTCGAGCGTTGCGTGTCGATGTCCTCGATGCGCAGCAGCCACGCGCCGCCCTGGCTTTTGGCCGAGACGTAGGAGAGCAGCGCGGCGTAGACGTTGCCCAGGTGCATGCGTCCGGTGGGCGACGGGGCGAAACGTCCCCTGACCAGCGCGGACGAAGGCGCCGTGCGGAGCAGGCAAGCGAGCGGTTTTCGGTCGGCGTTCATCGTTTTTGTCAGTTTAGGCCCGTCGAGGCGAAACAAACGGCCTCTACACGACGGCAAATGCCGGCGCGCCGCACACCACGGGGCAAACCGGCGGACGCGGCGGCGGTCACGGGCTGCACTTCAAGCTGAAAGTCTGTATTATCGGAGATTATATCACCCTTTTATTCGGGATTTTTATCATTATTCTTCTAAAAACCAATGTTATGCAAGAATTATCCTGCTTTTTCCCGTCCAGCGCTGTCTCGTCACTCTCATCGTCTGACAATAAGCATTCTGTTCAGCGGATATTTCTCATTAAAGCGGCTTTTAATCATTTGTTGCTGTCAAACAGGCCGGCATTTCCTGAAATTCCAGCGCCAAATCCGGCGTATATCAGCGGCGCTGCGTTAACAAAGCCCCAGTCGATACTTTCTCAGTTTGACCAATCATACCAAAGTCTTCCCCAACGTCTCAAAGAAACAAATATAGGTTATTCAATCGCCTGTTTGGCAGGCGGTTCGATACCGTCTTTCTTGCAACGGTCGGTCATATTCTTTATTCTGGCTTGCGTGTCGGG
>JAFLUW010000098.1 GCA_022508615.1 Prevotellaceae bacterium | reverse complement strand
TTGCCGGTTACACGCTTTCCAGGCGTGCCTCTTCAACCACTCGAGCACCTCTCCTCTTGCGTGTTTTGCGAGTGCAAAGTTACGAAAAGTTTTTATTTCTTCAAGTTTTTGGCGGTAAAAAGGCAGCTGTTCGCGTTTGGCGAGACCCGAGAGACAATGATACACACGATAGAGAAAACGAGACAGAGAAAAAACGGATACCCCGAAGGGAACGCACAGCGGCATTCGGCCTCCGGGGCATCACCACAACATAACTAACTGTTTACGTTCATTCAATTCGCAGCTATCCGCAAACGGTTTATGGCCGAGGTCAGCCAATTGACCGCAGTGTAGTTCTTTTTCTTTTGGGCCGACGACAACATCGCTTCGAGTTTGAGCCGGCACATCATCAAGTCCTCAGCGTCGAGAGATTTCGCATCTTTTTGGACACGTTTGCAGATTTCTTCGGCCACACCGCCGTCGTAGTTGGCATCTTGGTCCGTATAAAGATCGCACATCCGCTTAAAAACAAGCAGAAATTCTTTGCGTTTTGCATTTCCCGGATTATAAAAAGCCGTTTTTTCCTTACAATACTTGTCGAAAGCCGCATGAATGTCGTTTGTCTGAATATCTTTCGGCCGACTTACAGCGAGCGTGGCCGGGGCGCCATAGATGTCCATGAGTTGCACTTCGTAGCAAATGTCTTCCGGGCGTCTGCTCGAACTTTCCTGACTCAGGCGACGCCAGCACAACACATAAGCCGAGCGAAAACTCATGTTTTTTTTGTCTCTGAACGTCATCGCTATATAGTTCATGCCTTTTTCCTGACCGATTTTTACGACAGATTTCTCGTCGGTGCCGTAAACGAGCGTGTGGGCTTGGGGTTTATTCGTATTGCCGTTTTGCGAGAATGTCCAGTAGGCGTTCGGAGCATCTTTGTCGAAAGCATCTATGATTTTTTGCAGTCGTCGTGCTTCCTTCCACGTCAATTCGAACGAATAGAAGTTGCGTCGTAGTTTCAGTTGCCCGTCGTGCGGTTTGCGCTCTTCGAGCAAGTCACGCTGCACCACGATTTTTTTCTCGTGGGCATAGGCATCGATGATTTTGGCCACATGTTTTTGCGCACAAGCGGGCTGCACGAACAGCGAGAGGAGCGCAAGGGCCGACACAAAGGGCGAAAGGCGAAAGAGACGTTTCATAATCAGTAGGTTTTTCGGTGTATCGTGTTTGTTTTCTGAGAAAAATCATTGCGTGAGCGAGGCCAACGACAGGCTGACCGTACATCCGGCAATAGTGGTGTTGATAAACGTATTTTCGGCGTAGATATAGGCGATGTCGCGCAGCACTTTTTGGCGCGAAGGCGAGAGTCGGCACACTTCGTCGTAAGCTTGGACCAGATAGTCGCCGAATTGCTCCATGCCGAGCGTGACAGCGGGCAGACTTGCGGCCTGCGGCTCGACGTAAACGCCCGACTCGATGCCGAAAGCCGCGAGCGGAAGCGTGTCGTCGGCCGCTTTCGTCGCGGCCGGACGGCGTCTGGCCGGCCTTTCCGGCCGCGACGGCGCAGCTTCGTCCGCGCTGACGACCGCAGCCGCAGCGATTCGGACTTCGCGGGGCGCGACGGCTACCGTCTGGCTTGCCGAAACGGCCGCTTGCTCCGGCTCTGTGCGCCGCTCCGGGCCCGGCAGCAGTGTCGCGGCCGCCACGGCCGCAACCAGACAGGCCGCCACGGCCGTGCGACACAGCCATCGTCGCGCCCGAGGTTGCTTTCGGGCAGGCGCAACCGGCGCACCGTCCGGTTCGGGCCACACTTCGCCTTCGTCCCAAAGGGCAAACATCCGGCGATAGGCTTCAAGCTCGCCGCCGGCCTCGCTGCGGCGGAACCATTCGGCCAGCCGGCGCTCTTCGTCGAGCGTCGTGGCGCCTTCCATGAAACGTTCGAGCAATTCGTTGCGTTCCTTTTCTTCCATAGTCTGTTTCAAAATTCGTTTCGCCGTCTGATTTCTTCGAGCAATCGGTGTCTTGCTTTCGAGAGCAAGACGCGTACGCTCCCTTCGGTCAGCCCGAGCGTAGCGGCCATCTCAGCTGTGGTCAGCTGGCGGCGCGTCCGCATTTCGATGACGACTGCGAGCGACGGCGGCAGCTCGCTGAGCCGGCGTTCCAGCCAGGCAGCTTCCTCGCTGCCGATAGTTGCCTGCTCGGGATCGGCCGACGCGGCCGCGACGCAGGCGGCTTCGTTCAGCCCGGCGGCCGGCCGGCGACGGCGCAGCTGCGATATGCTCTCGTTGCGAGCCATACGGGCCACAAGTGCCCCGACCGAACGGAAGCGGGCCAAGTCTGTGCGCATCTGCCACAGGCGCAACGTCACCTCGCCGGCGACATCTTCGGCCTCCTGCTGCGAAAGCGTGCAGCCAAGCGCTACGCGCAAAGCCAACTGCCGCATTCGGGGATAGTCTATGTCGCACTTTTTCGGTTCCACGTCTGTCTATATAACGCAAAACGGGCCGAAACGTTACCTCGAACGAGCTATTTTAACATTTCTACCCCGAATTTATATAATACGATTGCGACATTTTTGAACTATTATATATTTGATAAATGATCGCAAAATTAGATATTTTACTAACAAATTGCAAACTTTTTTCGTATCTTTGCAACCACAATAACAATTTTAAACAACTAAACCGGACATGAAGGAAGAAAAAAGCCCTACGATTCAGGAAGTTTTCTCATGGATGAGGAAACTTTACGACGAAAGTTACGCCGAATTGACGCCAATCGAGAAAAGCGAACAGCATATGTACGGAACAATGGTGACGACGCCCGGCGACAAGAAATTCATCGTGCGCATGCTCGACGAAACCAGTCAAGTGCGCGACAATAAGAAATTAGCGCGGCGCGTGAAAGACCTAATTGACCAATACGGCATTCCGAAATTTCTCGGCACTTGGGATCATTTTCTCTTTTGGATCTATCAAAAGTTCGCCTATCTGCCGCTTTTCAACTGGTTGGCCGTGCCGATTATCAAATGGCGCCTGCATCGCGACACCTCGCGGGTCATCATCGACGCGGCGCGCCCTCGTTTGACGCGCCATTTGGCCACGCGCTTCGACCAAAACATCGGACAGAACGTCAATATACTGGGCGAGGTGGTATTGGGCGACGGCGAAGCCGACAAACGCTACGAGTCCTATCTCGCAGCGCTCAAAGAGCCCGACATTAACTACATCTCCGTGAAAATATCGGGCATCTACGCCCAAACGCATGCGCTGAACTACCGCGAAAACTTCCCCGAGCTCGTGCGTCGTATGTCCGAACTCTATCAAACGGCCATCGACAATCCTTATACGACGCCCGAGGGCGTGAAGCGTCCGAAGTTCGTCAATCTCGACATGGAGGAGTACAAAGATGCGCACTTGACGATGAAAATTTTCAAGGAAGTGCTCTCCCTGCCGCAGTTCCACAACTACGAAGCGGGCATCGTGGTGCAAGCCTACCTGCCCGACGCGTGGGACTTCCAGACCGAGTTGTTGGAATTCGCCAAAGCGCGCGTCGCTGCCGGCGGTTCGCCCATCAAGATGCGCATCGTCAAGGGTTGCAACCTCGACATGGAGAACATCGTGAGCGACTTGCGCGGCTGGCCCAACCCGGTATTGCCGACGAAGACCGAGGTAGATGCCAATTACCTGCACATCGTCGAACGCAGCCTGAAACCCGAGAACGCCAAGGTGCTGCACGTGGGCATGGCCTCGCACAATCTGTTCACTATCTCCTACGCCTATCTGCTCACGGAACAGTACGGCACGCCGAAAGACTGCTTCTGTTTCGAAATGCTCGAAGGAATGGCCAACCACGTGTGGCGGGCGCAGAAGAAGTTGGGCAACCACGTCATTCTCTACACGCCCGTGGTCAAACGCGAGCACTTCCTCAACGCCATCTCCTACTTAGTGCGCCGCATGGACGAGAACACCGCACCCGACAACTTCCTGACGCACTCTTTCTCGCTCCGACCCGACACGAAAGAGTGGCGCGAGTTGGAACAACAGTTCATCGATGCCTATAATATGAAAGATACGGTCTCGTTCGTCCCGACACGCACGCAAGACCGCAACCTTCCTTACGACGAACAGCCCCCACAAGACGAAATGCAGAACGAGCCGGATACGGACTTCGACCGTTTCTGCAACCAAGCATGGGTGGAAAAAATCTTTGCCAAGTGGAAGAGCGCGGGAACGCTGACCGGCGAGCGCTCGACGTGGGGCGACTGGAAACCCGGCGACTTGCTGCCCACACAGATAGGTGCCGAGTTGGTATATAATGCGGACACCGTGACCTACTACGACCGTTCGCAGGAAGGCGACGTGACGGTCTGCCGCATGTCGCGGGCCGACAAGGCACAGACCGGGCAGATTCTCGCCATAGCCGAGGCCGACCCCGCCGAATGGCGCAACACGACCATAGAAGAACGCCACGAGTTGATGTTCAAGGCGGCCAACATTCTCGGCGCCATGCGCGGCGACCTGAACGGCTCGATGTGCGCCATAACGGGCAAGACTGTCGAGGAAGCCGATGTCGAAGTGTCGGAAGCCATCGACTACGCCCGCTTCTATACCACGACGATGAAGAAATACGCCGCCTTGGACGATGTCGAGATGACGGCCAAAGGCACCGTCTTGGTGCTTTCGCCGTGGAACTTCCCCTGCGCCATTCCTTGCGGCGGCGTGGTAGCGGCGCTGGCTTCGGGCAATACTTGCATCTTGAAGCCCGCAACCGTGGCGGCACCCGTGGCTTGGCTCTTCGCCAAGGCCTTCTGGGACGCCGGCGTGCCGAAAGAGGCGCTGCAAGTGGTCATCACCGACCGCGAAGCCACGTCTTTGCTCACTCAGTCGCCCGCAGTGAAGCACATTATCCTGACCGGCGGCACCGAAACGGCGCAAAGCATCGCGCAAGCCAATCCGCGCAAGCCGCTTTCGGCCGAAACGGGCGGCAAGAACGTGATGATTCTCTCGGCCGAGGGCGATCGCGACCACGCCATCATGAATGCCTGCCGCTCGGCGTTCGGCAACGCCGGACAAAAGTGTTCGGCCTGCTCGATATTGCTCGTCGAGCGCTCGGTCTACGACGCACCGGAGTTCCGCGAGAAACTGAAAGATTGCGCCACGTCGCTGAAAGCGGGCGGCGTGTGGAATCCCGGCAACATTGTCGGCCCGATGATTACGAATCGCAACGACAAACTCGAACGCGCCCTCGTACTCGAACCGGGCGAAGAGTGGCTCGTGGCGCCCGAATTCCTCGATGAGAAAAAATTCATCTTGCGCCCGACCGTCAAGTATGGCGTCAAGCCCTCGTCGTTCACGTTCCGCACCGAACTGTTCGCGCCGCTTTTGGCCGTAACGCCCTACGACACGTTGGAGGAAGCCGTACAATTGGTCAACAGCCTCGACTACGGCCTGACTTCGGGCCTGCAATCGCTTGACGAGCGGGAGCAAAGCTACTGGAAAGCCCATATCATGGCCGGCAACCTCTACATCAACCGCGGCATCACGGGCGCCATCGTCAATCGTCAGCCCTTCGGCGGCATGAAGTTGAGCGCCTTCGGCCCGGGACTCAAAGCCGGCGGCCCGAACTACTGCTTGCAGTTCATGCACATCGCCGACAAGGCCGGCTCGACCACCGACTACGTGCGCTCCTACGCCGAATGGTACGAAAAAGAGTTCCGCCACGCGCGCAACATTCAGCCCGGCATTCGCGGCGAGCAGAACGTGTTCCGCTACTTGCCGCTTGCGGGCGGCATGGTGCTGCGTTTGTTCGGCGACGAAACGTTGGAACAGGTCGAAATGGTGCAACTCGCCGCACGAACCGTCGGCACGCCGCTCGCCATCTCCGTCCCGGCGTCGCACCCGCTCGCCGAAAAACTGACGGGCTGCCCGGTAATCTACGAGGAGTTGGCCGACTTCTGCGCCGGCATCGACCACTACGAGCGCGTGCGCACCATCTCGGCCCATGTGCCCGACGCCGTGTTCGAAGCCGCAGCCGCCTGCGACAAGCATATCGCCCAAACGCCGCCCGTGAAGAACGGCCGAATCGAACTTGCGCTCTATATCAAGGAGCAGTCCATCGCGCACGAATACCACCGCTACGGCTCGCAAATCGAAATACCCGTCATCGAGTGAGCCACGGTTCGCGTGTCGGTCGAACGCTCTCGGCCGGCATGCGGTCGAAACCCTCGAATACGGGCGCATTTTCCCGACAGGCGAGGAAGCGTCGGCGCTTATCGTTTCCGCTACGCCCGCACTGCTTTTTCACTACCGAAATAAAATGAAGGGCTAACGAAAAAACTTAAAACTGTGAGGCTATCCATCTCGTTTAAGTTTTTCGGAGTAAAAATTTGATACCGAGAGGGGAGGTCGAAAGGCCTCCCCTTTACGTTTGCCCGAGGCAAAGGTTGTAAATAAAACGCGAAAGCAACAAAAAAGCCCGCCGAAGCGGGTTGCTAAATAGTAAAGCGTCGCAACCGGGGCATAATTAAACACGCTCGATGAGGCGCTCACAAACATACGACCAATCGCAAACCGACCCTTTCGGCCGTACTCGACCCGACTTTTCGGGCATGCGAAAAAACTTTCCCGCAGATAGTCAAAACTTAGTCTGAGAAAGTTCAAACTTTCTCAGACTAAATTTTCAGCACGTCAAACTTCCATTAAATCAGCCAGTAAGTCGTCGCTCGTAAACAGCCCCGCACGCGTCAATCTGTACACTCCCGCGTCGGCCGCGAGCCGACCTGCGCGCAGATGCG
>JAFLUW010000097.1 GCA_022508615.1 Prevotellaceae bacterium | reverse complement strand
CCGATTTATACAGCAAAGTGCTGGCTGTCAGAAATGTGAATGTGTTGCATCGGAAAAAGTAGAGTTGCTGTGTGGATAATTATGATTGGAGGTTTTGAAAATATTGGATTAATGAGAAAATAATTGGGTATGTTATTTATTATTGATGGCTATATTTGCATCATGAAATCATGGTGAAGTCCAAACAGATGATGAATGTACGAATAATGAAAGCCAATAGTCGCACGGTTGTGGCGGGCTTGGCAATTTTTCTTTCTCTTTTTTGCTTTCGGGCTTATGGCCAGTCGGCCGATGGCGCTATTGTGCTGAGTGAAGATGCAATTATTTTCTGCAGTTTCAAGATATTCAAAACTTCTTACACTTCCGGCACGATACAATTAGACGATACACATGGCCGATTCTATGATTTTTTCCTATGAACGCTGCAAACGCGCCGGTTTTTCGGCCAGCAGCAGTACGCTCGCACTTCAAGGCTCTCCATTTGGCAGCATCGTTTCGCCGCTCATTCGCCGCCGTTACGGTTTCCGGTTGACAGTGACTTATTTTACGGCCGGTGAAATGACGCTGGCAGCGGGGCAGGGGTCTGTCCGGGGTACAACGGAGAATGCTTCTTCTGCTGGCGAGGATGCAGTGCTGACGCTTTCAGTGCCTGTTCCCGAGACCTCTTTTTCGATTACCAACTCGTCATCGGGCAATTCGTTAGTATATATCAGCAAAATACAACTTTCGCCGCTTACAGCCAGGGAGGTTTCGGGTATATCGACTGTCGAGGACGATGTCAATGCGGTCAATGGTCGCATTTACGACCTTTCCGGTCGTGTTATTCCTGCTGTTCGCCGTGGTGTGTTGCTCAAAGGGCGCTGCAAAGTGGCTTGTGCGCTGAGCGGATTTGCTTTTCTCGAAACTTGTCGTAACTGATTTTCACGTGTAAAAGCCTGTCCCTTTTCCGGGAAGCAGGCTTTCTTTTATGTACGATTTCAGGCAGCTGGAAAGTTTTGGGGAGTTGTTGACGGTCTCTCTGTAGAAAGCCGCTATTAGCGGCCTCGTTGATAGGTAATTTCGTAGAAACAGGGATAAATGTTGTTTGTGGCGTCACTTTGGCCCTGTTCGGCCGGCACGATAAGCCGTACTTTAGCGATTTCTGCATCGGGACTGTCCTGCCGTCCGAGATTGATGTAGGAAAGCGGCTTCAACCAGGCCGAAGGCACGCTGGAAGTGCTGTACATCGTCTTCATGACGCCCGCAACAAAAGTTCCGGTAATCGTTCCCGAGTAGTTGTTCACAGTCATGATGTCCGGGTAGTTCTCGTAAGCCATGACGCAGTTTGTCGTCTGTATGGAGTCTGTCGCGATGTTGTATTCGTAGTAGCGCATGATGGCCTCGACTCCAGTCTCGCCCTCTTCCAGCTTCTTTCCCGGCCCTTTGCGCAGGATTTGCATGTAGATGCCTGAATTGTTGAACAGCACATATTCGTTTTTCTCTACGTTGGTCGTAGAGTCCTGGGCTTCGAACTGGGCTTCGCTGATAACTTTGATGTCGGGTGCCACGTAAAGCAGAGATTCGCCCGACTCGGGATCGATCACGTTGCAGCCTTTTTGCAGGAACGCGGCGATCTGTTTGTTCTGGCGTTTCAACAGGTCTGCGTACGTCACGTCGTCGTCGCACGAAACAAACATTCCGAGCGTCAATGCGGCGATCGAGACCAGCAGGACGGATTTTGCGAAAAGTGTTCTCATCATTGTAGCGTGGAATGAGGTTGCGGCCAGTCCGAAGGGCCGTTTGCAGGCTATTATTTCGTGTCGTATCCCCACTTCATGTAGGCTGCGCCCCAGGTAAAGCCGGCGCCGAACGCGGTGAGGATAATGTTGTCGCCCTTGTGCAGTTGTTTTTCGTAGTCCCACAGGGCAAGGGGCAAGGTGGCGGCCGATGTGTTGCCGTAGCGCTGAATGTTGAGCATGACTTTCTCCATCGGCAGTTCGAGACGCGCGGCTACGGCCTCGATGATGCGGACATTGGCTTGATGGGGCACGACCCAAGCGATGTTGTCGGCCGTCAGTCCGTTGCGTCCGGCCACGAGGGCGCAGGCGTCGCTCATATTGGTCACGGCGAACTTGAATACCGTGCGGCCTTCCTGATGCAGATAGTGCATGCGGTGGTCGATGGTGAAGTAGGAAGGCGGACATACCGAGCCGCCGGCTTTCATGCAGAGGAAAGGCAGGCCTTTTCCGTCGGTGCGCAGATAAGCGTCTTTCCATCCGTAGTCTTCTTCGGTGGGCTCGACCATGACGGCCGCGGCGCCGTCGCCGAAAATGGGGCAGGTGGCGCGGTCGGTGTAGTCGACCATCGAACTCATTTTATCGGCACCGCAGACGATGATTTTCTTGTAGCGTCCGCTCTGAATGAGGCCGGCCGCCACGTCCATGGCGAAGAGAAAGCCCGAGCAGGCGGCCTGCAAGTCGAAGGCATAAGCGTTGACCAGCCCCGTGCGGCCCACCACGATGGAAGCCGTGGAGGGGAAATGATAGTCGGGCGTGGTGGTGGCCAGCACGAGGGCGTCGACTTCTTCGGGCGCCGTTCCTGTTCGTTCGAGCAACTGCTTGACGGCCTTGCGTGCCATGTAGCTCGTGCCGAGTCCTTCTTCGTTGAGAATGCGGCGCTCTTTGATGCCGATGCGTGTCATGATCCACTCGTCGTTGGTGTCGACCATGCGCGAGAGTTCGTCGTTGTTGAGCACGTATTCGGGCACGAAGCCGCCGATGCCTGTAATGACAGCGTTTATCATATCGTTGTGTCTTGTTTTTGTGTTGCGCTTGCGCGCGGGCGTGTGTGAAAAAGAACGGAGAGTCGAGCAGGCCGGGTCTCTTCGCCGCGACCGTTTCTCAACTCTCCGTGATCTGCCGGCGGATTATTCCGCGCTTTCCACTTCGATGGCCAGCTTGCCGCGGTAGTAGCCGCAGGCCGAGCATACCGTGTGGTAGATATGCCAGGCGCCGCAGTTGGGACATTTGGCCAGCGTGGGGGCCTGGGCTTTGTCGTGTGTCCTACGCTTGAGTGTGCGTGTCTTCGATTGACGTCTTTTAGGATGTGCCATTGTTATATGTTTTTTAGTTATTTGATTATTCGCAGATGTATCCGGCCACCTCGGGGTCGCATTCCCCTTCGGCGTGATGCCGGGCTATGGGCAGGGCCAGCACGATTGTTTCGTAGACCTGCCAGGCGATGTCGCAAGCCGTTTCGCGTCCCGACACGCGTATCGTGTCGTCGTCGCCGGCCTCGTCGCTCTCATAGCCTATGGAGCATTCTCCCGTCGCCTCGACGGGCATTTCCACCGGCGCGAGACAGCGGTCGCACTGCGTGCGCACCGTGCCCGAGAGGCTTATGCCGACCTGTTGCAGCCCGGCGCGGGGGCGCACCGTCAAGCTCACGCTGACTTGTCCGCCGAGAATTTCGTTCTGGTCGAGCGCAGCGAAAAAAGCGTCGTCCAGCGTGGTTTCCACCGTGCGGCTTTCGCGAGCCGTCAGGTCGATGAGTAGGGGACTGGTCGTAGCCATAAGCGGGTGCAAAGTTAGTCATAATTTTCGAGCCTGCGCCGCAATCGTGCAGATTTTTCTTGGCACCCCTTTTTATATGTTTGTTTTCCAGTATCTTGTGTGCGTGAAAAACTTAGTCTGAGTAAGTTTGAACTAACCCAAAGATAGTTCGAATTAACGCAAAGATAGTTTGGACGGACTCAGGGAAAGTTTTGCCCCGCTCTGCCTTCGTGGCGCTCCGGCCTTTTTTCGTGCAGCGCACGAGCCGCTTCCCGTCGTTTTCTCGCCTGCCGAGGCTTTCCGGCCGGTCCCGGCGCTGGGTTGCAGGGTGTTCGGGACGCCGGAGGTCGGCCGGTGCGGGACTTTCCGGCCACCCGATGCCCGAATTGGCGAGAAAATCGTATATTTGCAACATGAAACGTACAGCATTATTGGGTATCCTGGTCTTTTCGGCGTTGGTCGCGGCAGCGCAGTCGGCACTTGTGCGCGCCGGACACGGTCTCGGCTACAAAGCCGAAGCCGACGTTTCGGCCGCAGGCGGCAATACGCCCTTCTGGCTCGCGTCCAATCGCTACGGCGTCTCGGGCACGGACGGCAGTTTCGGCTATCTGAGGGCCGCCGTGGCGCGCGACGCCCGGCAGGACAGCGCGTCGGTGTGGCGCATCGGCTATGGGGCCGATTTCGTGGCCGGCTACGGGCTGGCCTCGAAGGTTTTCGTGCAGCAGCTCTATGCCGATTTCGACTGGCGCTGGCTGCGGCTGTCGGCAGGTCAGAAGGAGCGCCCGATGGAGATGAAACACGCGCGGCTGTCGACCGGTTCGCAGACGCTGGGCGTGAATGCGCGGCCGCTGCCCGTGGTCCGCATCGAACTGCCCGAGTATGTGAACATCGCCGGAAAGAGCCGCTGGGTGGCCGTGAAGGGACACGTGGCCTACGGCTTGCAGCCCGACGGCCGTTTTCAGCGCGACTATGTCGGCCCGGCCGGCCGCTATGCCGAGCACGCGCTCTACCACTCGAAAGCCGGCTATCTGCGCGTCGGCAACGAAAGCCGTTTCCCGCTGACGCTGGAAGGCGGGCTGGAATGGGTGACGCAGTTCGGCGGAACGATTCGCAACTTCCGCGAAGGCGACGTCGTGCGCGACATCAGGCAGGAGTCGGGGCTGAAAGGCTTTGTGCATGCCTTCACCGGCACAGGCTCGGACGAAACCGACGGCGCGCAATATGCCAACGCCACGGGCAACACGCTGGGCTCTTGGCTGCTTTCGCTGAAATATCGCGGCGACGGCTGGGCCGTGCGGGCCTACTACGACCACTATTTCGAGGACCATTCGCAGTTGTTCTGGCAATATGGCTGGCGCGACGGGCTTGTGGGCGTCGAACTCACGCTGCCGCACAACCGGGCCGTCAGTACTCTGGTCTATGAGTACATAAATACGGAGTATCAGAGCGGCCCTGTCTACCATGACTTCACGTCGGCCATCCCCGACCAGATAAGCGGCCGCGACAACTATTATTATCACTCGCTCTACCAAGGCAATCAGAACTTCGGCCAGGCTATGGGCAATCCGCTCTTCACCTCGCCCCTCTATAACAAAAACAGCAGCCTCGACTTCACGGACAACCGTTTCCGGGCCCATCACGTGGGTCTCGAAGGCTCGCCTGCCGAGGGCTTGGACTACCGTATGCTCTACACACACCAGCGTTCGCTGGGCAGCTACAACAGTCCGGCGCCCGATCCGCGCAAAATGAACGCCCTGCTCGTAGAGGCGCGCTACGCATTCGGCCCGCAGAGCAAAGTGCGCGGCCTCTATCTCGGCGCAGCGCTGGGCGTCGACCGCGGCAGCCTGACGGGCGACAACACTGGCTTCAGTTTTACCGTCGGCCACCGGGGACTGCTCGTCCGATAAATGATGAAGAAGATGAAAACGAAGATAAAAAAAGCCGGACTGCTGCTTTTTCTGGCCGTAAGTCTGCAAAGTTGCGACAAAACGCCCCGCAACGACGAACTTGACGGCTTCTGGCTGCTCGTCGAAAGCGGCAAGCCCGAAGCTACGCCGCGCAAGGCCGACGGCGTGACGTGGGCCGTGCAACTCGATCTGATTTCCGTCCGCTCGCGCAAGGAACTGGCACCTGGAACGGCGGAAGTCGTGTTCCGTTTCAGCCACAGCGGCGGACAGCTGACCCTGACCGAGGGCTATGCGCACTATCGCGACCACGACGACCGCATAGAGGCCGTCACCGAAGGCCTGCGCAACGCCGGTGTCGGGACATTGCCCGAGACGTATCGCGTGGACCGCCTCGACGGCGAGCGTATGGTGCTCGTTTCGGCCACGGACAGCCTCGTGTTCCGCAAATACTGAAAAAGTGTGCCGCGGGGACAATAAAACAGACCTTGCCGCGTATAGGAGATATGAAGATAAGCATCATCACCGCAGCCTATAACAGTGCGGAAACGCTTGCCGGAACCATCGAAAGCGTGCTCGGGCAGAGTTACGGCGACATCGAATACATTTTGATCGATGGAAATTCCACAGATGCCACGCCCGACGTTGTGGAACGCTATCGTCCTGCACTCGAACGCCGCTGCGCTTTCCGCTATCTGAGAGAACCCGACGGGGGACTCTACGATGCGATGAACAAAGGCCTGGCCATGGCCTCGGGCGACGTGGTCGGCACGTTGAATTCAGACGATTTTTTTTCCTCGTCCGCGATTGTTTCGGACGTGGCGGCCGCTTTTTCGGCCGATGCGGCGCTCGACGCCGTCTATGGCGACGTGCGTTACGTGCAGCCCGGCGATGTTGAGCGCACGGTGCGCTACTATTCGTCGGCAGGCTTTCGACGCAGCCGCATGCGCATGGGTTTCATGCCGGCACACCCCTCTTTCTACTGCCGCCGCGCGGTTTACGAAAAATACGGCACGTTCGACACGTCCTATCGCGTGGCCGCCGACTTCGAACTCCTGCTGCGGTTCATCTTCGTGCACGGTATTCGCACGCGCTACCTGCCTGAGTGTTTCGTGACGATGCGTGCCGGCGGTTTGTCGAACCGCAATCTGAAAAGCCGGCTGCGCATCATGCGCGAACACCGTCGGGCGCTCGCTGCGCACGGCGTACGCTCGAACCTGCTGTTGTTGAGCACGCGCTATCTCTACAAAATCAGGGAGTTTGCGGCCGGATGGTCCGGACGTTAAGCTTGTTGTCTTTCTGTTGTACGGCATCGATTTCCGGTTCTCCTTTTTCGGCGAGAAGTTATTCAGCGTAAGTTCAAACT
>JAFLUW010000096.1 GCA_022508615.1 Prevotellaceae bacterium | reverse complement strand
ATTAGACAACATTGACACACCTTCCAGCCTACTTTTTGCATATTAGGCCGAAAAAGACGTAAACGAAAAAGCTAAAACGACCGACATACAAAAAAACGGCGCCAAGATGCCGACATTCAACGCTCAGGAGGATAAATTTCCAGCTATACGGCTGTCATTCATCCTCCTGAGATTTTATTTTTCCGCTTAGCGGACCATTTCATTTCATCCGATACGGCACGAATGGCCCGCCGGATTTCTTACAGGCAACGAGTCGCGCCGCCGTTGGTGCGGCTTTACTGCACGGTGCAGTCTATCGTTCCGGACAGATAGGTATAGGTTCCGCCCACTTTGACGGCTTGCGAACCCTTGCCGGTAGCCGAGATGCTGATGTCGCCACCGTCGAACGTGAAATCGCCGTCCACGTCGATGCCGCGAGCACGCTTTTCCTTCTGGCTCTCGGGGTCGGTGTAACGGCCCCCGGAAACGGTCATACGGATTTGCGGCGCCGTCTCCGAAGCAGCGTTGACGAGCAAATCGGTGCCGACGGCGAGGCCGCGGGCGCCGAGTGCCGTGGCTTCGACCTCGATGACGCCGCCCGAAACGGTGGCTGCATCCTCGCATTTGAGGCCTTTCGTGTCGTCGCTGGCCACGGTGAGCACAAGACGGCCGCCTTCGATGAGCAGCTGACCGTTCATTTCGTCTTTCTCGTCTTTTGTTTTCGAAACATCGATGCCGTCGCCGCCCGTACCGCTGATGTTGACCGTACCGCCGCGCATCCGGAAATATTGGCCGACGTGCAGACCGTCGGACACAGCCGAAAGGATGTTGAGCGTGCCGAATTTGGCTTTCAGGAACGTGTATTCGTCGCTCGCGAAAGCGTGGCGCGAGCGTCCCGTAAGGTTGAGCGTGCCGCTACCCTCGAACTCAGGATGGCCGTTGACAAAGAAACAGGCTTTTTGCGTGCCGCCGGCGCAATCGGACAGCGTAGAGACGGTGCCTTCGGGCAGAACGACGCGAATGCGTTTGCCGTTGTCGATGGTGACAGCGGCGCCTGTGGCGCTGTTCAGGCTGAGATTGTGCAATTCAACCGTGCTCTTGAACGAACCGTCCATGTAAAACGAGCCGTTATCGCTGCTGCCGGACAGCACATAGGTCATTTCGGTCTGTAATTCGGGCACGGCCACGACACTGACATGGGCGCCGGAGACTGTAACGCTGAGGCTGTCAGCCTTATCGCCCGACACGGTGACAAATGCCTGCCCGCCGGAGAATACGACACTGACCGTCGCGGCCTCGACAGGGCTTTCGTCTACAATGATGCTGTCGATGGACGATACATCGAAGACGCTGCGGCCCACTGTCAACGTGCGGCCGCCGTCGGCATAGGTCATCGTGCCGCACCACGCGGCGTCGAAAGCCTGACACAGCTGGCCTTCGTAAACTTTCAGGGTCTGCGCCGAAAGCGGAGCTGCCAAAAGGCAGAGAAGATACAGGTACTTTTTCATCGTTTCAGGACTTTACGTGCGACATCGCCTTCTTTTACAATATAAAGGCCGCTTTCGGGACACTCCACGCGGCGGCCGGAGAGATCGTAGTACACTGCGCGTTGTGCATCGGCCGCAACATGGCCGATGCCGGCAGGCACTTCCGCAAAACGCATCGTTTCGAGCCCCGCAAGGGCGAACTCTACACGCTCACCGCCGTTATCGGCCACGAGTTGGCCGTCTGCGAATGTCAGTTTCAGTCGCTGGGCCGCGGAAAGGCTTGTTTCTGTACCGTCCTGCTGGCGCAATATCAGGAAAATCCCGTCGCCGGCCTGTGTGGCAAGCACATTGCCGAAGAGGGCGAGCGCCAATAATGTTTTTCTCATCATATAATGGGGATATTATTTGCTGCTGCGATTAAAAATTCAGTCTGTAACCGAGTTTGAGGACGTGTATGCCATCATTTTCTTCGTCATCGGCTCCGGTCTGCCAGAGATAGGCGATCGTGAACTTGTGCATTTTGGCCACTTTCCAATCTATACCGGCCGAGACACGTGTTTTGTCGAGCAAAAGTCTGTCGGAGATATTGTTGGAAAGCTCGGCGAGAGCGAAAGGCGTGACCGGGCAGTGGCGGATGTTGTATTCCACGGCCAGACGCGAGCGCAGATAATGTCTGTCGCCGGCGTGTTTTTTGTCCGCCTCGGTGCGGTCAAGCGCATAACCGCCATATTGTGGACCCACATAGCCCGGCGAGACGATGCCGCGGTATTTCTCTTCAGTTACGCTGACCGACATGAGACGGGTGTACTGATAACGCTCGCGAAGCGAAAGCGTGAAGCGGCCAAGCGGCAGACTGCCCGTTACGTCGAAGCAGGCGCGGTGCTTGTTGCGCCATGCGTCGCGCTCGATGTTGTATCCGTTGAAATTTCCCTTGGAATTATAGTGCGGACTGACCTCTCCCGACCGGCGGTCGCGCAGAAGAACATAGCTGGCGCCGAATTTGAGAAAACTTACCGGCTTATAGTCGAAACCGAGACCTGCCTCCCAGCGCATCATGTGGTGCATGTGGCGCTCGGAGCGGAAGCCGAGGCTGGCTTCCGTACTGAATTTCTTCGAAACCTTCTTGCCGAACGAAAAATCGGCCCACAATCCTGCATCGTCGCCCGCCGAAACGGGGAGAAAGAGGCAGGAAAGCATATATATTATAATAAGGAGTGTTTTCCTCTTCATCGGCTCAACAGTTTTTTGGATCAGTCGTCGAACTTTTTGTCCTGCGGAATTTTGAACAAACGGTCTACATTTTTAATGCGGCACTCCGGGTCGTCATAGAAAACGCGGAGCATCGTCATATCGTTCAGGAAATCGACCGCACCGACCTCCACACGCGTTATTTTCAGACCGAGGCGTTTTTCAAGATCGGCAATCAGTTCGTCATAGCGCTCGGGAAGTATCAGATCTATATTGTCATAGCGCACGAACTTGCAGCCTTCCCGCCGCACTGAGAGGAATTTCTCGCACAACCATACCACCCCGACGAAAACGAGATTGAGCACAGCCAGCGGAAACAGAGGCATATTGTTCAGTTTTCCGTTGATGACGCTCAGCGAAACAAGGAAAAAGAGATATGTCATTTCGCGAATGGGCACACTCTCCGTGCGATAGCGTATGATGCCAAAGATAGCGAACAGTCCGAGAGCGGCGCCGATGCCCATGTCCACACTGTCGCCCAGCAACAGATAGATGAGCATGAAAATGCTCACGGACAGCAGGATAAACGTAAAATAATAATCGCGCCGACGGCCTTTCGGATAGTAGAAGAAGTGAACTATAATCCACACAGCCAGCATATTCACGCAGAAATTCTGCATCAGTTGACAGAAACCCGGCAGAAAGGGCAAATGTCCGGGGTTGAAACAAGCTAACATTATTCTTATTTGCGTTTTATGTTTTTTCTGTTTGTCACGGCTGCGCCTCCGCTTCGACAGCCTTGCGGATGCGGATGAGCCGCTTTTTGAAACGGTTTCTTTTCAGCCTGCCGTTCGTCAGGCACGAGCCGATGCAATACTTCGAAAAGCCCGACGGCCGGATGCGCAGGCGGCGCAGGAGCGGCAGCACGGGCGAAGGCACGCGGCCGTCGCGTTTCAGTTCGATAATCACCACATTGGGCATCTCGGCCTCGCAGCCCGTTTCGAAATTGTCGAAGCTAAGTCCGAAATCGATGGTCAGCCGTTCGGTCTTCTCGCGATTCACCAGCGTGATGCGCTTAAACCGATTGCCGAGCGTCGGGCTTATTTCGTCCAGATTCAGCCCCGTGCACTCCCGCACAAACGCTACGCCCTCGCCGCGTTCCTTTACGCTCTCTATCGAGGAAATGCCGATGCGTTTTTTCGACGTCCGGCCGTGATTGTTCTTTCTTTTTATTTCGAGAAACGAGATTCCGCTGTCCTCATAGGTGCGGGCCCGGATTTTCGTGCGTGGTTTCCGGCTGCACTGGTGCATGGAGAAGAAGCGGTGCTGCTCCGTGTCGTCGAAATAGACCGTACGATACCGGCTCACGCGCTGTCCGGCCACTTCCTGCGAGTAATAGTGGCCGGCAGCGAGTTCAAGCAGTCGGGCCAAGCGGTCGCGATTGGTCACAAACTTGCTGTCCGTGCGCTTCATGAGCCGTATACCGGCCATTTCTTCGAGCGTAATAGGCGGCATGGCTTCGACGAGTGCGCTAAGTTGGCTGTCGGTCGTCATTGCGTCTACAAAAGTAGGCATTTTTAATTTATGCGAACAAAAAAGCCCTCCTTTTTTCCTAAAATGCCCGCGGCGACGCCTTTATTCGGGCGGAAGTCGCTAACTTTGCGCACATTCCAACCCGCACAGCCATTATGTCCATCCCAAAAACACGTCTGCGTCTGCTCGAAGTGGCCCGCGAACTTTTTGCCCACAAGGGTCTCGAGCAAACCACGATGAACGACATCGCCACAGCCTCGGGCAAGGGGCGGCGCACGCTCTACACTTATTTCCGCTCGAAAGAGGAAATCTATTATGCCGTTATCGAGAGCGAGTTGGAACGTCTTTCCGTGAAGTTGGATGAAGTGGCGGCCATGCATGTGGCTCCCGAACAGAAAATCATGATGCTCATTTACACCCACCTCAACATGATTAAGGAGACCGTGGGGCGCAACGGCTCGCTGCGCGCAGAGTTTTTCCGCAACATCTGGATGGTGGAACGCGTGCGCAAGGCTTTCGACGACGAAGAGCGCGCCTTGCTCAAACGCGTGCTCGACGAGGGGGTGGCCCGTCAGGATTTCCGCATCGAAAACGTCGAACTGATGGTCGACATCATCCACGGCACGGTGCGCGGCCTCGAAGTCCCTTACGTGTACGACCGCATCGGGCGCGGCATAGCCGAAGAAGACACCTATCCCATGGTGCTGGGCATCATCCGCCGCACACTCGACATGCCCGGCAGCCGCGAAGAGACACGAAAAACGACATAAATACAACTAACACTCAACACTATGCTACTCCAAGGTAAAACCGCGCTCATCACGGGCGCCGCACGCGGCATTGGCAAGGCCATTGCCCTGAAATTCGCCTCCGAAGGCGCCGATATCGCCTTTACCGACCTCGTCATCGACGAAAACGGCGAAGCCACGAAAAAAGAAATCGAGGCTTTCGGCGTGCGTTGCGCCGCCTATGCCTCGAACGCGGCCGACTTCGCCCAGACCGAAGAGGTCGTGAAGCAGGTTCTGGCCGACTTCGGCTCTATCGACATTCTCGTAAACAACGCCGGCATCACGAAAGACGGCCTCATGATGCGCATGACCGAAGCGCAGTGGGACGCAGTCATTGCCGTGAACCTCAAATCGGCTTTCAATTTCATTCATGCCTGCACGCCGGTCATGATGCGCCAGCGCAGCGGCTCGATTATCAATATGGCCAGCGTCGTGGGCGTACACGGCAACGCCGGACAGAGCAACTACGCCGCCTCGAAGGCCGGTCTCATCGCTTTGGCCAAGAGCGTGGCGCAGGAAATGGGCAGCCGCGGCATACGCGCCAACGCTATCGCCCCGGGCTTCATCGAAACGGCCATGACGGCCGCTCTTCCCGACGAAGTGCGCAAGGAATGGGCCGCCAAAATCCCGCTTCGCCGCGGCGGACAGCCCGAGGACATCGCCAACGTGGCCGTATTCTTGGCCAGCGACCTGTCTTCCTACGTCAGCGGCCAAGTCATTCAGGTCGACGGCGGCATGAACATGTAAACATTCCGCCATCACCTCTCCGTATGGCTGCATAAGGGGCGGAGGGAAAGGCGGGCGTCGATTGCCGGCCTCTCCCTTCGCCCCTTTCTTCTGCCATGCGGAGCGAAAGGCGCCGCAT
The DNA here is from genome assembly GCA_022508615.1 of Prevotellaceae bacterium. Taxonomy (GTDB): domain Bacteria; phylum Bacteroidota; class Bacteroidia; order Bacteroidales; family Bacteroidaceae; genus Alloprevotella. Next base: position 993 of record JAFLUW010000096.1, on the reverse strand, counting down.
TCTTTCCGCAAACAGCCACAGACCGCGAGGCATGAACGTACTCTACGAAGACAACCACCTGATTATCGTCAATAAAGCCCCGGGCGAAATCACGCAGGGCGACAAAACGGGCGACGAGCCTTTGGGCGAAGCCGTGAAGCGCTACATCAAGGAGCGCTACCATAAGCCGGGCAACGTTTTCCTCGGCCTCGTGCACCGGCTCGACCGCCCCACGTCGGGCATCGTCGTCATGGCGCGCACGAGCAAAGCCCTTGCGCGCATGAACGCCCTGTTTCGCGACGGCGGCGTGCAGAAAACCTATCACGCCCTGCTTTGCAACGCGCCGCGCGAGCCGCAAGCCACGCTCGAACACCGGCTTGCGCGCGACGAACGCCGCAACAAAAGTTTCGTGACGGCCGCCGGCGGCCAACGCGCCGTGCTCGACTACACTACGCTGGGTCGCACCGAGCGCTATACGCTCGTCGAGGTGCGGCTTCACACGGGCCGCCACCACCAGATACGCTGTCAGTTGGCCCACATCGGCTGTCCCATTCGCGGCGACCTGAAATACGGCGCGCCGCGCTCCAATCGCGACGGCTCGATCAGCCTCCACGCCCGCCGCGTGCGCTTCGAGCACCCCGTGTCGGGCCGGATTATCGATGTCACGGCCCCCTACCCGCCCGATTCGCTCTTTGCCGTCGCCTTCGGCGCGACGCAGCCCGACGGCACGCCCGCATAGCCGCTCCGCACACGCACTTTCGGACGCTTTTCGCGGCATCTGAAAATCAAGCACTTGCAAAAGGCAAAACTTTCTCAGACTAAGTTTCAACTTAGTCTGAGAAAGTTTCAACTAACGCGGCGTTAGTTTTTACTATCTCCCCGTTTCTTTTTTTTATCTCCCCGTTTCTTTTCTTTCGCGCGACGCAAAGGGTCGCTTTTTTCCCTTCGGCCGACCGCTATATGCGCCTTTTTCGCTCCCGAAACGCACTTTTTTCAAAAAAAATCGGCTTTTCG
>JAFLUW010000095.1 GCA_022508615.1 Prevotellaceae bacterium | reverse complement strand
CCCTGACGAAGAAGGTAGTAGACTACGCCCACCAGTTCGACGTGACCGTCGAGGCCGAACTCGGCGTGCTGGCCGGTGTGGAAGACGAGGTTTGCCACGCCGAAAGCCACTACACGAAGCCCGAAGAAGTCGTAGACTTCGCCAAGCGCACGGGTTGCGACAGCCTTGCCATCTCCATCGGCACGAGCCACGGCGCCTATAAGTTCACGCCCGAGCAGTGCACGGTAGATCCCGCCACGGGCCGTCTCGTTCCTCCCCCTCTCGCGTTCGATGTGCTCGACGCCGTGATGAAAGAGCTGCCCGGCTTCCCCATCGTGCTCCACGGCTCGTCCAGCGTGCCGCAGGAAGAAGTCGACACCATCAACAAGTTCGGCGGCAAGCTGCCCAACGCTGTCGGCATTCCCGAAGAGCAGCTCCGCAAGGCCGCTGCCAGCGCCGTTTGCAAAATCAACATCGACTCCGACTCGCGTCTGGCCATGACGGCAGCCATTCGTCAGGTCTTTGCTGAGAAGCCCGGAGAGTTCGACCCCCGCAAATATCTCGGTCCGGCCCGCGACAACATGAAGAAGCAGTACGAGCACAAAATCGTAGAAGTGCTCGGCAGCGAAAACAAACTTGCCCGGCTCGATTAAGCGCGCAGCGTAGCAAATTTATTGTCTAACAAAGATTAAATAGCAAGAATACCGGAACGGAACCTCGCTTATTGTCCGTTCCGGTATTTGCTTTTCGGCATGTAAATCAGTTTTCCATGAAAACAACCCGCTTTTTATCGCTCCTCGCGGGCGCAATGCTCGGCCTGTCCCTGTGGGCACAACCGGATTCCCGCGTACATCGCTACGATTCTTTCAAAGCAGTCCCGACCGAGCCCGGCCAAATCGTCTTTGCCGGCAACTCGATTACGCATATGCACGAATGGTTCGAGGCTTTCGGCGCTCATCAGGAAATCATCGGCCGCGGAAACTGGGGCGGCTTTGCCTATGAGTTGCTCGACAACCTCGAAAGTTACATTGACGGCAAACCGGCCAAATTTTTCGTAATGATTGGCACGAACGATATAGGCAACGGCGCGTCGGCAGCAACGACCGCCCGCCGTATCGAGGCCATAGTCGGCCGCATACGCATAGAATCGCCCGAAACCCACGTGTTTGTCGAGAGTATTCTCCCGCGCAGCTCCAATGCCAAGCCCGATTACGAAGAATGCAACGCCATAGTCCGCCGATGGGTGGAGGAACGCAATGATCCCAAAGTCACTTTCATCAACCTCTCCGAAGTATGTGCCGGAATCAACGGCAACAGCTTGTGGAGTCACGACGGATTGCACCCGCGCCCCACAGGTTATGCCGCATGGACGCGCCATATCGAAGAAATGGTAGGCTATCCTTCCGTATATCCCGACCCGATTTCCGGGCAAAACGGCGGAGGACTTTCCGGCGCCAGCGCAGCCCGTGCCGAACAGTTCCCGTTCTATCAGCTGAAAGAGGGCGATGTGCTCTTCTTCGGCGACGAACAGGTGCACGGAGGCGAATGGCATGAACTCTTGCGTAGCGATAAAATCAAAGATCGCGGCATAGGTTGGAGCTGGGGCGGCATATATCTTCCCAATGCCCGGAATGTCGTGCGCCTGTCCATAGAAAATCAGGAGCACAAGCCGGCAAAAGTCTTTCTTTTCTATGGCATCGGCGGACAAGACCAGACCAACTACCGCGCACTCGTCGACGAAGCGAAAGCACAAGTGCCCGACGGAAAAGTATATCTCGTGTCGCTCAGTCCGAGCACAGACGCTTCGACCGACGCCGGCCGCGTTTCGTTCAACAACTTCATGAAAACCGTCGCCGAAGAGAAGGAAGCGACCTATGTAGACGTCTATACGCCGCTGAAAGCCGACCTTTCCGTCAACATCATGGGCACCAACTACATCAGCGGCCGCGGATATGTGGTAATGGCCAACGAACTGGCCAAATATCTCGACGAAGAAAAGGTCAATCCCGTCAGTCTCGATGAATATGAAAAGGTCTATGCGCGCCGCACGGCCCGTTCGGTCATCGGAGACGTCCTTACTTCGGCCTTTATGCTCGACTACGGCGATGCTCCCGGGCAAATTCCCGAAAGCGAGCGGGCTCGTGTCGAAAGTTTCTTCCCTTCGCTCGTCGAAGCGCTCGACGACCCCGAACTGACCGTGGAAGAGGCTTCTGCCGCCGTGGCCGGCCTCAACGCAACCCTCACGGAACTGATTATGCCGAAGGCATCGACCGACGAACACGAGTATTGGTACACGCTGACCTCCGTCCGGGGAACAAGTTCCGCCCTCACCGCTTCCGGCGGCAGGCTTGTCGGCGGTCCGACTCCCGCCTCGGGCGGCAGCGACGGCAGCAATATCTGGAAATTCGTGGAGCATACCTCCGGCGGCTACTCCATCGTGAACGCCAACGGCGCGTATGTTTCGCCGCAAGCGGCGCACAACACGCAACTCTCCGTCGCGGCGGAAACTCCCGCAACGGGCTGGACGATAGGACTCTCGGATAAGGAAAATGCGTTTGTCATTTATACCTCTTCGTGCCAAATAAATCAGACCGGACTCTCCGGTTATCCGGTATATAACTGGTATGGCACCGCCTTGCCCAACCGCACAGATGAAGGCTGCGCCTACCGAATCACCTTTTATGGCGAAAATGCCGTAGAACCCGAGCCCGGCGGCCCCGAGACGGGCATTGTGGAGAATATTTCCGCGTCGACTTCGGCTTCCGACCGGATTTTCGACCTGCAAGGCCGCCGCGTGGCTGCTCCCGCCCGCGGTGTTTACATCGTCAACGGCGACAAGCGGCACTTCTGACTGTACGGTTTCGAACGAAGTCTGCGTTAGTTTGAACTATCTCAGACTTATTTCAAACTTACTCAGACTAAGTTCGAACTTAGTCTGAGTAAGTTTTTTCTTCTTCCGTCTTCGTTGCGATTTTCCCTGCTTGTATGCCTGCCGACGCGCTGTCTGTCCGCCAAATTCATGGGTTCGTGCAGCGTCGGCGGGAGAAAGGGCCGGCAAGCATGGCGCCTGTCTCTCGGCGACGGCGTCTTGCGCGCGTTTCGGCTCGATTAGCGTCGATATACGGGCGTTTTCCGGATGTTAAAGCGAGGGAGAGGCGATAAGGAAAGAGACACTTGACACCCGACGCCCTGCAAGTACATACTTGCAGGGCGTCGGGTGTCAGTATGTGGGCTGCCAATGCCCGGAGGCTTGCGCAGCCTGACGGGAAGGGCGTTAACGTTTGCCCAGATTCTTTTGCCGTTCGGCTATTTCCTGCTGCTGTTTCTGTAAGGCTTCGAGCCGTGCGGCCAAGCCGGTCGTCTTGCGCGCGTCGTTCTTGTGCTCTTGGTAGTAAGCCTCGAGTTTGGCCAGAATTTTGGCGTCGTCCGTCGTGCGTCGCAGGTACCACATGGTCAGTGCCGAGGCTACGAGCGAAATGAAATAGTAGAAGTTGAGACCCGAACTATATTCGTTGAACATGAAGAAGAAGAAAACGGGCATGAGATACATCATCCACTGCATCATCTTCATCTGTTCCATCTGTTCTGCCGACATGGACTCGCGTTGCTGGCGCATAGACATGTAGGAGTAAAGCACATTCGAAGCGCAGAACAGCAGACAGAAAAGCGAGAGGTGGTTGCCGATGAATGGCAGCGGTGTGTTCCACGTCAGAAAGGAGTCGTAGGCCGAAAGATCCTCGGCCCACAAAAGGCTCTGCTGGCGCAGCTCGATGGCATTGGGCACAAAGTTGAACATCGCAATCCAAATGGGCATCGAAATGAGCATCGGCAGGCAGCCGCCCATGGGACTGACGCCGTACTGGCGGTAGAGCTGCATCATCTCCTGCTGGCGTTTCAGTGCGTCCTCTTTGGCGGGATATTTCTTGGCCAATTCGTCGACTTTCGGCTTAAGTACACGCTGCTTGGCACTCGACATGAACGTTTTGCGCGTAGGAGCGTAGACGATGATGCGGAGCAGCAGCGTGATGATGAGCAGCACGAGGCCCATGTGCAGGCCCAGACGCGTCAGGAAATCGAATACGTAGATGGTGAAGAAGCGATTGATCCACCGCACGACGGGCCAGCCCAGATAGACGAGCTCCTGCAAGTCGTTTTCGCGCTCGCCGAGGCGGAAATCGTTCATCGAACCGAGCAGACGGTATTGGTTAGGACCGAAAAAGAACTGCAAACGCGTGCCGCCGTCGGCGAGCGGGGCGTTCATCGTTGCGGTGAGGTCTTTCAGATAGCCGCTGCCTTTTTCTTCGGGTTTGCAGGCGAACTTTGCGTCGGTAAATTCGCCGTCGGCAATAAGGATACTCGAAAAATACTGGTTCTTGAAGGCAATCCAGTCGAGCGAGGTTTCGGGTTTTTCCTGCGCTGCGCCGCGCTCGCCCAGCGTTTCGGTGCCCGAATTGTGCTTTTTATAGGTAATGTTCGAGCGTTCGCTCTCGAACTGATAGCCCTTTTCCTGCTGCCGCAGGCGATCGTGCCAATCGATGGCGAGTGTGCCGCTGCCTATGCGCTCGGTGCGGATGTCAAGGTTGACCAGGTAGTTGTCAGGCAGCAGATTGTAGCGAAGACAGACCTTGCGGCCGTCGGCTGCAGCGAGCGTGAGCGTCAGTGTAGAGTCGGTTTGCTGACTTTTGCTGAAACAATAGTCGGAAAGGTGCAGACTGCCCAGCGCAAAGCGCAGTTGAGCGTCCTCGGGCGTGAGCAGGCGGAGCGGAGCGTTGTTGCCGGCGCGGAAATCGGCATAGCTTTTGTAATCGCTGAGGCTGACGTCGGCAATGGTGCCTCCCTTAGTGGAAATACCTACGCGGATATGCTCGTTTTGCAGGTAGACAGTTTCTTCGCAGGAAGCGCTGTCGGTAACGAAGGCTGAGTCGACGGGCGCCATGCCGGCCGTCGCGGCTTTTTGCGTCGCGGCCGTTACTTGTTCCGGGGCGTTGTCTTCCGGCAGCGGCTCCGTTTGGTTCTTGCTGTTCCAGAAAGAGAAACCAATCAGCACGATAGCGATCAGTGCAAAGCCTGTAATGGTGTTTTTGTCCATGTATTGTGTCGGATTTCTGTTGGAAATGAATGCTGCTTCCCGCAGGCAGGGCAGTGAGTCAGTGTTTTTTTGCCTCGATGGCCGCTTTCACGAAATCAAGGAAGAGCGGGTGCGGGTGAAGCACGGTGGAAGAGTATTCGGGGTGGAACTGCGTGCCGATATACCACTTCTTTTCAGGAATCTCCACGATTTCGACCAAACCGCATTCGGGATTCTGACCCACGCAGTGCATGCCGGCCTGTTCGTATTTGTCGGCATAGTCGCCGTTGAACTCATAGCGGTGTCGATGGCGCTCGCTGACGACACTTTTCCCGTATATAGCGGCTGTTCGCGAACCTTCGCGCAAAGTACATTCGTAGGCACCGAGACGCATCGTGCCGCCCATGTTCTTTACCGTCTTTTGGTCTTCCATAAGGTCGATGACGTTGTGCGCTGTCTTCGAGTCCATTTCGGAACTGTTGGCGTCAGTATAACCGAGCACGTTGCGGGCGAATTCGATGACCATCATCTGCATGCCTAAGCAAATGCCGAACGTGGGTATGTCGTGTTCGCGGCAATAACGTGCGGCGATGAGTTTGCCTTCCGTGCCGCGACTGCCGAATCCGGGGCAGATTACGATGCCGTCCATGGCGTCGAGCTGTTCGGCCACGTTGTTTTCCGTAAGTTTCTCGGAGTTGATGAATTCTACCTTCGTGCGCCGGTCGTTGTAGGTGCCGGCTTGCGAAAGTGCTTCAAGGATACTTTTGTATGCGTCCTGCAAATCGTATTTTCCCACGAGGCCGATTTTGACTGTCTCGGTGGCTTTGTCGCGTCGGTCGAGGAAACTGCGCCACGGGCCCAGTCCGGGCGTTTCGCCTACGGGGAGATTGAATTGTTTGAGAATGATAGCGTCGAGTCCCTGCTCTTGCATGCGCACGGGAACTTCGTAGATGGTCGGCATATCGAGCGACTGCACCACGGCTTCGGGCTGTACGTTGCAGAAACCGGCTACTTTTTTCATAAGGCCGGCGCCCAATTCGCGCTCGGCGCGGAGCACGAGCACGTCGGGCTGTATGCCGAGCGATTGCAGCTCTTTCACGCTATGTTGCGTGGGCTTGGTTTTCAACTCGCCGGCCGCTTTGAGATAGGGAACATAGGTGAGATGCACGCAAATGGTGTCGCCCTTGAGCTCCCACTTGAGTTGGCGGATGGCTTCGAGGAAGGGCTGGCTCTCGATATCGCCCACGGTGCCGCCGATTTCCGTAATGACGAAATCGTAGTGGTATTTCTTGCCCAGCAACAGCATGCGGCGCTTGATTTCGTCCACGATATGCGGCACGACTTGCACGGTTTTGCCCAAATAGTCGCCGCGGCGCTCCTTGTCGATGACGCTTTGGTAGATTTTTCCGGTGGTGACGTTGTTTCCGGCCGTAGTGCGAATACCCGTGAACCGTTCGTAATGGCCGAGGTCGAGGTCGGTTTCCTGTCCGTCCTCCGTGACGTAACATTCGCCGTGCTCATAGGGGTTGAGCGTGCCGGGATCGATATTAATATAAGGGTCGAATTTCTGGATAGTGATGTTAAAACCGCGGGCTTGCAGCAATTTTCCGATGGAAGCGGCGATGATGCCTTTTCCTAACGACGAAGCGACACCGCCTGTCACGAAAATATATTTGGGACTCATGGGGTAAGGATGTATTTTGCCGCGAAAATACGAAAAAGATGCGATTTGGCCCTTTGCGGACGCAAATAATTGTCGCGGACAGAGTCGGCGGCAAAGAGAATGCACCTGCCGCGCGACGCAAACGCAAAGAAAGGAAAAACTTAGTCTGAGTAAGTTTGAACTTAGTCTGAGATAGTTCAAACTTACT
>JAFLUW010000094.1 GCA_022508615.1 Prevotellaceae bacterium | reverse complement strand
AGTTCGAACTAAGCCAAAGATAGTTTTCCGTTGCTCCCGCCTTTTCCGTCCGCCCCGCAGCCCTGCGGAAGGCGGGCGGCGCTTTTTATGGCCTTGCGGGCGGTGCGGCAAACAAAAAATACATAAATTTGCCCGCAATGAACAAGTTTTCACGCCTCAAGCCCGGTTTGCGTCCGCGACAATGGATGTGGGCCGCCGTAGTGCTGGCGGTTTCGGCCGTACTCACCTTTTTCCTGCCCCGCGAAACCAAATTCGGCTACGAATATACCGTGGGCCGCCCGTGGAGCTACACCACGCTCATCGCCCCTTACGACTTCCCCATCTACGAAAGCCGCGAGCGCGTGGAAGAGGAGCGCGACAGCGTGCGGCGCAACTTTCAACCCTACTTCACCCTGCGGCGGAGCATCGCCGCCAGCCGGCTCGAAGCCCTCGGCCGCGCCCCGCTCAAAGGACTCAGCCAGCGCCAGCGCGCCGTGCTGACGGACGAGCTGGGCAAACTCTACGAAAACGGCATTCTCGCGGGAACTGACCTCACGGCGCTAGCCGAGGCCGGGCGGCACACGCTGCGCGTGGTCGACGGACGCGAAGCCGCCAGCCGCGACGTGGCCGACTTCCGCACAGCCTCGGCCGCCTATCAGCACCTGCTCTCGCTCGACTCGCTCGGCCTGCCTCCCGAAGCCGTGGCCGAGGCCGGAGCCGCCGATTTCGTCGAACCCAACATGGTGTACGACCGCCGGCGCTCGGAAGCCGAGCTCGAAGCCGAAATAGAAGCCTGCGCCGTGAGCGTAGGCATGACGCTCAAAGGACAGCGCATCATAGACCGCGGCGAAATCGTGACGCCCGAGCAAAAAGTCATCCTCGACTCCTATCGCCGCGAGTTCGAGCGCAACGCCCATCAGGACACCCCGACACTCTTGCAGCGCGTGCTGGGACAAGGGCTGCTCGTGTTGTCGATTGCCGGCATCTCGCTGGTCTACTTCATCCTCTTCCGCCCCCGATACACGAGAGACGTGCGCGTGATGGGCTTCTTCTACACCTTCGTCCTCGTCTTTCCCCTGGCTTCTTACATCGCCACAGGCCTGCGTCTGGCCCCGGTCTACGTGCTGCCCTTTGCGCTGGTGCCGATTATCGTGCGCGTATTTCTCGATTCGCGCACAGCCTTCGTAGCCCACCTCATCGTCGTGCTGCTGGCCTCGCTCACGCTGGCCAATCCCTACGAATTCCTTCTGCTGCAAATCCCGTCGGGCTGCGCCGCCATCTATTCGCTCGAAGAAATGACGGAACGCGCCCAACTCGTGCGCGCCGTGGTCTTCACGTGGCTCACGCTGATGCTGGTCAACCTCTTCCACGACCTTGCGGGCGGCATCACGCTGGCCGAACTCCAGTCGGTGCGCTACGTGCAGCTTTCCACGGGCGCCGCCGTGCTGCTTGTGGCCTACCCGCTGCTCTATGTGCTCGAACGTGCCTTCGGCTTCACGTCGTCGGTCACGCTCGTCGAACTTTCGAACATCAATTCGCGCCTGTTGCGCCGCCTTTCGAAAGAAGCGCCCGGCACGTTCAGCCACTCCATGCAAGTGTCCAACCTCGCGGCCGAAGTCGCAGCCGCGGTGGGCGCCGACGCCCAACTCGTGCGCACCGGCGCGCTCTACCACGACATAGGAAAACTCCTCAATGCCCCTTTCTTCACCGAAAACCAGAGCGGAACGAACCCCCATGACAAGCTCTCCGAAGAAGAGTCGGCCGCCATTATCATCCGCCACGTCGCCGACGGCCTCAGGCTGGCCGAAGAATATCAGCTGCCCCGCGTCATTGCCGACTTCATCCGCACCCACCACGGCCGCTCGACGACAAAATTCTTCCAGGTGCGCTGGCAGAACAACCATCCCGGACAGCCGCTTCCCGCCGGCGTGTTCGAATATCCCGGACCCAATCCCCGCACGCGCGAACAAGCCGTCGTCATGATGTGCGACGCCGTCGAGGCCTCCTCGCGCTCGCTCGACCACTACGACGAAGCGACGCTCGCCGGCCTCGTTGGGCGCATCATCGACGGACAAGTCGCCGCCGGCCTCTTTGAAAGCTGCGACCTCACGTTCCGCGACGTGCGCATGGCCAAACGTGTGCTCGTGGAGTGTCTGAAAACCGTCTACCACACGCGCATCGCCTATCCCGAGCTCCGCACCGAGCGTCCCGCGCCCTCTGCGCCCGACGAGTCCCGCCCGACGGGCCTCTTCGGCTCCGGCCTCTTCGGCCACCGCAGCTGAACGTCGGCCAAAGCGGGCAGAACACGCCCTTTTGTCAGGCTTTCAGCCCCTTTCGGGCCCTTTTTACCATAAAAAGACAAAAAAAGAAGGAAAAAGTTTGTCCTTCTGCCGCCCAAGCCCTATATTTGCCGGCAGGAAGACACCGTTGCACGCGGCAAAGAGCGCCCGACACGGCCGCCGCCCGCTTTCCGACAAGAAAAACATTCACTTTTAATACCTCAAACGCTATGAACAAGACTGAACTTGTAAACGCCATCGCCGCAGCTGCCGGCCTGAGCAAAGCCGATTCCAAAAAAGCCCTCGACGCCACGCTCGACGCCATCGCAGCAGCCGTGAAGAGCGGTGACAAAGTAGCCCTTTTGGGCTTCGGCACCTTCTCCGTCAGCGAGCGTGCCGCCCGTCAGGGCATCAACCCCGCCACGAAGCAGGCCATCACGATTCCCGCCAAGAAAGTCGTGAAGTTCAAGGCCGGCGCCGAGCTCCAAGCCTGAATCCGTCCCGGCGGCGCCGCCGTGCGGGTCGCCGAGGCCGCATCTGCATGCCGCACATCCCCCGGCTCGCTCGGGGTGTCGTGCGGCATTTTTCGCCGTCTGCCGGCAGCCGAAAACTAAGTCTGAGTTAGTTCAAACTAACTCAGACTTAGTTTGAACTAACTCAGACTAAGTTTCTCCTTGCACGGCGCAAGTTGCGCCCCGCGCCGAAACGGCGTGCGTCCCGCCGCACAAAGCCCCCTGCGCCGCAGTTGCGCGCACGGCCGCCGCCGTCTCGTTCACATGCAATACAGCTGTCCGCCCCGCCTATGCAATCTTCCCACTCCGTCATCTCGTGCGTCGGCGCCCTGCGCCGCTACATGCAGCAAAAAGGCCTCGCCGCCTTCGTCGTGCTCACGGCCGACCCCCACGGCAGCGAGTATCTGCCCGCACACTACGAGACACGCGCCCGCCTGACAGGCTTCGACGGCTCGGCCGGAACGGCCGTCGTCACACCGTCGGCCGCCGCCCTCTGGACCGACTCGCGCTACTTCCTGCAAGCCGCGCGTCAGTTGGCCGACACGCCCTTTACGCTGCAACGCGAAGGCGTGGAGGGCGTGCCCACCGTGGCCGAATGGCTCGCCGGTGAGCTATCCGCCCTCCCGACACCGGCCGGCAGCGGCGCAAAAGCCGTCGGCATCGTGGCCGAAACCTGCTCGCGCAGCGCGTTTCTGGCCCTGCAAGCCGCGCTGCCCGCCCATGTCCGCCTCGTAGCCCTCGACGACGACCCGTTTCGCGACATCTGGCCCGAACGTCCGCCCCTGCCCGCGGCCGAAGTCTATGTGCAGCCCGCCGAGTGGACCTCGCGCACCTTTGCCCAGAAGCGCGACGCTGCGCTCGGCGCCCTGCGCGCCGCAGGTCAGCCCGAAGCTCTCGTCGTCGACGACCTTTCGGAAATCGCCTGGCTCACAGGCCTGCGCGGCGGCGATGTCGACTACAATCCCGTCTTCATGGCCTACTTATTGCTTGCACGCGAGGGCGCAACGCTCTTTTCAAACGGCCATAGGTTCACGCCCGAAGCCCTTGCGCAGCTCGCTGCCGACGGCATCGGGCTGCAACCCTACGCAGCCGTGTTCGACGCGCTCGAAGCGTGGGCGCCCGGCCGGCTTGCACTGACCGAAACGGCCAATATGCGCCTCGTCGAAGCCGCGCGCCGCGTCGGCCACACGGCATTCGCAGCTTCGCCCGTCCCTGCGCTGCGTGCCGTCAAAGACGAGGCCGAGCAAGCGGGCTTCCGCCGCGCTGTGCGTGAAGATGGCGCCGCCATGGTGGGCTTGTTACGGCGATTGGACGAAGTGGCTCTGCGCGAAGCGTGGACGGAACAGACCGTCGACGAAGTGCTGACCGCCTTGCGCGCTGCACGTCCGGGTTTCCGTTCACTTTCGTTCGCTACCATCGCCGGATACGGCCCCCACGGCGCCATCGTTCACTACGAAGCCACGCCCGCCACGGCTTCGCGGCTCGAAGCGCGCGGCCTGCTGCTGCTCGACAGCGGTGCGCACTACGCATCGGGCACGACCGACCTGACACGCACCGTGGCCCTCGGCCCCGTCAGCGACGAAGAACGCCGCGTCTGCACGCTCGTCATGAAAGGCCACGTCGCACTGGCCCGCATGCGCTTCCCCGAGGGCACTGTCGGCCTGCAACTCGACACGGCCGCCCGCGCCGCCATGTGGAGCGAGGGCTACGACTTCGGCCACGGCACGGGTCACGGCGTCGGTTCCGTGCTGCCCGTGCACGAAGGCCCGTTGCAAATCCGCAAAGACGTGCGTCCCTGCACGCTGCTGCCCGTCGGGCCCGGACAAATCGTGACCGACGAGCCCGGCGTCTACGTCGAAGGCCGCTTCGGCGTGCGCATCGAGAACATGCTGCTCTGCCGGCGCGACGGCACGACGCCCTTCGGCTGCTTTCTCCGCTTCGAGACGCTCACGCTCTGCCCCTACGACCTGCGCACGTTCGACCTCGGCCGGTTCACGCCCGGCGAAATCGCCTGGATCGACGACTATCACGCCCTTTGCCGCCGCGAGTTGATGCCGCTACTCTCCGACGAGGCCGACCGCCGCTGGCTCGAAGCCGCCACGCGCCCCGTGTCCGAAGTTTCGGCCTCCTGCGCAAAATAAACGTTGAACAACGATGAACGGATACCTTGCCTGTCTGCTGCTGCCCGTGCTGGGCACGACGCTGGGCGCCGCCACGGTCTTTCTCATGCGCGGCCCGATGCCGTCACGGCTCGAAAAGACGCTTCTGGGCTTTGCCTCGGGCGTAATGGTGGCCGCTGCCGTATGGTCGCTGCTCATTCCTTCGATGGAAATGGCCGGAGGAGAGGGGCCGGCGCGTGTCGTTCCCGCCGTGGCGGGACTTTTGCTGGGCATGGCCTTTCTTTTGCTGCTCGACCGCCTCACGCCGCACCAGCATCTCGGTCCCGGCGCGGCCGAAGGCCCGAACGTGGCCTTGTCGCGCCCGACGAAAATCGCGCTGGCCGTAACGCTGCACAACATTCCCGAGGGAATGGCCGTGGGCGTAGGCCTCGCCGCCGCTCTTGACCCTGCCTCGCCGCTCCCCATGGCCGGTGCCACAGCTCTTGCGCTGGGCATTGCGATACAGAACATCCCCGAGGGCGCCATTGTCTCGATGCCCCTGCGCACAGCCGGCTGCAGCCGCCGACGAGCCTTCGCCGTGGGCACACTCAGCGGCCTGGTCGAGCCCGCCGGCGCGGCGCTGACCGTGGCGCTGGCCGCTTTCGTCACGCCGGTGCTGCCCTATTTGCTCGCCTTTGCGGCCGGCGCGATGCTCTACGTCGTGGTCGAAGAACTCATTCCCGAAACGCAGACCGGAGGACACTCCGACCTCGGCACGGTGGGCTTCGCCCTCGGCTTTGTGCTGATGATGGCGCTCGACGCCGCTTAGCCGGCGGCGGCCGGCCCGACGGTTAAAAAAATCTCGCTACCTTTGTTCCCGATTTATGCACGACGACACCTTCGACATACGCTCCGAGAGCCGCCAGCCCGCGCCAGCCACCGAGCGCGACTACGAAAACGCCCTGCGGCCCCCTTCGTTCGACGACTTTGCCGGACAAAGCAAAGTGGTGGACAACCTTCGCGTCTTCGTCGAGGCCGCCCGCTATCGCGGCGAGCCGCTCGACCATACGCTGCTGCACGGTCCGCCGGGATTGGGCAAGACTACGCTCTCCAACATCATCGCCCACGAGCTCGGCGTGGGCTTCAAGATTACGTCGGGCCCCGTGCTCGACAAACCCGGCGACCTTGCCGGCCTGCTGACGAGCCTCGAAACGGGCGACGTGCTCTTCATCGACGAAATCCACCGCTTGCAGCCCGTCGTCGAAGAGTATCTCTATTCGGCCATGGAGGACTACCGCATCGACATCATGATCGACAAAGGTCCGGCCGCCCGTTCCATACAGATAGACCTGAATCCCTTCACCCTCGTGGGCGCCACGACGCGCTCGGGCCTGCTGACGGCGCCGTTGCGCGCCCGTTTCGGCATCAATCTGCACATGGAGTACTACGACGCCGCGACGCTCGCCACCATCGTGCAGCGTTCGGCGCGCATTTTGGGCGTGCCGCTCGACGCAGCGGCCGCCGGCGAGATAGCCCGCCGCTCGCGCGGCACGCCGCGTATCGCCAACGCCCTGCTGCGCCGCGTGCGCGACTTCGCCCAAGTGCGCGGCAACGGGCGGATAGACACTTCGATAGCCCGCTACGGCCTCGACGCGCTGCACATCGACCGTTACGGCCTCGACGAAATCGACAACAAGATACTGCTCACGATAATCGACAAATTTCGCGGCGGCCCCGTCGGCGTATCGACCATCGCCACGGCCATCGGCGAGGACGGCGGAACAATCGAAGAGGTCTACGAGCCCTATCTCATACAGGAAGGCTTCATTCGCCGCACGCCCCGCGGACGCGAAGCCACGGAAAAGGCCTACGAACACCTCGGCTACACCCCGCAGCGCGGCGCGCCGGGCCTGTTCTGAGGACGTCCGGAGCAAGCGTTTCGCGACGGTCGAAACTTAGTCCGAGACAGTTCGAAATTAGTCTGAATAAATTAAAACTTAGGCCTAATATGCAAAAAGTAGGCTGGAAGGTGCTATAACTTCCTGATATTTA
>JAFLUW010000093.1 GCA_022508615.1 Prevotellaceae bacterium | reverse complement strand
TAAGTTTGAAATTAGTCTGAGTATGTTTAAACTTAGTCTGAGATAGTTCAAACTTACTCAGCGTTAGTTTTCGCCCGTCGCGGCGACGGGCAGCCGAGGCCGCGGAAAAACGCCGGGAAAACGCAAAAAAAGTAAAAAAAAGAGACCGGCGCACGCCCTTTCGAGAATTGTGCGTAAATTCGCGCCGAAACATTCCAGACAATCTACAACAACACGCATAACGACAGACAGCTATGGACAAAATCTCCTACGCGCTCGGCATGGTCATCGGGCAAAACCTCAAAGGCATGGGCATCCGCGAAATCGACGGCGGACAATTCGCCCGCGGAGCCGCCGACGTGCTGGCCGGGAACGCCACCGACATCGCGCCCGACAAGGCCGGAAGCATGGTGCAGCAGTTCCTGCAGCAGCAAGAGGCCGAACAGGCCAAAGTGCTCAAAGCCGCGGGCGAAACCTTCCTGAAAGAAAACGCCGCACGCCCCGGCGTGACCACGACGGCCAGCGGACTGCAATACGAAGTGCTCACGCCGGCTATCGGACGCAAGCCTGCGGCCGCAGACAGCGTGAAGTGCCACTACGAAGGCCGGCTCACCGACGGTACCGTCTTCGATTCGAGCTACAAGCGCGGCGAGCCCGCCACGTTCCCCCTGAACGGCGTTATCAAGGGCTGGACCGAAGGCCTGCAACTCATGGCCGAAGGCGCCAAGTTCCGTTTCTTCATCCCCTACGACCTTGCCTACGGCGCGCGCGGCGCGGGCAGTTCGATTCCGCCCTACGCAGCACTCGTCTTCGACGTCGAACTCATCGCCGTAGTCTGAACAACCGCCATTTACGACAAACCGAAAAAACAACGCATAACATGAAAAAAATCCTTTTCGCGGCCGCCACGGCCGCAGCAGCCCTCCTCGCGACCGGCTGCGAACACAAATCGGACGCAGGCCTGAAAAACGACGCCGACAGCGTGAGCTACGCCTTCGGCATCATGAATGCCCCCGAAGAAAGAGGCCTCGCCATGTATCTC
The DNA here is from genome assembly GCA_022508615.1 of Prevotellaceae bacterium. GTDB lineage: Bacteria > Bacteroidota > Bacteroidia > Bacteroidales > Bacteroidaceae > Alloprevotella. The sequence continues at coordinate 5,957 of JAFLUW010000093.1, read as the reverse complement.
GAACGCATGGGCTGCGACTCAACCTGCCTCGACGACTTCATCAAAGGCTACGCCGAAGGACTCAAAGCCGCCGACGACAAAGGCAAACTGGCCTACTACATGGGCTTGCAGGCCGGCATGCAATTCGGCGCCAACACGCAGCAACTCGAAATGCAGGTGTTCAGCGGCGACTCGACCAAACACATCAACAAACGCGCCTTCCTGCGCGGCTTCAAAGACTTCTACCGCGGCAACGTGCGCATGGAAGCGAACGGCAAAGCCCTCGACCGCGAGAGCGCCAATGAATTCGTGATGGAATACGTCTTCGGCGCCGCCAAGCGCGAAAGCGCCGCTTTCATGGCCAAAGTAGCCAAAACGCAAGGCATCAAGGCGCTCGAGCAAGGCATATATTACCGCGAGTTGAAAGCCGGCGACGGCGTGCAGCCCACGGCAACGAGCGAAGTGGAAGTCATCTACGAAGGACGACTGGGCGACAATCCCGACGACCTGACGGGCGGCTCGATGTTCGACAGCACAATGTCGCACGGCAAGGACTTCGACACACTGCCGCTCAACTCAATGGTGAAAGGCTGGCAAGTAGCTCTTCCCCACATGAAGACAGGCAGCAAATGGGAACTCTATCTGCCCGCCGAAATGGCTTACGGCCCCCACGGACGCGGCGGCATCCCCCCCTATTCGGCCCTCGTCTTCATCATCGAACTCGTCGGCGTGAAATAACGGCCCCAACAGCCCGAAGCTCCGGTGCCCCGTCTCCGGAGCTTCTTCATATATCGCAACTTACACCGAAAAACTCATATGAAAAAACTCATGTTTCTGGCCCTCTGCGGCCTTGTGACCCTCTCTGCGGGCGCACAGAAGAAAAGCAACAGCAAGAAGAAAGCCTTGGTTGCAGTCGAGGCGGCCCCCAAAGCCGTCGACCCTGACACGTTCAGCGTAGCCGTGGCCGTAGCCCAGGCAGGCGGACTCAAACAGTATCTCATGCAACGCGAAGGCGTGGACGAGAAATATCTGGCCGAAGCCGCCGAAAGCATGGTCAACCCCATGGACGACGAAACCCTCGCACGGCTCACCGCACGGCTGGCCGGCGCACGCATAGCCCAGCAAAACCGTCAGCAAGTCGTGCCCATGCTCAACCAGCAGTTCACCGGCAAACGCGACACGACCTATATCAACCTGCCGCTCTACGAAAAAGCGCTGGCCGACGCCCTCACGGGCCACGCAGCCATGAGCGACAGCGTCGCCACGGCCATCACCGAAAATCAGCTCAAAGCCTATCAGCACGCCTACAAGCAGCAGAACACCCAGTGGCTCGAAGCGAACAAGAAACAAAAAGACGTGAAAACCACGGAGAGCGGTCTGCAATACCGCGTGCTGACACAGGGCACGGGAGTCTGCGCTGCCGACACGTCGGACGTCGAAGTGCACTATGAAGGCCGCCTCATCGACGGCACGGTCTTCGACTCGAGCTACAAACGCGGCAAGCCCGCCACGTTCAAGCCCACGCAAGTCATCAAAGGCTGGACCGAAGCGCTCCAGATGATGCCCGAAGGCTCGGTCTACGAACTCTACATTCCGCAGGAACTGGGTTACGGCGAACGCGGCTCAGGCCAAATTCCCGCCTACTCCACGCTGATTTTCAAAGTAGAGCTGATAAAAGTCAAACCCTGAGGCGAATGTTATGAAAAAAACGCCGGCTGCTGTAGTAAACGGACTGCAGCCGGCGTCTAACGTCGGAAACATCTCTACAACCAAACATTTTCATCAATGAAACGAACTATTTTGCTCCTTGCCCTGACATTGAGCGCAGCAATGAGCACCCTGGCGCAGCAAATGCCTGCACTGCCGCTCGATCCGGCCGTGCGCACGGGACGACTGGCCAACGGGCTGACCTATTATGTGCGTCACAACGAAATGCCCAAGGACCAGGCGTTTTTCTACATCGCACAGAAAGTGGGCAGCGTGCAGGAAGAGGAAAACCAGCGCGGACTGGCGCACTTTCTCGAGCACATGTGCTTCAACGGCACGACCCACTTCCCCGGAAACGACGTCATCGCCTTCTGCGAACGCATCGGCGTGAAATTCGGACAGAATCTTAACGCTTATACCTCGACCGACGAGACCGTATATAATATAGACAACGTTCCCGTCTCGGAGTCGAACATCGATTCATGCCTGCTCGTGCTGCGCGACTGGGCCGACGGCCTGCTGCTCGAACCCGAAGAAATCGACAAGGAGCGCGGCGTGATTCACGAAGAGTGGCGACTGAGCTCAAGTTCGATGAGCCGCATGCTAGAGCGCAACCTCGAAACGCTTTATCCCGGCTCGCGCTACGGCCGACGCTACCCTATCGGCACGATGGAAGTTATCGACAACTTCAAACCCGAGGAACTGCGTGCTTACTACGAGAAATGGTATCGTCCCGACCTGCAAGGCATCATCGTGGTGGGCGACATCGACGCCGACGCCGTCGTCAAGAAAATCGAAGCCACGTTCGGCAGCATCGCCATGCCTGAAAATCCTGCGGCCTACGAGCATTATCCCGTACCGGCCACACCTGAAGCCATTTATGTGGTCGACAAAGATCCCGAACACCAGGTCGGTTTCATTCTGGGCTATTTCAAACAGGACCCTCTCCCCGCCGAACTGCGCGGCACAATGGCAAAGTTACTCACGGACTACACGATTTTCGTGACGACTCACGTTATCAACCAACGACTCAGCGAAGTGGCACTCGATCCTGCATGTCCTTTCGTCGAAGCTAGCATCGAATACGACAACTACATCATGAGCAGGACGATGGACGCGCTGAGTTTCTCGGTCGTGCCCAAACCCGGAGGAAAAGACGCCGAGGCCTTGCGCGCGGTCATGACAGAATTGGAACGCGCACGGCGTTACGGACTCACGACCAGCGAAATTATTCGTGCCCGCGAGGAATATCTCAGCCAAATCGAGAAACAATACGACAATCGCGAGAATCAGCAGAGCGCATGGCACGTGAACCGACTCGTGCGCCACTTCGAAGAGGGCGATGCAGCCCCCGACCTCGAAACGCTCTACAATGTCGTAAAAATGGTAGCGCCCCAATTGCCTGCCGAGTTATTCTCGAATTTTCTTGCCGAGGCTACGGCCAGCGTAGATTCGAATTTTGTCGTACTCGGCGCCTATCCCGACAAAGAGGGTGTCGAACTTCCTTCGGCCGAAACCCTCAAAGCCGCCGTCGAAGCCGCTCGCGCCGCCGAAATCGAGGCTTATGTGGACAATGTCAGCGACGAGCCGCTCATCAGCGCCCTGCCCGCGAAAGGAAGCGTGAAGAAAATGGAAGAAGCGCCTTTCGGCTATAAAGTATGGACGCTCTCGAACGGAGCACGCCTTTACTACAAGCAAACGGACTACAACAATTCGCAAGTGCTGCTCGAAGCCCGCAGCCATGGCGGCACTGTCCGCTTCGCCGATGCCGATATGGCCAACGCAAAGCTGATTGACGACGTGATGAACGCTACCGGTGCAGGCAATTTCACGAACCTCGAACTCGAAAAGAAGCTTGCCGGGCGACAAGCCGGCGTCAACTCCCGCCTGACGCGCTACGAAGAGCGTCTTTCCGGCCACGCCACGCCGAAAGATCTGCGTACTTTGTTCGAACTGACCTATCTGAAATTCGCCGAACCCTCGAACGACGAACAAGGTTATGCCAATGTCATACAGACAAGCCGCACAATGCTCGAAAATGCCGGAAAAGTACCCGAACAAGCCTTTGTCGACAGCGTGCGCAAGACCCTCTCGCAGGGCGACCTGCGTCAGGCTCCGCTTAAACTGACCGACCTCGACCAAGCCGACTATGCCGCAATCAAGCGGCTCTATAAAGACCGCTTCTTCGGCCAGGCCGGCGACTTCGACTTCTTCGTAACGGGCGCTTTCAACGAAGATTCGCTCCGTCTCTACGCCGAACAATACATTGCCTCCATTCCTTTCAAGGGTAAGCGCGAGACGCACACCGACGACGGCTTCCATTTGCTGCGCGGCGTAGCCGAAAATTCCTTTGTCCGCAGCATGGAGACGCCGAAAGCGGCCATTATGCAGATTTTCAACGGTCCGCGTCCGTGGACACTCAAAGAAAGCGTCATTTTGGAGACCCTTACGAGCATCATGACGCAACGCTATCTGAAAAGCATCCGCGAAGACGGCGGACTGGCCTACAGTGTCGGCACTTTCGGCCTTTTCGATGCCGACGGACAGCCTGAAAGCGAATACGTCATCCAGACCTACTGCCCCGTTAAGCCCGCTGCCGTCGACAGCGCCTTGCTCTTGTTGCAACAAGGCCTCGACGACATCGCACGCAACGGCGTGACGGCCGAAGAACTCGACAAAGTCAAGCAATACGAACAGAAGAGTTACATAGAAGGTCAGCGCGAGAACGGCCGTTGGCAGAACTACATCGTCCGCAGCGTCTTCTACGGCGCCGATACGTTCACCGACTACGACAAAGTAGTGGACTCCCTCACCGCCGACGACGTGCGCCGCTTCGCCAAAGACATCGTACTCGGCCAAAACAACCGTCTGACCGTCGTGATGCGGCCCGAATCGCTCGACGAAAAGTAGGAACCGGCCGCACCGCCCGCCCTCAGGCGGCCCGCAACCGACGAAAAACGGCTGCGGGCCGCCTTTTCTTCGTCGTTTTGTCGTAACTTTGCCGAACAAAAAAACTTTTGTTTCCAAGTCTATCACAAAAAAAACAAACACATATCGCTATGGCAAAAAAAGCACTCCTCATGATTCTCGACGGTTGGGGCATCGGCTCGCACGGTGCGGGCGACGTCATCTTCCGCACCCCCACTCCTCACATCGACGCCCTCGCCAAGTATCCGCATTCCCAGCTTCTGGCCTCGGGCGAGAACGTCGGGTTGCCCGACGGCCAAATGGGTAACTCCGAGGTGGGACACCTGAACATCGGCGCGGGAAGAATCGTCTACCAAGACCTCGTCAAAATCAACCGTGCCTGCAAAGACGGCTCGATTATGCAGAATCCCGCCGTGCGCTCGGCCTACGAATACGCCCGAACCGAGGGCAAGCGCCTCCACCTGATGGGCCTGACGTCGACGGGCGGCGTGCATTCGTCGCTCGACCACCTGTTCCGCCTCGTCGAGATAGCCAAAGAATTCGGCGTGGCCGAACAAACGTTCGTCCACTGCTTCATGGACGGCCGCGACACCGACCCGAAAAGCGGCAAGGGCTTCGTGGCCGACCTGCAAAAGGTGTGCGACGCAAACGGCGCCCGCATCGCCTCCGTCATCGGCCGCTTCTACGCCATGGACCGCGACAAACGCTGGAATCGCGTGAAGGTTGCCTACGACTTGCTCGTACACGGCAAGGGCCGCGCCTGCGAAGACATGGTCGAAGGCGTGCAGTCGTGCTACGACACCGACACCGAAGAGCACAAGAACACCGACGAATTCATGGAACCCCTCGTCAACGCCACCTGCGACGGCCGAATCGCAGAGGGCGACGTCGTCATTTTCTTCAACTACCGCAACGACCGTGCCAAAGAGCTCACCATGGTGCTCACACAGCAGGACATGCCCGAAGAAGGCATGACGCGCGTGCCCGGATTGCAATACTACTGCATGACGCCCTACGACGCATCGTTCACGGGCGTCCACATACTCTTCCCCAAAGAGAACGTAGAGAACACGCTCGGCGAGTACCTCTCCGCCAAGGGCCTGAGACAGCTCCACACGGCCGAGACGGAGAAATATGCGCACGTGACATTCTTCTTCAACGGCGGCCGCGAAACGCCTTACGAGGGCGAAGACCGCATTCTCGTGGCCTCGCCGAAGGTGGCCACCTACGATTTGCAGCCCGAAATGAGCGCTTTCGAGGTGAAAGACAAACTTTGCGAAGCCATTCGCAGCGACAAGTACGACTTCATCGTCGTGAACTTCGCCAATGGCGACATGGTGGGC
>JAFLUW010000092.1 GCA_022508615.1 Prevotellaceae bacterium | reverse complement strand
ATGTCTATTGCACGATCGACAGCTACGACCGCGGCGGTTCGCTCACGGTGACCGGCGCCGACTTGCCCGTGGAGCACGTGGCGCGCTCGCTGGCCAGCTACTGGCGCATCGACAGGCAGGACGGCGGCGGAGTGAAGCTCTACAACATGTATTACGGCAAGTATCTCAACTTCGGCGACAAGAAGGTCAACGACGAGGGCTCGGTGTTCTATCTCGTGCAAACTTCGGAGCAGAGCGCCGTGGGCGGCTTTGCGCTGTGCAAGAATCCGTCGATCAGCGGAAACGACTGCATCGACGCCAACAACTATAACAGCGGCGTCGGCAACTGGTCGCCGAGGTCGGGCGACTGGCAGGGTACGACATGGATGATCGGGAGGATGACGGCCGCCGACTTGTCCGAAGTGGTGAAGGACTACATCGCCGACAACTATCCGAAGGCCGCGACGGCCGCCGACCTGGGCGTGAAGGCCGAGGTATGGGACGCCGCAGTCGGTGCGTGCGACACGTGGGCCGGAACCGAAAGCGACGAGGACTGGAACGGGGTGCTCGCGAAGCTGGCTGCCCTCGCGCTCGACGAAAACGGCGTTTGGCCCGTCTATGCAATCGAGAATTGCAGCCCTGCATACGGCACGGGAAACAACATCATCGACGACGTCGACGGCGGGCAGCCTCACTTCCGTCCGGCGAACACCGTGGACGACCGCATGCTTTGGATTGTCAGAGGTGCCGGCAAGGTGATGACTGTCGGCGAATATGCGATGGTGAACTATCACACGAGAAAGCCGCTGCGCGGACAGGAGGCTGTCAGCGTGACGCCGACGACCGACGAGGTGCAGGCGGAGGGCCAGTTCCTGCTGAAACTCGGCGGCAACGTACAGCACGCGCAGGAGTCGGGGTCGCTCGTGGTGACGTGGAACAACACGACCACGGCCAACAGCGCCAGCGCATGGCGGTTCCACTATGCCGGAACGACTGAGGAGCTGGCCGGATATGGCGACATTTATGCGGAAGGACGCGCCTTGCAGGATGCGATTCTTGCTTCGGCAGGCATTAAGAACAGTGTGGGCACGCGGCTCGGCCAGTATGGCAACATGACGGCTGGGCAGTATGCCGGACTTCAGGAGAATGCGCAGAATGTGCTGAGAGGCAAGACGCCCGAAAGTTTTGACGTTGAGGCTGCCGCCGAGGCTGCGGCAAGCATTTCCGGCTTGTCGCTCAACATGCCGAAGGCTGGCCAGCTGCTCCGCATTCGCTCGGCCCGCACGGACGCCCAGCCCTATCTCGGCGCGGCGAACTCTGTGCACAAAACGGGTCGCGCTGCTTTCGTGACGGGCAAGGACGGCGAGAACGAGCTGGCCACGATTTTCTATTACGACGGAACGACCTTGACGAACCTTGCCACGGGCTATCGCTTGAGAAACAACAGCAACTTTGTCGATTACAACGGTATTGTCGAGGGTACGAAAATCGGTTTCCAGGCCGCCACGAACGGAGCTGCGAGCAAGTATAACGTGCTTTTCAATGGCGGTGCCCGCAGTCTCTATACGCAGAAAGGGACGGCCAACAGTGTGGACTACTACTTCACCGACGCTGCCGGCGGCCCGAATACGCCCACAGGCGACGTGGCCTATACCTTCACGCTCGAGGAGGTCGAGTCGCTGCCCGTTACGGTTACGGAGGCTGGCATGGCTACGCTCTACGCTCCCGTATCGCTCGGCGTGCCCGAAGGGGTGACGGCCTACACCGTCACGGTGAACGAGAGCCAGATGCTGGCCGAACTCTCTCCGGTGGAAAACATCCCGGCAGGAACGGGCGTCGTGCTCGAAGCCGAAGCGGGCATGTACCGCTTTGAACTCACGGAGGACGAGGCCGGAAAGATCGGCGCGCTCGAAGGTTCGGTTGCCACCCAAAGCTACGAATCCGGAAGTATCTACATCTTGGCACAGGGTAACGGAAAAACGGGATTCTACAGGATGAACAGCACGACCGACACTGTGGTCAAGGGCTGCAAGGCCTATCTGCCGGCAGCCAGAACGGCGGGCGCTCCTGCTTATATCTTCGGCCGCGTGGTTACTGGTATCGCCGGCGCCGAAGAGGCGGAAAGCGATGCCGCGGTTTACGGACTCGACGGCCGCCGCGTCAGCCGAATGTCGAAGGGCCTCTATATCGTTGGAGGAAAGAAGGTTCTTGTCAAGTAATCCTCAAAGAAACAATGGAAATTATGAAAAAGAAATATAGCAAGCCGGAAGCGGTACTGATGCAAGTAGCGGCTCTCGCTCCTGCGATGCTTTCGATCTCGATCTCGGATGGCGGTTCCGCAAATGAAGAGTTCGGCGGAAGCGATGCGCTTGCCAACCAAAAGGGTTGGGACGCTGAGGATTGGAACGCTGTATCATACGACACGGCGGACTGACGAAGCCTTGTCCGTCTCCCCGCGACGGACGCTGAATGAGGAATCCGGCAAACGCATAATGCTGCGTTTGCCGGATTTGTTTTTGCAGCGAACGACGCACGGCGTTTCCCGGCGGAGGAAAGCGCTGCGGAATGCAAAAAAATGAACGGAATTTGTACACGTGCGGCTTATTTCGTAATTTTGTGGGCTGAAAAGCGAAAAAAATTACTAATCACTATATGATTCAAGACGACCGTATCATAAAAGTCAATATCGAGGAGGAAATGAAATCCTCGTATATAGATTATTCGATGTCTGTAATCGTGGCGCGCGCCCTGCCCGACGTGCGCGACGGATTTAAGCCGGTGCACCGCCGCATATTGTTCGGCATGATGCAGAACGGCTATACGCACGACAAGCCTACGCGCAAAAGTGCGCGCATCGTGGGCGATGTGCTCGGTAAGTATCACCCGCACGGCGACAGCAGCGTCTACGGCGCGCTGGTGCGCATGGCTCAGGACTGGAATATGCGCTATCCGCTCGTGCAGGGCCAGGGCAACTTCGGCAGCATAGACGGCGACTCGGCTGCGGCTATGCGTTACACGGAGGCGCGGCTGAGTCTGGTGGGCGAAGCCATGATGCAGGACCTCGACAAGGAGACGGTGGACATGGTGCCCAACTACGACGGCTCGACGACGGAGCCGAGCGTGATGCCGACGCGCATTCCGAACCTGCTTGTGAACGGCGCGACGGGCATTGCCGTGGGTATGGCCACGAATGTGCCGACGCACAACCTCGGCGAGGTGATCGACGGCTGCGTGGCTTATCTGGAAAATCCGGACATCGACGTGGACGGGCTCATGGAGCATATCAAGGCGCCCGACTTTCCGACGGGTGCATATATAATGGGTATGCAGGGCGTGCGCAGCGCCTACGAAACAGGCCGTGGCCGCGTGGTGTTGCGGGCCAGGACGGAAATAGAAGCCGGCGCGCAGCACGATAAGATTGTCATCACGGAGATTCCCTACGGCGTGAACAAGGCCGAACTGTGCAAGACGATTGCGATGTTGGTCAACGAGCGCAAAATCGACGGCATCTCGAACGTGAACGACGAGAGCGACCGCGAAGGTATGCGCATCGTGGTGGACGTGAAGCGCGAGGCGAACGCCAATGTCGTGCTGAACAAGTTGTTCAAGATGACGCCGCTGCAATCGTCGTTTCCCGTGAATTGCATCGCACTCGTGAAAGGACGGCCCAAGCAGCTTACGTTGAAAGATTGTATCCGTCACTTCGTGGAACATCGCCACGATGTGGTGATACGCCGCACGCAATACGACCTGCGCAAGGCGCAAGAGCGTCTGCACATTCTCGAAGGACTGATTATTGCCAGCGACAACATCGACGAGGTGGTGCGGCTTATTCGGGCTTCGAAAAACCCGGCGGAAGCGCAGCAGGCGTTGATGAACCGCTTCGGACTGGACGAACTGCAAGCCAAGGCCATCGTCGATATGCGTCTGGCCCAGCTGACCAACATTCAGCAGGAAAAACTGCACGCCGAGAGCGACGAACTGAAACGCCGCTGCGAATACTACAACCGCATCTTGACGGACGAGGAGTTCTGCAAGACGGTGATTCGCGACGAATTGGTGGAAGTGAAAGAAAAATACGGCACGCCGCGCAAGAGCGAGATACGGCTCAGCGCCGAGGAATTCAACCCCGAAGACTTCTATGCCGACGACGAAGTGGTCATTACGATTTCGCACCTCGGCTACATCAAGCGCACGCCTTTGGCCGAATTCAGGGCACAGGCTCGCGGCGGCGTGGGCTCGAAGGGCGGAAGCACGCGCGACGAGGACTTCATCGAGTATCTCTATCAGGCCACGATGCACAACACGATGCTTTTCTTCACGGCAAAGGGTCGCTGCTACTGGCTGAAAGTGTACGATCTGCCCGAAGGGGCGAAGAATGCCAAAGGCCGCGCCATACAGAACATGCTCAATATCGAGAGCGACGACAGCGTGAACGCTTGTCTGAACATTCGCAAATTGGGCGACCCGGACTTCTGCCGGACGCACAACGTGTTGTTCTGCACGCAGCAGGGCGTGGTGAAGAAGACTTGTCTTACGGAATACTCTCGTCCGCGTATGAATGGCGTAAACGCGATCAATATCCGTGAGGACGACCGCGTAATCGACGTCGTGTTGACGAACGGCTCGGATGAAATCGTGCTGGCCAACCGCAACGGCCGCGCCATTCGTTTCAACGAGACGGCTATCCGCACGATGGGCCGCATCTCTACCGGTGTACGCGGCATGCATCTCGATGCGGACGGTGAAGATCAGGTTGTCGGCATGATATGTATCAATGATGCCGAGAACGAGACGATTATGGTGGTCAGTGAAAACGGCTACGGCAAGCGTTCGCTGGTGGAAGACTACCGAAAGACCGGACGTGGCGCGAAAGGCGTGAAGACTCTGCAAATTACAGAAAAGACCGGAAAAGTCGTATCCATAAAAGCCGTTACCGAAGACCAGGATCTGATGATTATCAACCGGAGCGGAACGACTATTCGCCTCAAAGTGAGCGATACGCGCGTGTTGGGACGTGCGACGCAAGGCGTCCGGCTCATCGATTTGAAGAAACGCGGCGACAAAATATCGAGTGTCTGCCAGGTGCCGACGTCGACCGGCGAGGATGTGGATGTCGAAACGGAAATGACGGAGGCAGATGCCGGCAATGGCGAAATGCAAAACCAAGAATAACCCAAAATCGAACGATTATGAAAAAGTTTGTAATTGCCCTGGCTTTTGCAGCCACGGGAATGTCTGCTCAGAACAATGCCATTTACAAGGCCGAGGAGCTTGAAAACAAGAATAATCTCGTCGAGGCGCTGGCCGTACTGGAAAGCGCAATGGAGAATCCGAAAACGACGAAACTTGCAGAGGTATATCATCGTGCAGCCGAATGCAGTGCAAAAATGCTGAATCCAGAGCTGATCAATGCGGCCCAGGGACTTCCCTGCGATACGGCATTATTCCTTTCCTGCGTGGACAAGGCAATATCCTATTATATCAAAAGTTATGAGGAGGATGTGAAACCTGACGAGAAAGGACGGGTTAAGCCGAAGTTCGTAGCGCAGAACAAAGCGCGTGTGCTGGCTATGCTCGACTATTATAACTACTGCGGCGTATTCGAGTATCAGGCCGGACATCAGGATCAGGCCCTTGACTTTTTCCAGAAATATATTGATCTGCCCAAATGTCCGATTTTTACGGCAAGCGAGACGGATTCTATCTACGCATCGAAAGCCGAGGCTTATAATCAGTCGGCTGTCAATGTAACGGTCTTTAATTATCAGGCGAAACGCTGGGACAAGGTAAAAGAAAATGCAGAAGTGGCGCTTTCGGCTGAGAATCCGGCTTCGATGCGCGATTTGTATGTAATGAAAATGGAGGCGGAGGCGGCGCTTGGCGATTCGGCTGCGTGGCTGAATACGCTGACTGAGGCTGTGGGGCGCATGGAGGATCCCAACTTTGCTCAAAGTCTCATGTACTATTACTATCAGAAGAACGATTATGACGACGCCATGAAAGTGGCGGTCGATCTGACAGAGAAGAATCCCGAATCGAAAACGGCTTGGTATCTGAAAGGTTGTATAGACTTGAACATTAAACGTGACTTTGCAGCTGCACGGAAAAGTTTCGAGAAGGCTTTGGAGTTGGATGATGACTTTGCAGATGCGCACTACAATATGGCCGTTTCTTATACGAATGAAGTTATCCAGCGGCACAACAGCGGAGATTTCAAAATGGGCGATCCTTCCAAGAAAAAAACGCTGAGGGAGCAGAATGATGTGCGAATCGCAAACAACAAAATTATCGATACGCAAATCAAGCCTTATTACGAAAAAGCGCTCCCGCATATGGAAAAGGTAAGAGAACTTATTCCCGACAACCCGAAAATTTGGGCTTCGATGTTGCAGATGATTTACACGAACCTGCAGCAGAAAGAAAAAGCCGATGAAATGGATCAGTATCTGGGTCCGCAACAATAATGTCAGCTTCTTTGAAAAAAATATTTGCAAAAACTCTCAGGTTTCTTTTTGGAACCTGAGAGTTTTGAAAAAACTATTCACGTGCGTTTGAAGTATATATATATCTTTTTCCTCTTTTTACTCGGACAAGGGCTTGCAGCGCAAAAAGCATTTAAGCAAATCAAAAGCAACTTGAAATCGGGTAAGGCTGTCGAGGCATTGTCTGAAATTAAAGCTTTGGCGGCAGATAGCAGTTGGACCGGAGATCCGCGTTTGTATGTTTTGGGCGTGGAGGCTAACTTATTGCTTTATGCAGCACAGAACGAGAAAGCTTATTTGAAGCAGCAGATGGACACTGCCGCTTTCTTTTCGAGTACTTACGGAGTTTGCGACTATGTATTGCGTACCGACAGTGCAGACAGGGAACAGCTTGTTCGGGGAGGAAAATTGAAATATCGTGCGCGGAATGCCGGTTGGATAGTCGGTTATTATTCTAATCTCGAGAAGGCCATCATTTACTATTTTCGGAAGAAAAATTATGTAGAAGCAGAACGTTTTGCTGCCCTTTGTCTGAAAGTATCCGACAGCGATTTGTGGAGGTCTAT
>JAFLUW010000091.1 GCA_022508615.1 Prevotellaceae bacterium | reverse complement strand
TTAGTCTGAGTAAGTTCGAACTATCTCAGACTAAGTTTCAACTTACTCAGACTAAGTTCGGACTTACTCAGCGTTAGTTTTACGTTGCGCCACGCAAGTTTCCCGCCGTGCTGACGAAACCCCTGCATGACGGGCGCCGCCGGGCCGTTCGTCACGCGGCCGCAGCCCTTTTTCGCATGGCGGACGGCCTTGTTCTTGCCGCGTCGCGCGCAGCGGCCCTTTTGCGCCCCGCGTCGCCCCGGGCCGGCGGATTCGTCGGCTTGCGGCTTGGTCCTTCGGCCGGAATGTCGTAACTTTGCGGAAGTATTTTTGTAGAAACACATAAAAACGAAATAAAAAGTGCTGCATAACCGACTTTTATCCCTGCTGCTCATCGTCTTGGCCGGCGTTTCGACCGCCAGTGCCCAGCGTCCCGACGAGGAGCCCATGAACATGCCGCGCCCTGACCGTCCGGGCGGCACGGTGCGCGAGGTGCGCGCCGCCGCCGAGGTTGCTGTGGCGGCCGCCGAGGCCGAAGTCTTCGCGGCGGCAAGCGCTGACCTCGAAGCCTCATGCGCCGAAATCGTGGCGACGGCCAAACGCTACATCGGCGCCCGCTATCGCCGCGGCATGAGCGGCCCTTCGGCCTTCGACTGCTCGGGTTTCACGAATTTCGTGTTCCGCCAGCAGAACATCGAGCTGACGCGCTCGTCGCGCACGCAGTTCGGCGAGGGCGAAGCCGTGAGCCGCAATGAGCTGCGCCCCGGCGACCTCGTCTTTTTCGGCGGTTCGCACGGCTCGCGCGCGGTGGGCCACGTGGGAATCGTGACCGAAGCCGACGCCGAGACCGGTGCCTTCAAATTCATTCACGCCAGCTCCACGGGAGTCAAGATTGACGACTCCTCCCAGCCCTACTACAACCGTCGATATATAGGCGCCCGCCGCGTCACCGGCCAGTGAGCGCTGCCGACCGACCTTGCGCCGGCCGCCCCGGGCGGCCGGCGTCTTGCATGAAAGGCTGTCCCGCCCCGCGGGCGGCCAAACTTTTTTCCGACAAAACGCTACGCCATGATTCTCACGCTGCAAGCGGCCGCCCTTCCCGTGGCCGACTACGCCAACCTCGAAAAACTGCTGCCCCACCTGCTTAACTTCTGCCTCTCGGCCGGCCGGCACATACTCATCGCCGTCGTCATCTACTTTGTCGGGCGCTTCTTGATGCGGCTGCTGCTCAGGCTGCTCGAAACGGTGCTGACGCGCCACGATGTCGACGCCGGACTGCGCAGCTTCCTGCACAGCTTAGCCAACATCGTGCTCATGGTGCTGCTCTTCGTGAGCATTGTGGGCGCGCTGGGCGTGAACACGACGAGTTTCGCCGCCCTGCTGGCTTCGGCCGGCGTGGCCATCGGCATGGCGCTCTCGGGAAATTTACAGAACTTCGCCGGCGGCCTCGTCATCCTGCTGTTCAAGCCCTACCGCGTGGGCGACTGGATCGAAACGCAGGGACAAACGGGCGAAGTGATGCAGATACAAATCTTCCATACCATACTGCGGCAGGCCGACCACAAGGTATCCTACATTCCGAACGGCGCGCTTTCGTCGAGCCTCATCGTCAACCTTTCGCGTGCCGAGAAACGGCGCGTGCAGTGGAGCGTGGGTGTGGCCTACGGCACCGATATGGTCCGCGCCACCAGCCTCATCTGCGCCACACTGGCCGCCGACAGCCGCGTGCTGGCCGAACCGGCGCCCTTCGTCGGCGTGGAAAACCTCGGCGACTCGAGCGTAGACCTCTGCGTACGCTGCTGGGTGGCGAATGCCGACTACTGGGGCGTCTACTTCGACGGTCTGCGCGCCATTTGCGAGATGTGCGAGCGCGAAGGCATCGAAATTCCCTTCCCGCAGCGCGTGGTGCACACGCCGGCAGCTACCTGAACGCCCGCAACGCCGCGCATGGAGAGAAAAACGCTGTTCGTCGTCGTCGGCCCTACGGCTGTGGGCAAAACGGAGCTGGCCCTGCGGCTGGCCGAACGTTTCGGTACGGAAATTGTGGGCGCCGACTCGCGGCAAATCTACCGCGACCTGCCTATAGGTACGGCTGCACCCTCCGCCGCCGAGCGCCGGCGCGTGCAACACCACCTGGTGGGGACGCTCGCGCTGACCGACTATTACAGCGCCGCCTGCTACGAGCGCGACGCACTGGCCGCCATCGCCGCGATTCATGCCCGCAGTTCCGCAGCCGTGCTGACGGGCGGCTCGATGCTCTACGTCGACGCCGTCTGCCGCGGCATCGACGACATTCCCACCGTGCGCGACGAAGTGCGCCTCGAAATGAAGCGTCGTCTGGAGCATGAAGGTCTGGAAGCGCTGGCTGCCGAGTTGCTGCGTCTCGACCCCGGCTACTATGCCCGCTGCGACACACACAACCCCAAGCGCGTGGTTCACGCACTCGAGATATGCCGGCAAACGGGCCGCACCTACACGTCGTTCCGCCGCGCGGCGGTGAAAGAAAGGCCGTTCTGCATCGTCAAAATCGGGCTGGACCGGCCACGGGCCGAGCTGTTCGGCCGCATCAACAGGCGCACGTCGGAAATGGTGGAGCACGGCTGGCTGGACGAAGCCCGCCGCGTGTTGCCGTTTCGCAGCGAGAATGCGCTCAACACGGTGGGCTACAAAGAATTGTTCCGCCATTTCGACGGCGAGTGGACGCTCGACTTCGCGCTGGAGCGTATCCGGAAAAATACGCGCGTCTATGCCAAAAAGCAGTTACTCTGGTTTCGCAAAGACGCCTCCGTGCGCTGGTTCCATCCCGACGAAACCGAAGCGGTGCTCGGCTATGCCGAAGCATGTCTGCGCGAATGAGCCGCAGCGCAGCGTCCGTCGGCCGTTGTGCCGCCGCAACAAAAACCGCAAGCCCCCAGCCGGCGTCCGGACAAGAAAAAAGTTGCCGTTTCCGAAACTGTTCGGAAACGGCAACTTGCGTATTGAAGCGAATGTCCGTTGTGCGTGCAACTTCTGTACGCTTATTTCCTCTTCATAAAGGCTAATTTTCCTTTCAGGCCGCCGGGTTTCTCTTCGCTGTTTCTTTCGATCTGACCATAACCGTAGCCATATCCGTAGCTGTAACGGTCGTTTTTTGCCGTCACATCGTTGAGCACGAGATAGAGGTTGCGGAATTTTCCGGCACGGTACATTTTGTCGAAATCTTTAAGGAATTCGCGCTCCTGCACGCCGATGCGCATCACGTAGAGCGTGAGATCGGCCACCCGGTTCACGATGCCGGCGTCGGCCACGGAGAAGAAGGGTGTTGTGTCGAATATCAGGTAGTCGTAATTCTTGCGCGCTTCCTCGACGAGCGCTTCCAGACGGTCGCTCATGAGCAACTCGCTGGGATTGGGCGGAAGCGGACCGGCCGAAAGCAAGTCGGCATTCTTGCAGAACACGGAAGGCGTGATCAAATCGTTGAGTTGGAGGGAACTGTCGGCCAGATAGTTGCTCAGACCGCGGGGATTGTGTGCATTCTTGGAGAGTGTGCGTTTGCGGATGTCGGCGTCGACGACGAGAACCCGCATGCCGCGCATGGCCAGCACGACGGCAAGGTTGCGCGCCACAAAGGTTTTTCCCTGTCCCGGCGTGGTAGACGTGGTTTGCAGCACGCGACTGCCTTTTTGAATGAATTCGAGATTATACCGCAGCATGCGGAAAGATTCGGTCACGGGGTCGTCGTTCGACAGCGAGGAGATATTGCTCCGTTCGTCGCACTTTTCCCAGCGGGGCAGTTCGCCGAGAATCGGTGCGTCGGTGGCTTTTTCGACTTCGTGGCGCGAATTGAGCGTGCGGTCGAATATATATATAAGGTAAATCAGCACGACGGGAATGAACAGGCCTGCCAACAGTGCAATGCCCATGATAATGGATTTTCTAGGCCGAATGGGAGCAGACGGGCCGAGCGGATCTTCGACCATGCGCACGTTGGTTTCGTTGATGGCCAGCTGAAGGGCTACTTCTTCGCGTTTGTTGAGCAGATAGGTGTAGAGTGCTTCTTTCAGATTCTGCTGGCGCACCACGTCGAGGGCTTCTTTTTCGTTTTCGGGCGCCTGGCTGATGATGCGGCTCAGGTCGTTTTCCGTGTGGCGGGCCGACTGGAGCTGCAGGTCGAGCTGTTTGACGTAATTGTCGAGCGAAGCGAGAATGGCGCCGCGCAGCGAGGTAAGCTGTTTGTCGATATTGACGACGAGCGGCGATTGTTCGTTGGAATTGTCGGCCATGCGGTTGCGCTCGATCATCATGCGGTTGTAATCGGAAATCTGCGAGGAGAGACTGTTGCCCGACATTCCCGGCAATACAGGGATCGGCTCTTTGACGTTGCTCTGTTCCTGCATGAATTCCTTGAGATACTGCGCTACGGAGCGCTGTGTCTCCATTTCGATGGCTTCGCGTCGGGCCGTGGCGCTTTCGGTCGTGTAGCTGTTTGCGGCCGTTTGGAAATCAACTACGCCGATGCGTTTCTTCAATCCGGCCAGCGAGCCCTCGACTTGCGAGAGTTCGCTGCCGATGAGCCGTATGCGCTCGTCGATGAAGCGTGCCGTGCTTTCGGCCACGCGATTCTTGTTGGCAAGCACGTCGCGTTTGTACGCTTCGAAGGTTTCGCGAATCACGTCGGCGGCCCGTTTCGGGTCGTCGTCGTTGCAAGTGAGCACGATGAGCGAAGATTCCTTGTCGTATTCGCTGGCCGAAATTTCAGCCTTGTATGCGGCGGCACAAAGGTCGACGGGCAGGTGGCTTACCCTTACGGCGTTGTCTTTCGGATAGCTGAGGAAATCTTTCCGAGGCTCTACGACGAGACTGCCGACGGGTGTAGCGACACGCTGTCCGAGTGTCGCAGTAATTTTCCGATTGCTTTCGTGCTTTTTACCCGTTTCGTCGATGTAGGAAAAGGCGGAAAGCTCCACCTGACGGCTGTTTTTGATACGAACCTCGAAAAACTGCGGTATGCGGGCCTTTTGGGCGAAAACGACCTCGAAAGGACGCGCGCGGTAAAGCGGTACGGTGTGGAAAGCCTCCTGCGCCGAATAGTTTACGTCGAGCCCGAGCGAATCGACCACGCGCTTCATCAGCCGGTGGCTGGTGATGATGAACATTTCGTTAATCAGATTGTCGCCTACGCTCACGCCGTTGAGTTCGAGCAGCTTGTTGCTGATGTTTCGTGCGTTGCGGTTGCGCGACGAGAAGCTGCCGCCGTCGCTATCTTCGATGAGTATGACGGCCTGACGCTGATATATGCGCGTCTTTCGCTGCTGGTAAATCCAGCCGACGGCAAGACAGAGAATGACGGAAACGACAAACCAGTGCCAGCGGCTCGCTACGGCTGCAAAACAGGCGTGCAGTTGTCTGGCCAAGTCGATTTCTTCCTCGTTTTCCGTTTCGTTGAAATAATTGTTGGTATCCATGAAGATGTTGTGTTGTTCGCCGGCGGCCGCAGTCGGCGTTCCGGACGGTTTGCACTTGTCTGACGCGCTTTCCCCGCGTCCTTCCGGCGCAAAAATAAGCATTTTCTTTCGATTAGCTGGCGTGTGTTTTCACGCTTTTTGTATAATTTTGCCCGAACATCAGTCAAATCCTTAAAACAAAACGATATGGCACAAAATCCCCCGTTCAAGTATGCCCCGATGTTTCAGCTCGGGAAAGACGATACCGAATACTATCTCTTTTCGAAGGATTACGTCAGCGTTTCCTCCTTCGAAGGCACGCCCGTGCTCAAAGTAGAGAAAGAGGGCATCACGCGAATGATTAACCAAGCCTTTCGCGACGTCTCCTTCCTGCTGCGCCGCAGCCACAACGAGCAGGTGGCACGCGTGCTGACCGACCCCGAGGCGTCGGACAACGACCGCTACGTGGCCCTTACCTTCCTGCGCAACGCCGACGTGGCCTCGAAGGGCAAACTTCCCCTCTGTCAGGACACCGGCACGGCCATCGTTCACGCCGAGAAAGGCCAGCAAGTGTGGACCGGATTCGAGGACGAGGAGGCCATAGCCCGCGGTGTGTACGACACTTACACGCAGGAAAATCTGCGTTACTCGCAGAACGCTCCGCTCAACATGTACGACGAAGTGAACACGCGCTGCAATCTGCCGGCACAAATCGACATCGAAGCCACCGAAGGCATGGAATACCGCTTCCTTTGCGTGACCAAAGGCGGTGGCTCGGCCAACAAAACCTACCTCTATCAGGAGACGAAAGCCATCCTCAACCCCGACACGCTCGTGCCCTTCCTCGTTTCGAAGATGAAAACGCTGGGCACGGCCGCCTGTCCGCCCTATCACGTGGCCTTCGTCATCGGCGGAACGTCGGCCGAGCGGAACTTGCTGACCGTCAAGCTTGCCTCGACGCACTACTACGACAACCTTCCCACTACGGGCGACGAAACGGGCCGTGCCTTCCGCGACACGGCGCTCGAAGAACGGCTGCTCGAAGAGGCTCAGAAGATAGGCCTCGGCGCCCAGTTCGGCGGAAAGTACTTCGCCCACGACATTCGCGTCGTCCGCCTGCCGCGCCACGGCGCTTCGTGTCCCGTAGGTCTGGGCGTGTCGTGCTCGGCCGACCGCAATATCAAGTGCAAAATAAATAAAGACGGCCTTTGGATTGAGAAAATGGACGACAACCCCGCGTCGCTCATCCCCGCGTCGCTGCGTCAGGCCGGCGAAGGCGACGCCGTGCGCATCGACCTCGACCGTCCGATGCCCGAAATCCTCGCCGAGCTGACGAAACACCCCGTTTCGACGCGCCTGTCGCTGAGCGGCACCATCATCGTGGCCCGCGACATCGCCCACGCCAAGATAAAGGAGCGCCTCGACCGCGGCGAGGCCATGCCCGACTATCTGAAAAACCACCCCGTCTACTATGCCGGCCCGGCCAAGACGCCTGCGGGCATGGCCTGCGGCTCTATGGGCCCCACCACGGCCGGCCGCATGGACCCCTACGTAGATCTTTTCCAAAGCCGCGGCGGCTCGATGGTCATGCTAGCCAAGGGCAACCGCTCGCAGGCCGTCACCGACGCCTGCTGCAAGCACGGCGGCTTCTACCTCGGCTCCATCGGCGGCCCGGCCGCCATTCTGGCCCAGAACAACATCAAGAGCATCGAGTGCGTCGAGTATCCCGAACTCGGCA
>JAFLUW010000090.1 GCA_022508615.1 Prevotellaceae bacterium | reverse complement strand
TCGTCGGCGCCGCCCACGTTTTCCGACGGGAGCATCAGCAGGCAGAAGCAGGCGGAAAAGAGCACACAGAAAGTCTTTTTCGAAAATAATCTGTTCATGATGGCATGCATGCTAAGTGCATGCAAATATATGTAACTCTGTGGAAAATTGAAAAAAAATGACCTGAAAAATACGGCCGGAGTCGAAACCGCTTCATGCGGCCGGACGCGCCGCAGGCCGTACCGAAACGAGCGGAGAACCGCCATACCGCCGGTCGAAAGCCGCCGGCGACACGCTCCGCGCGACATCCGAAACACAATGTCGGCGTCAGCAAAAACTAACAGGGAGTAAGTTTGAACTTAGTCTGAGATAGTTCAAACTTACTCCCTGCAATTTTTCGATTCGTCGGCGCGTCTGAAAACCAAGTGTCTGCACACGTCCGCCTTCGGCCCGACGCTCCCGCACAGCGGGTGGAAAAGAAAACCGGACGACGCCGGAAAGAAAACGGTCAGCGGACAATCACCTTGCGGCCGTCGACAATGTAGACGCCGCGCCCCGAAATGCCGCCGAGACGGCGGCCGGAGAGGTCGTAGACACCTGCGGCTGCTTCGTCGCCGGCTGCAACGGAGCCGATGCCCGTAAGGTCGTCGTAGATGACGTGCACGGTGAGGTGGTCGGCCACGGCATCGAGCGCTTCAGCGCCTTCGATGCGGCTCACGACGTAGTTTTCGCGCTGCGTGAGGCGGAGCGTATAGGGTTCGCCGGCCTTGACCAGCGCGGTCGACGTGGCGAGCGTCTGTCCGGCGATTGTCTCTTCAATCACTTCGACGGAAAAATAGGGCTGAGCGATAAATTCGTAGATGCGAATGGGGTGTCCGGGGTCGTTCCAGCCGACAAGGTCGCCATTGCCCGTGCCGTCCCAGCAGCGGTCGTTCGTTCCTTTGATTTTCCACGTTTCGCCGTCGGCGTTGAGCGTAAAAGCGAAGCTGCCGGAGTTCACTTTGCTCGCGAGAAAGGTCTGTGCGCTGTTTTGCAGCAGCGGTACGTAGAGATCCGTGTAGTCGTTGCGGATGCGGAAACGGGTGCTGTAGGTTTCAAGGGTCCATACGGCGGTGGGGTCGGCGTCGTCAATCGAGGTGAAGCGGTTGACGAGACCCGTGGAGGGCACGACGCGACGGTATCCCTGACGCGAGGCGTCGGTCGTGCAGGCATCGAACAAGACATAGCTGCAACCGCCGGATACTTCGGTCACGGCGGCCGTCAACGCCTTGACGCCGCAGTAGGCCGTGGTCGTATAGCGTACCGTCACGGTCTTGTCGGCTTCGAGAGCGAGCGTTGCGCCGTCTTCAACGTCGGCGCTTTCGAAAGTGTAGTAAGCATGTTCGGGGTGGGCGAACGAAAACGTCTCGCCCACAGGCACGGCCTGCTCGTCGCGGGCGATGAGCGCGCCGCGCTGGTCGCGGCTTTCGACGGTGAGGCTGTATGCGGCGCGACGGTAGACGACTTGCACGGTGACATCCTCGTCGAGCGACGACAAGGCGGTCGGCTCGTCTGTGCCGTTGTAGCTGACGGGCGAGAAGTTCTTCAATTCGGGAGCAGAAGCCGTGAAGGGTCGGCCGGCGGGCTCGCTGCCGACGAACGTGCCGAGCGATGCGCCCTGCTCGTCGGTGCAGACATAGGTCACGAGGTGGACTTCGCTGATGTTCCACGCAGCGCCTTGCTGGCGAATGGCGTCGGCGTCGGCATTAATGGTGTTGCCGGCATTGACAGCGCCCGAAGGGAGCGGGAAGAGTTTTTTGCCCGAAGCGCCGCCGGCACGGAGCGTGAAGTCATCGGTCGATTTGGAATAGATAAGCTCGACATCGGCGGGCGTAGTGCCTACATGGGCCGTATAGCCGAGACGGGCGGAGAAACTCGTGCCGTTGGCGGCGATGTTGCGGCCGGTCACGGCGTTGCGCAACTGCACGATTTGCGAATTGTCGGCGTTGACCGTGGAGGAAGTCACCGTCCACGCGTCGGCAGTCCAACGGTCGGAGGAGTGGCGCAGCAGATCGCCGCTGCCCGTGTCGGTGAGCGAAGAGCCGGCGAACTTGTCGACGCTGTTCGAGATGCGGTAGGTGCGGCCTACTTCAAGCGGAGTGAACGCGTCGTAAACGGGCATGTCGCTTTCGACGGCTTTTCCGACAAATGTCCACAAGCCGCTGTTGCCGTCGGCGGGGTTGGCGTAGTAATTGACGGCGTAACCCTGACCGCCAAGCGAGGCATTCAGGTATCCGCCGGGGGCATTTTCGCTCTGAATGCTGTAATAGTAGTCGGAGCCGGCCTGTCCGTAGCCGGCATCGTGCGTGCCGAGGCGAAAGACATAGTGTTTGTTCTGCTCATCGTAACTCCAGCGGCCGGCCGTGCTCTGTGCGGAGGGGGAACCGCTGACCGAACCGTCGGGAGCAGCCTTGCAGACCATGGCATAGTAACCCGGGCGGTTGACATCTTCCTCGAACTTCCACATCTGTCGGTCTTCGTCGGCCGAACCTTCGGCGGCGCGGGCGTTCGTCCACAGACGGCCGGCGGCAGCGCCTTTGTCCGAATAAGTGGAGAGGAGCGGAGAGTTCTCGGAAAGCAACTCGATGCAGCGACCGGCGCGTTCGCCCGAAGCACGGGTTTCGAGACGGTAGTATTCGCCGGCTACGGGCATGACTTTCTCGACCGTTTCGGCGTTTATCATATAGTGGCGGCCGTAGTTGTAACCGTTATAATTGAGCATTACGGAGTCGGCGCTGATACGGACGCAGAAATCTTCGAAGTTCTTGTTTTCGCGAGGCGTCCAGCCCGTTTCCGCAATAGCGATGAGGCGGGGAAGGGCCAGATATTCGAGCATCGAGGGATCGTCTACGTGTTCGCACCAGAACGTACCCTGCACGCCTGTGTAGTGAGCGGCCATGGCGGCGCTGATGTCGGAGGGAATGGGCTCTTGACTGTAAGTGCTCTGCACGTTGTCGGCGCCGTTGCCCGCACCGACGGGTTCGCCGGGATTGGTGCTCTGCACGCGGTTAATATAATAAGGCCCATAAGGAGTAAAGATATTGTCGAGCCCCAACTCGGCGGCCTTGCGCGCACCGGCTACGGCGGGCGACCAACTCATTACGGTGACGCCGAGTTCGCTCATCAGCTGCGTGTCGGCGCCCGAGGCCGTGATGGCTTCGTTCCACACGATGAGCCGACGGCCTTTCTCGCTGATGAAGTCGTTGATTTCTTTATTGAAGATATTTTGCAACTGACGGTAGCTCGTCAGTCCCAGCTTTTTGTAAAGTGCCTGGCACTCGGCGTTGTTCTCCCACGCGCTCGTGGGGCATTCGTCGCCGCCGATGTGGATATATTCGTAGGGGAAGATTTCAATGAGTTCGGCAAGCACGTCCTTGCTGAACTGAACGGCCGCGGGATTGGCGACATTGATGGCGTCGGTCGAAATGCCGCCGTTGGACCACACGGAATGGCTGCCGTTGGGCGAGCAACTGAACTCGGGATAGGCCGTAGCGGCCGCAGCGAAGTGGCCGGGCATCTCGATTTCGGGAATTACCTCGATATGCAACTTCTTGGCGTAGGCCACGACCTCGCGCATTTCGTCTTGCGTGTAGTAGTAGGGGCCGTAAGGCTCGTTCGTCCAGTACTCGCCGTTGTCGAAAGTGTTGCGGAGGGTGTTGGGCGCCGTCGCGCCGACGGTGGTCAGTTTCGGATATTTCTTGATTTCGGCACGCCAGCCTTGGTCGTCGGTCAGGTGCCAATGGAAGCGGTTGAGTTTATAGCAGGCCATGACGTCGAGCATGCGTTTGATTTGCGCTACATCGAAGAAATGGCGCGACACGTCGAGCATAAAGCCGCGATAGCGGAAGCGGGGGCTGTCGTCGATGGTCATCAACGGCAAACGATAGGCCGTAACCGAAGTGTCGGCCACGCCGGCCATGACATTGGACGGAAGAACTTTCTTTATCGTCTGAAAGGCATAAAAATAACCGGCCGCCGTATTGGCGGAAATCGTCACGCCGTCGGCTTTCACGACCAAGCGGTAGCCCTCAGAGCCCATGGAAAGAGACTGCGCTTCGGAAGGTTTCTCAAGACGAAGCAGGGCTGTTTCATCGTCGGCCGAAAGCGCAACGTCGATATTGGCCGAGACCTTCAGGACGGCAGCGAATTTCAGGACTTCGTCTACAACGGAATCAGGCATAGCGCCGGTGCAGACAGTAAACGCCGACGGCAGATCGAGATACTCGTCTGAGCGTAATTCCGTCACGCTTTTCGCATGCGGAGTGAGATTAATAGAGCGCTGCGCAACAGCCACACTTGCATTGACAAGCGCCAAAACAGCAAACAACAGTAATTTGTTTTTCATATTCAATAGTTTAAAGTATTGTAAAATTTTACGAAACAGGCATTCGGGCAAAAGTTGTTGCGGACAATAAACCGTCACACCTGCAATACGCGGCACAAAGATAAGGATTTTCGCAATACGACCCAACAAAAAGCTGCCAATTTGACTCTCGGACAGCCATGCTTTGCATATTAGAAAGTAAATCGCTAACTTTGTAGTCCATAATTCAGAAAAAACGAAGCACAATGATGACAGCCAACCAAATACGCGAAGCCTACAAACAATTCTTCGCCGAAAAAGGGCACCTTGTGGTGCCTTCTGCGCCAATGGTCGTAAAAGACGACCCGACCCTAATGTTTACGAACGCCGGCATGAACCAGTTCAAAGACATCATTTTGGGAAACGCCGAGCCGAAGAGCCGCAGGCAGGCCGATTCACAGAAATGTCTTCGCGTCAGCGGAAAACATAACGACCTTGAAGAAGTCGGACACGACACCTACCACCACACCATGTTCGAAATGCTCGGGAACTGGAGTTTCGGAGACTATTTCAAGGAGGAGGCTATCACGTGGGCCTATCAGTTTCTCGTCGAGAGACTGGGCATCGACCCGAAAAATCTTTATGTAACCGTATTCGAAGGCTCGACAGACGACAAACTGGGCCGTGACGACGAAGCAGCCGGAATATGGGCGAAATATTTCCCCGCAGACCATATTATAAATGGTAACAAGCACGACAATTTTTGGGAAATGGGCGACACGGGCCCTTGCGGCCCTTGCTCGGAAATACATATCGACATCCGTCCCGACGAAGAGAAAGCAGCTACGCCCGGCGCTTCGCTCGTCAACAAGGACCATCCGCAAGTTATCGAAATATGGAATCTCGTTTTCATGCAATACAATCGCAAGGCCGACGGCTCGTTGGAGGGACTTCCCGCCAAAGTAATCGACACGGGCATGGGCTTCGAGCGCCTTTGCGCCGTGATGCAGGGCAAACGCTCGAACTATGACACAGATGTTTTCCAACCCATCATAAAAAAGATAGGCGAACTCTCGGGCTTTGTCTACGGCGAGAGCGAAGAGCGCGATGTAGCCATGCGCGTTATCGCCGACCACCTGCGCGCCATCGCTTTCTCCATAGCCGACGGACAGTTGCCCTCGAACGCCAAGGCGGGCTACGTGATTCGCCGCATCTTGCGCCGTGCCGTGCGCTACGCCTACACGTTCCTTAACCGCCGCGAGGCCTTTATTTACAGTTTGCTGCCTACGCTTGTCGAGGAAATGGGCGCCGCCTATCCCGAACTGCCGGCACAGCAACAACTCATCGGCAAGGTCATCAAGGAAGAGGAGGAATCTTTCCTGCGCACGCTCGCTACGGGCATCTCCATGCTCGAAACCGTAATCGAAGAGACGAAAGCGCAGGGCCAAACGACTGTGGACGGCGCAAAAGCCTTTACGCTGTTCGACACGTTCGGCTTCCCGCTCGACCTGACCCAACTGATTTGCGCGGAGCAGGGACTCGGCGTGGACGAAACTGCATTCAACGCCGAAATGCTCAAACAAAAGGAACGTGCCCGCGGAGCTGCTCAGGTCGAAACGGGAGACTGGGTGACACTGGCGCAAGGCGAAACAACATTTGTCGGATACGACCATACAGCATGCCCGACACGCATCCTGCGTTACCGCCGTGTAGAGCAAAAGAAGAAAACTTATTACGAACTTGTATTGGACCGCACACCTTTTTATGCCGAAATGGGTGGTCAGACCGGTGACAAAGGCTCTCTTGTCAGCGAAACGGAGACCGTACATATTTTCGACACAAAACGCGAAAACAACTTGCCGGTACATTTGACAACGGCACTCCCAGTTCATCCCGAAGCCTCCTTTACCGCCCAAATCGACACCGAAGCACGCCGTGCATCGGAAGCCAACCACACAGCCACCCACCTGCTCGACCAAGCCTTGCGCGAAGTGCTCGGCACGCATGTCGAACAGAAAGGTTCTCTTGTCACACCCGACTATTTGCGCTTCGATTTTTCGCATTTCCAAAAAGTAACGTCCGACGAACTCCGCGAAGTGGCCCGTATCGTCAACCGCCGCATCCGCGAAAACCTTCCGCTGCAAGACCATCGCGACGTTCCCATCGACGAAGCCCGCAAACTGGGCGCGATTGCGCTGTTCGGGGAGAAATACGGCGACCGCGTGCGTGTCGTACAGTTCGGCCAAAGTGTCGAATTCTGCGGCGGATGCCACGTACAAAGTACCGGACGCATCGGCATGATTCGCATACTTTCGGAAAGCAGCGTAGCCGCCGGCATACGCCGCATCGAAGCCATTACGGGCAAAGCCGCCGAAGAAAGCATCTATGCTCAGGAAGACCTCATTTCAGGCATACACGAACTTTTCAACAACACAAAAGACCTGAAAGCAGCAATACGCAAAGCCATCGAGGAGAACAGCGAACTCCACAAACAGGTAGAAACTTTCGTCAAGGAACATGTGGCCCAGATCCGCGCCCGGCTCGTCAAAGAGGCAGAAATCCGTCCGGGCGGCGTACGTCTGGTCAAAACCATCTTCCCCGCTTCGATGAACATCTCGCCCGAAGCCGTCAAAGACCTGGCTTTCCAAGTGGCCGGAGCTTTACCGGAAAGCACTTTCTCCGTATTCGGCTCCTGTCACGACGGCAAACCTTTGCTCACAGTCATGATAAGCAAAGATTTGCTCAGCTCGCACAACCTCAATGCCGGCACTCTGGTACGCGAAGCGGCCAAAGCCATCAAAGGCGGCGGCGGCGGAGCGCCCCATTTCG
>JAFLUW010000009.1 GCA_022508615.1 Prevotellaceae bacterium | reverse complement strand
TCCATTATTTTTTCTTTCGTCCGGCTTGCCGTCCGCCAAAAGCAAGGGCAGGGCCGCAAGTTTGCGGCCCTGCCCCGGTTAAAGCGCGATGGAGCGGCTTAGAAAATCTTTCCTACGATTTTGATGCTCAGCACGGGATAGACGGAGACTTTGGAAATGGTCTTGATGATGCCGCCATCCTCGCCATTGAGTTTTTCTTCGACCAGACGCTCGTTGGCCGTATCGTTCCAGACGGACGGATTGCCCCAAAACTGCACGCCGAGATCGAACATGCAGCTAACGCGCGACTTGGGCGCCATGCGGCCGAAGCCGAGTCCCAGATAGGGGCGGAATTTCTTCACGCGGATGCTCGCACCGACATTGCCGTTTTCGTCAGGTTCGATGAAATAGTCGCCAAGGACGGCGCCGATTTTTCCGCCTTCATCGGGAACGCTTCCATATTGGCCGAGACGGTGGTTGTAGTTGTAGATGTCTTTCAACCCGTCCTGCCCGCTGGTGTTGTAGGCTGCAATCAGCTTGTCTCCGCCGAAGTAGCCGCCCACCGTCACGTGGAAACTCGAACGTTTGGCAAAAGGATAGATGTCGAAAAGGAGGTGTCCCGTCGTGTTGGAGAGCTTGCCCTGCACGTCTATTTCTTTGAGATAGTCGACGATCGTAGGCGTACCGTCTACTTCTTTGAGTCCGAGCGTGGTGTTCATCTTGAGTTCGGGCATGATGTCGACGCCGGCACGCAGCTGAACCCAAGGTGTAACGGTCGTTCCCAAATCAAGCGTAACGCCGGTGGTGCCTATACCGGCTGCGACGCCCAAATGATTGAAAATATCCAGTTTCTTCATCGTGGAGACAAATTGTGCGTTTGCTCCGCTGCACCATATTGAAAGGGCAGCAACAAGTGTGAAAATTTTACGCATGGATGTGTAGGTTTAATTTGAAATTATACTTTTTCTCTTTCTCTATGTTTGTAAAACTTTGTGCAGAAATATGCCTGATTATCGACCGAAACATGCCGGAACGATTCACTCTGGGCTTATCTGCCTGACTTTTGTTTCAGACGATAGTTGACACCGGCCATAAGTGAAGGCGTGAAGCGGGCCAGGCGCGAGGCATAGGACCCTACGAACTGGTAACCCAACTGCGGTTCGAAGAAGATTTCGCACTTAGGCGCGACGCGGAAGTTGAGCGAGCCGCCTATATGCACGTCTGGCGTGAAGAATACGCCCGTCTTCTGAAGAGCCGAGGCATAGCCCCCGTCCTTAATGCGGTCGACAGCCAAATCGGCGCCGACATGCGCCCGCGCGGAGAACATACGGTCGGCACGGTAGCCATTGATGAGGTTCGTGATGTCGAAAACGTAATCGGCGCCGAGCGCTACCTTCATATAAGGACTATCGGTGTAGCCCTTATGCGTAGTCACCATGGCATTAGCACGCCACATGGTGAAAGCCGAAATCCAGCGGCCGAAACTGATACGCTCCATCGGGCCTTTGAAATTTTTATATTTGATATAGCGGCCGGAACCGGCGATACCAACGGCGGCAGATACAACAAAATCCTCGGTCAGCTCGCGAGCCTCGGTCTCGTCATCTTGCGAGCGGTAACGCTGAGCGAAACCGTTCTGAAGATTCACCCGTGCGCCCAGCAGAACAGCGGCCGTGACGTCGAAATTGCCGGTAAAGGCCTGACTGGGCAGATAGTTTTTACCGAAAACACGGGCTTGCGGCTCGAGATAGAGCGACCATGTGGGTGTTACATTCCACAATCCTTGCAAACCTCCACTGGCACCGGGCATCGGTTTGCGATGCCAACGGCTAATGCCGAGATTCAGACCTGCCGTGCCGACAAGTTCAAACTTGCGGTCTTCGTAGTAGCCGTTAATCGTGTTCGTGATGTTCCACAAATAGTCGGCACCGACAGCCACAGCATACGAGGAGAGTTCACGCGAAAGATGGGGGCGATCTCTCCAGCTCGAGGCTTCGGCCCAAAGGCGGACGCCATGGCGGGGTTTGAACCAGGTGCCTATACCGACATGGGCCGTGGGCGAGATAAAGTCTTTCGTATGCGCAGTAAAAAGAGGATGGACAAGAGGCACGCCTGCACCGACACCTGCTTCGATAAACATACGACCGAACTTGGATGTTGTAAATTCATCGTCAAATGCACGGCGTTCGCTCATGCGATAGAAGAATTTAGCCTTGTTGAACGACACACCCAGCAGCAAGGCCGGCGACACATCGGCTCCGCTCAGCGAGGCATAAGGGGCAAACTTATTCTGGTTGATGTCTACACGAGGTTCGAGGAAAAGGGCAGTGACAGGACTGACCGTAACATTAAGTTGGGCGCCGGCCGTAAAACCGAAAGTCGTGTGGCGGTCATTATATTCGTCTCTGTTGATCGTGCGCGAGAAGTTGATGCGGGGACCGGCCAACAGGTTAACATAGAATCGGCGCCGGGTATTTCCACCGAACAGATTATCAAGACCGAACAAATAATCGGCACCCAAATAAACAGCTTTCGAGCGGCCTACGAGCGGGTCGTTCTGCTTGTTGACCGCAGCTCCGAAATTGAGGCGCAAGCCACTGACGGGCGTAAACCATTTGCCGACGCTCAATGCTCCGACAGGGCCATAATTACGCAACTTGCGCGACGCCTCTTTATCGAGAATGGCCGACATTCCCCCAGCCAGCGAGAAGAACATGTTACCCATAAACGATTCTCCCTCCTGCTTCTGCGCTTGGGCTGCAGCGCGCAGACGGGCGGCCTGGTTGAGATGATAACCGATACCGGCTGAAATCGAGACAGCAGAATACATGCGCCGGAAGCCATTGGGTACGAATGCGTCCTTGGAATAAAGCGCGAACTGAGGTTCAAGGAACAAATGCATATAATCGGACATGCGATACTGTCCGCGCAGACCGGCATGACCGCTGACAGCGAATGAATGCTGCGCCCTGCGGTCGAGCTGCATCAGGTCGAGACCGAAAATGCCATAGAATTCAAAACGCCTCCGGTCTTCCTGTGCGGCGTCATAGTGAAATTTTGCCAGCGAAGACAGATTGAGCATATAGTCGAGCGTAATGGCCTTGAACTCGGCTTTGCCCACTGAATTGAATTTGCCGAATTTGGCACCGACACGCCATCCATGTTCCGGCGTCACCCAATCACCAAGGGCGATTTTCCAGAATCCGCCGGAGGCATGGGGATTTCCTACGGTTTCGAAACGGATGATAGACGAGTTGAAACCACCGCCGCCTTCGAGAAAAAAGTGATCGAGAAATTTCTTCTCGGCAAATTTCTTCGATACCTGAAGTTTTTTGCTTTGCAGGGTGTAGTCGGCAAAGCGCTGTTCGAGCCGCTGGAATCCCGGCTGGTCATCCTTCGTGCGCTGAGCACTGTCCGTCTGAGCATAAGCCGCAAGCGGCAGACATAATAAAGGTAGAAACAGTATTTTTTTCATTTCTATGTTTCGGCTGGGTGATTATTGATCCATATTCTGCTGAGCAGAACGTCTGATTGTCGATTCCAAGAGCAGACGGTCAAACTCTTCGTCGGTCATCTCATCGTTATTCTTAAGTACGCGAACCTTTTTGTTGTAACGCTCGCCTGCGGGCAGGCCGAATGCGTAGGCCTTTTGCCCGTCGAGCATGTCTTCGAGCTCGAGAATCTTTTCTATGTCGATTTTGCGGAGTTCGGCCGGCTTGTCCTTTTGCTCCATAATATAATTATAGAGTGTTCCGTCGTTGAATGCTATTTCATAGAGAGCCGAATCGCGATTCAGGGCTTCGACCAGCAGGTCTCCGCCATTATCTTCGTCATTGTTGCGCAGGCAGCAAATGGACATTACCATGTAGTCCAGCGCTTCGAAATGATTGATGCTGTCCGTCATTTCACGAATCTCTTTGTTTTCGCTCGTCAGATTCGTTAACACCGGTTTAAGCACGTCGTAGGCCTCTTTATCGCGTCCATCGTGAATTTTAATCAGGATATTGTTGCGCAGACAACTTCCTTCGATGGTCGAAAGCGTATTATCGTCGGCAAAACCCAATCTTGCTTGCGCAACGGCGGCCACAAATCTGGCAGAGGTGCCCAACGTATCCGTAAAGCACAATCCCGCCGGAACATTCTGAAGAATTACCCAGAGCGAATCACGTGCCATGTCCGTATAAAGGCCTTTCTGCATCTGCGCTACGAGCTGATTGCGTGCCATTACGCGGGAATAAGCAGATTTTCGGGCCTCGCCATCATAATAGGCATGGCGTATTCCGGCGTAATCTTTAAGTATATCCACGTCGGCAGCGCCGCGATCCAGCAAATCGGCTGCAAGCGCATTGGAGATGTAGCGCGAACGGGGATGACGTTCATGGCCATAACGGGCGATTTGCTCATGGCGTTCGGGATCCGTCTCGTTTTGCAAAAGCACGAAATACTGATATTCGCTGAGCGATGTCGGATTGACGTCGTATTCACGCTGTATTTCTTCGTAACGGCGGGTACGGTATTCTTTATATTTCACCTCATATTCTACCGTACGGAGCTGAGGCAGATATTTTTCCTTGATCAATTCCAGGAGTTGCGGATTTTTGGCGAGTACTTCAGCCTGGCGCTCGATGCGATCCTTTTCATTGGCAATTTCCTTGAATGGAGCAAGGGCGTTTTCCACTTCGTCGGCATAATCTTTCAGGCCATCTCTGCGAAGCAAGGGTATTACGGCGTCCCACGTCAACACGGTCGAAGAAACCTTGGGGGTCGACATCATATTGGGGAACTCGCGGCGAATCATGCCCACAAGTGATTGAAGACGGCGCTGGGCCAACGCTACGTTGAAATTGTAACCGCCTTCGGGCGAAGACGTACCATGTACGCTCCAACCGAGGATGCGGCTTTTCGGATCGTTCACCACCGTTGCGATGTCGTCCACCATTTTGCGGTAATTGGCTCTGTTGAGCGAGTCGGAGAGATTTATCGTCGATTCGCCCTGTGCAAAATTCAAGCGTATGGGGTCGGCATCGGTAGTCATCTCTTCCGTGCCGTCCGGCGCCGGCCAAAGGTGTTCGTCCGTCAGCTGCGGCGCGGAGCCGAAGTCGCACTGCAGATACTCCAGCGGACGAGTCATGCCGGCAGACACCTGAGTCGTATCGCGCCAAAGCACTTTGTTATAGTCCTCGATTTGCCAAACGAGATCTACCACAGCTATGTCGCGGCCATTTTCGAGCCGGACTTTATAGGGCTTGTATTCGTTGAGGTTTCGCCAAGCATCCGCGTCTTTATAGTAGTCTATTTTCCGGCGAACGGCCACCGGGTCTTTCATTTTCTCCGTGTCTTCTTTTTTTGTCACGCCTTCTATGCGGGCCCAGAAGTCATCGATCGGGCCAAAGCGCTCAACAAAGGGGTCGACCGGAACTTCGTACACACTGTCGGCCAGCGTTTTCTGCTCATCTTTGCTTTTGCGCGATTTTTTGCCTTTCTTCTGATTCCATTCTTCGACATTCGTACGCACAAAAGAACTTGTTCCGCTATTTTCTCCACGTTTCGACGACGCGGTTCTTTTCCCGTCTTGGGATTTCTTTTTTTCGCGAGCGGCCTTGGCGTATTCGCGAGCCAAATACTCATTATATAATTGGTTTGCGCGGAAAGCGGAATCGGTCTCCATTTTATATTTGCGATAAGCTGCAAACTGCGCGTTACGCAATAGGTCCTTCGTGTACACGGTTGCCGAATCGGGCGTCCATATCACGGCCAAAGGTTCGTTGAGCGCCTGTTCGTTCATCAGCCGGCCTATGGGTTCGTTCCGTTTCATGTCGAAACCGTAGAGGCGATCCTGCGAAAAGTGGTATTCCGTGTTGTCGAGCACAGTGGGTTCGAGCACGGTGGTCGTTCCCCGGGTCAGATTGAGCACATAGGGCATCAGCACGATGCGCGCATTGCGCGGAAAGTGTTCGCGTTCGAAGCTGACGGACGATAAGTCGAACTGCAACGTGTCGCCCACCACGATGGCCGGGAGTTTATCCACCTCTATGCCTCGGCTTTTTCCCTGTACCATAGAGGTTCCGATAACTTGCTGACGCTCCGAGCTGACCAATTTCACCTGAAGCAGTTTGTCGCCGTGGGAGCCATTCGCCAATTTGGCTCTGCTCAAATCGACGCTGATGATTTCATAGCCGAAATCGGTTGCGTCGACATTAAGTACGAAGTCTTTCGACACTCCGCGGAGATAGAGTTCGCCGCCTTCGTCCGTGCGCCGCATTTCCTCGACTATGTCGGGCTTGCCTTTCTGACGGATTACGGGCGTCACGCGGGCGCCGGACACGGGAACTTCCCGAAGTTCCATTCTGTTGCGCACTTCCATCAGCCTCGTTCCCGTCACGCGCACCGTCAGGTTGAATGTATCCTGCGCAAATGCAGCCACTTCCGCGCCTGCCAGCAGCAGGAGCAGGAGGCTTGAGCGGAGCAGGAAGCTGTTTTCCAAAAGTTTTTTCATATTTCGTCTCTTTCCTTTTTCTTGAATTAAACCACGGCGTTACTTAATAATATATACGGCCGATATGCCCAGTTTGATGGGAGCGAAAGCGATGCCCCGATGGTTGATTTCATCGGGCATGGGCGTACCGCAGGCATATTTCATCTCGCTGCGGTGCAACAGGCCGAGTCCTACCGTGCCCTCGATACTCCAGTGCCGGTTAAGCACATAGGAATAACCATAAGTCACGCCTCCGCCGAACGCATCGCCGCTGTGCCTGGTGTTTTTCGCCTGAAGGTCGTACATCGTCGCCATGCCGGCCACACCGACAAAGTGCCTCGTCTGCGGGCGTCCGCTGAACCAGTAACGCACTTCGGGCGTCAGCGAGCCATGCTTGATGCCATACTGGCCGATTTTGTCGAACGGGCTGAAATCCCCCTCTATGTTCAGTGTAAAATGGCGCGACAGGGTGAATTCAAACCCCATGTTGGGCGTCAGCGCTGCCCAATAGAGGGCATTCGTCTTGACGGCTATGCGTTGCGCATGCACAGTGCCCGCACACACCACCAGACCGACAACCAGAAGCCAACCGCGACAAATGTTAAACATTCTCATAATTTGTTTTTTAGGACTATAAGTTGTTTTTTCAAATACTCGGCGCGAAGTTAAATAATTTCTCTGTATTACAGAAATCGAAACGCATATAATTCCTTAAAAAAAATCGGAAAACGGGTGCGAATGGGCCAGAATGTTCAGTCCGTTTTGCAAACGCGCAGGGGAACGACGCCCGACACCCCTTCCGAGACGCAGCGAATGCGGCCGGCGCCACGCCCTGCGGCGGACAGATGACACGACCGCTGCGCACGACGCCGACAGCACAAGCGTGGCCGAAAGTGTTGTCATCACGCAGAAAATTCGTACTTTTGCCGCCACAACTCCGCGGGCTTTGCCCGACCGAAAGCCGCGGCCGGCAAGGCGCGACAACTTGCAGGGAGAAAATTAGTCTGTGTTAGTTGAAACTATCTCAGCGTTAGTTCAAACTTACTCAGCGTTAATTTTTCCCAACGCAGCGAAAGTTCCGGCCACCGGGCTGAAAGCAGCCTGCAAGCGCCGCCGCGGAGCGCAAAAGCCAACCCTGAAACACCATTTCACAACATGTCTGTCAGTAAATTCGAAAGCGGGATAAAACATCTGCCGCTGTCGGCCGACGAGGCCTATGAACGTTTCGGCAATCTGCAAAACCTCGAAGCGCTGAAAAGCCAGCTCGACGACCCTTCGGTGCGCGAGGCGCTCGAACGCGAAGCCGGCGCGGACAAAGCGGCCGAGCTGCGCGCACAGATGGAGCAGGCCACGTTCTCCGAAGACGAAATCGCGATCGAATCGCCCATGGGCCGCATCACGCTGCGCATCGTCGAGCGCGAAGCGCCCAAACTGCTGAAATTCGCCAGCCAGGGGGCGCCCCTTCAGCTCTGGCTCTGGCTGCAATTCGTGCCCGAGGGCGAAGGGTCGAAGATGCGCGTCACGATAGGCGCCGAAGTGAACATCTTCATGAAGGGCATGGTGAAAGGCCCGCTGACAAAAGCCGCCGAAGGACTGGCTTCGACCCTCGCCATGCTGGCTGCCCGCTGAAAAGCAGCCGGCATTTGTTCTGAAATCCGAAAAACGCGTCACACTATGAGACTTTGGGAGAAAAACGTACAGCCCACCGAAGAAATAGACCGCTTCACCGTCGGCCGCGACCGCGAGCTCGACCTCTTGCTGGTCCCTTACGACATTCTCGGCTCGATGGCCCACATCACGATGCTCGAAAGTATCGGACTGCTCACCGCCTCAGAACTTGAAACGTTGCTCGCTGCCCTGCGCGACATCTATGCCGAGGCCGAATCGGGCCGTTTCGTCATCGAAGACGGCGTGGAGGACGTACATTCGCAGGTCGAACTGCTGCTGACCCGCCGGCTCGGCGACATGGGCAAGAAAATCCACAGCGGACGTTCGCGCAACGACCAGGTTTTGGTCGACTTGAAACTCTTTACGCGCGACCGTCTGCGACAGACGGCCGAATCCGTGCGCGCACTCTTCGACACGCTGCAACGCCAAAGCCAACGCTACCGCCATGTGCTCATGCCGGGCTACACGCATCTGCAAGTGGCCATGCCGTCGAGCTTCGGCCTCTGGCTGGGCGCCTATGCCGAGAGTCTGGCCGACGACATGCTCATGCTCGAAGCTGCCTACCGCCAGGCAAACCGCAACCCGTTAGGCTCGGCCGCCGGCTACGGTTCGTCGTTCCCGCTCGACCGCTCGATGACTACGCGTTTGTTGGGCTTCGAGGCCATGAACTACAACGTAGTCTACGCCCAGATGGGCCGAGGCAAGTGCGAACGCAACACAGCCTTCGCTCTGGCCGGAATTGCCGCGACGGTGAGCAAACTTGCCTTCGACGCCTGTCTGTTCAACTCCCAGAATTTCGGCTTTCTGAAGCTGCCCGACGAGTGTACCACAGGCTCGTCTATCATGCCGCACAAGAAAAATCCCGACGTATTCGAGCTGATTCGCTCGCGATGCAATCGTTTGCAGGCGCTTCCGCAGCAAATCGTGCTGATGACCAACAATCTGCCCAGCGGATACTTTCGCGATTTGCAGGAAATCAAGGATGTTTTCCTGCCTTCGTTCGACAGCCTCTGCTCCTGCCTCGACATGGCCACATATATCATCGAGCGCATCGTGCCCAACGAACACATTCTCGACGACAGCCGCTACGACGCCATGTTCAGCGTCGAAGAAGTCAACCGGCTGGCGGCCGCGGGCATGCCTTTCCGCGATGCCTACCGCAAAGTGGGGCTCGACATCGAGGCAGGCCGCTTCGTGCCCTGCAAGGAGCTGCATCACACGCACGAAGGCTCCATCGGCAATCTTTGCAACGACCGTGTGGCTGAGGAAATGGCGCGCATTTTCGACCGGCTGAACTTTCGGGCCGTCGAAGCGGCCGAAAATCGCCTTTTGGGCCGATGAAAGCCGCCGCATTCAGCCGTTTCCGCGCCGCAAGCCGCAGCCTGCTGCCTCTGCTGCTGGCCTGTTGCAGCCTTGCGGCCTGTACCGACGACGCAGAAAGCCCCTACGCAAAAGGCATCAAGGCTTTCCTACGCATCGACGACCTGACAGGGGCGCAGCTACTGCGTGCCGCGCTGCAAAGTCCCGGCACTTTCTGCACGATTACGACAAACAACGCCCGACACACCGTTACGGCGTACAACGGCCAGACAAATCAGCTCAATATCACCGCCGTCGAGCAGAGTTACGGGCGTACGGAGAGCATCTGCGGCTTCATTGCGGGTACACCCTCCGTACCCGACATGAACGGCACGTGGTATAACATCGCTTTCGACCTCGCATGCCGCAACTGCTATGAGAACGACGAGCTCTATCTGCGCATCGCGCTGGCTTTCGACTCGCCCGTCACGGTGCGCTGCCGCCGATGTTCCCGCATCTACGACCTCGAGAACCTCGGCATTGTCATATCGGGTGAAGCCGGCCGGCCACTTTTCCGCTACCGCATTTTCTACGACGGCGTCCGCTTGGTGATACAAAACTAAATTCGTACTTTTGCACACAACCGGGCCGTGATGGTGGAATGGTAGACACGAAAGACTTAAAATCTTTTGGGCAGTAATGCCCGTGCGGGTTCGAGTCCCGCTCTCGGTACGACGAAGTCCTCCCGATTCGCAAAAAATCGGGAGGACTTCGTCTGTTCCAGGCCGTTTGCTGAGCGTTGCAGGGACGGGCTGCGCAACGGGGAGAAACTTAGTCTGAGTAAGTTTTTGCTTGCACGGCGAAAGTTTCGGCCGGCACAGCAAAAGCCGGCCGACGCGCGCGGCAAACCGCGGACAAACCGGCCGGCGCACTCTGCATATCGGCCCGACGCCCCGGAAAGCCGCCGGCTGGGGTCACCGACGGGCCCTGACCGGCGAAAATGGCCGTCCGAACGCGGCGCTGCGGACGCTTATGGCGCGGCAATAAGGCCAGAGTTTGCACACTTGCGGTCTTTTTGTGCCAAAAATACTGCACAAAAACATCCTTTATGTGCAAACAATGTCGTATCTTTGCATCGCGTTTAACAAATCACAACATTTTCATGAAGAAAACCCTCCTCGCGGCTCTTGCCGCCGCTCTGCTCTCGGCCGACGCTTTGGCCGGCGGACTACTGACCAACACGAATCAGAATGTCGCCTTTTTGCGCAATCCGGCGCGCGACGCCGTGATGGCTATCGACGGCGTTTATACGAATCCGGCCGGCGTAGCGTTTCTCAACGACGGCTTCCACCTCTCGCTCAACTGGCAAGCGGCTTTTCAGACGCGCACCATCGAGAATACCTACGCGCCTTTTGCGGCCAACACGGAGATGGGCGGCAACCCGTCGCGCACGTTCAAGGGTAAGGCCACGGCGCCCGTGATTCCCTCCATACAAGCCGCCTTCAACCGCAAGAAATGGTCGGTGCAACTCAACTTTGCCATCGGCGGAGGCGGCGGAAAGTGCGAATTCGACAAAGGTCTCGGCTCGTTCGAGCACATGATTGCGCAGACGGCCGCCGGTATCGGACAGTTGGCCCAAGGCATCGACGCCGTTTCGGCCCTTTTCGGCGCCGCACCCGGACTTTCTTCCGTCTATTTCCCCAATGCAGCCGGATTGTCTATGCCCGGTTATTCCTACGACAGCTATATGCGCGGCCGTCAGTACTATTTCGGCCTCTCGCTGGCCGCCGCCCGCCGCATTACGGACAACTTCTCCGTGTCGGCCGGCCTGCGCGGCGTCTATGCTTCGTGCAACTACTACGGCTATCTGCGCAACATCACCGTGGGCAACACTCCGCTCGCCCAAATGCTGCCCGGCGGCGCCGATGTCGAGCTCAACTGCGACCAGAACGCCTTCGGCGTGACGCCTATCCTCAGTGCAGATTTCCGCACGGAGGACGGCAAGTGGAATTTCGCCGCCAAATATGAATTCCGCACCCGTATGCGCCTGAAAAATCAGTCTGTGAACAACACACCCAGCGTCGAAGAACTGCCTGCCGCCTTAGTCGGTGCAGGAGTGCCCGCCGCCGTGCTGCAAACGCCCCAAATAGCGGCAGGGTTGAGCGAATTCGGAGAAAAATTTGACACTCAGCTCGGCGAAGCCCTCGGCGAGTTCGAAGACGGCAAGAAAGTCGACGGCGACATTCCCGCTCTGCTCACGCTCGGCGTGGAGTATGCGCCCGTTAAGCCGCTTCGCCTCGACGCAGGCTTCCACTACTACTTCGACAAGCAGGCCAAGGCTTACGGCGACCGCCACAAGCTGCTCGACAGCGGCACATGGGAGGTGCTGGCCGGCGCCGAGTACGACATTAACAAGACTTTCACCGTCAGTGCAGGCTGGCAGAAGACGCAATACGGCACTACGGACGAATATATGGACGACAAGTCGTTCGTCGTGTCGAGCAACACGCTCGGCCTCGGCGCCAACATTCGCGTAGCGCGCCGCGTGACGCTCGATGTGGCCTACTTCCACACGTTCTATCAGCACAAGAAGACCGCTACGGCCGAAGCCTCCGGTCTTGTCTACACGGCCGACTACACGCGCTCGAACAACGTGATCGGCGTAGGCGTGAACATCAGCCTCTAAGGCTTTTCAGCGACAACACGAACCGACTTTTTCAGCGCGGGCAGCCCTCCCCGGCGAGCGGCTGCCCGCATTTTTTCGCACTTTCCGCAACGAAATCCATGAAAAACCGCTTATTTCCCCTCCTTTTGCTCGCGTTCGCGTCCCTTACGGCCGCCGCCGGACGCGTCGACACGCTTTGCGTGACGAGCACGGCCGTGCAGCGCACCATGAAAAGCCTTGTCGTCGTGCCCGACGGCTGCGCGTGCGCCGACAGCCTGCCCGTGGTCTATCTGCTCCACGGCTACGGCGACAGTCCGCTCTCGTGGCAGGAAATTTTGCCCGAATTGCCGCAAATCGCCTCGCGCTACGGCCTGATTATCGTCTGCCCCGACGGCGAAAAGTCGTGGTACTGGGACTGGCCCGGCCGCGAGGATATGCGCTACGAGACTTACCTGACGCGCGAACTCGTTCCGGCCGTCGACAGCCGCTACAAGACGCGCCGCGACCGCACGGGCCGCGCCATTACGGGCCTGAGCATGGGCGGACACGGCGCTTTGTGGCTCGCGCTGCGCCATCCGGACTTGTTCGGCGCCTGCGGCTCGACGAGCGGCGGCGTCGACTTGCGCCCCTTTCCCGACAACTGGAACCTCAGGCAGATACTCGGCCCGCGCGACAGCCATCCCGAGGCGTGGTTGGCGCACTGCGTCGTCTCGCAGCTCGACAACGTCCGTCCGGACTTGGCCATCGTGCTCGACTGCGGCACGGACGACTTCTTTTTCGCCGTCAACGAGGCGCTCCACCGCGAACTGACGCGCCGCGGCGTGGCCCACGACTACACCGTGCGGCCCGGCGCGCACACGCGGCCCTACTGGCGCCGCTCGCTGCCGCACCACTTTCTGTTTTTCGCCGATTTTTTCGGTCTTCTTCAGTCCTGATTTTCAGCCACGCCGAACAGCGCAAAACTTACAGGGAGAAAGTTTCAACTTACTCAGACTAAGTTCAAACTTTCTCCCTGTAAGTTTTACCTATCTCCCGCTTATTCCAACCGACCGAGGAGTTCGGCCAATTTTTGCCCTAAATTGATTGTATAACCCGTTGACAGAAAAACCACACGATTGAACGTGTCGGCCACGACGGCCACGGGCCAGTCGCTGGCTTTGAGACGGAACTCGCTTTCGAGCGCTTCGGCGATGCGTCCGCCCTCGTCGCAGCCCAAAACGACGTTTTGCGGAAGACCGGGAAAGTCTTCGGCGCGCCAGCGGGCCGCTTCGGCGGCGTCGGCAAAGAGCACGAGAATCTTTCGCCCGTCGCGTTCGAGCGCCTCGCGGGCTTCGCGCAAATCGTTGAGCGCGTGGGCCGACGGTTCGTGGCCGGGGCGGACGAGCAAGAGCGTGTAGTAGCCGCGGCCCGTGGTGGAAAGTATCGACTTGGTCTGTCCTGTAGCGCGGTCGGCGTAGCGTGTTTCGGCGTCGAAGGCGCCGATGACCTGCACGCGGCTCTCGTCGTGCCGCAGAACGAGGGGCATTTCCCTTTTTCCGCCGCCCGGCAAGTCGAAAAGCTCGACGCGCGCCAACACGCCGCCGTCCGAGAGACGCTGACCCGAGACGAGCACATATTGCCCCGCGTCGACTTCGGCCTCGCGGGCGAAAAGTTCGCTCCACGCGGCGCCCTCGGCGTAGTTTTGCAGCCGCGGCAGCCCCTTGTCCATGCGCGAGAGCGTGAAGTGCGTGTAGTATTTCAAATCGTCGAGACGGCCTTGCGGCTCGAAGCCGAGACGCAGCCCGGCCGTCGCAGCAAGGCCCCGGCCGTCGGCCGAAAGAGGCTCGTCGAGGCCTGTCGAGGCCGCGAAGCGGGCGTCGGTCCAGCCGTCGCCGCCCGGCACGGCATACTGCACCTTGCCCGTGACGGGGTCGATGCGGGCCGGCACGCCGGCCGTGCGCGCTGCGGCCACGAAGAACACGTCGCGCGAACGCGAATCGATGTCGCGGCGGTGGCGGAACACGGCGGCGGGCGAAATGTAGAGCCGCTGCGGATTGCGCGCCGCGCTGACGCGAATGCTGTCGGCCACCCACGCTTCGAGCACGCGCGGATTGGCCTTGACGCGAGCCAGAAAGTCGGGCCCGAAAGCCTCGCGGAAGAACGTTTTGTAGGGCGTGAGCGCCTCGTCGGCCACGCGCGGATTCATCACATAGGCATCGAAGCGCGCGTCGCCGTCGTCGGGCGTGTCGAGATGGTCGAGCAGCACGTCGAGCGGCACGTCGCGCAGGTCTTTCTCCGAGATGACGCCGAGCAGACGCAGGGCTTTCGGCCGCAACGGGCCGGCGCGGCGCACGAACTCGGCGATGACGGCATGATTGCCGCAGGCCGCGGGCCATTCGTCGGAGAAAGTGGCCATATAGGCCGTGCGCAGCGCGTCTTCGTCGGCCTTGCGCTGCTCGTTGAGCCGGACGGCGTCGGGCGAAGGCTGAGGAAGGCGGGCCGAAAGGGGCGGCGGCACGATGTCGAACTCCGCAGTAAGCGCGCTGCTGCCGTCGAGCGTGAGCGGCAGCACCACTTCGCGGTCGCGGCCCGCGGAAACTTTGCAAAAGCCGAAGCGTCGGCCGTCAGTAGCCCAGACAATGAGGTCGCCCAAGCCCGTTGTGAGCGACGAGCGGCCCTCGGCGTCGGCGCGACGGGCCGCAACGGGAAAGAACTCGGCGTAGTTGTAGAGCATGAAGCGCACTTCGGCGCCCGCGACGGGGCGTCCCTCGGCGTCGGTCACGCAGACGCGGACGCTATCGGTGGGCGCGTAGTTCGTAGTGACGTTGATTTCGGTGTAATAAGGCGTGCGCGAGATGATTTCCTCGTCGCCGTCGTAACGACCGAAGACTTTCGTCGTCATCAACATGCCGCGCGAAGCCGGAGCGTTGAACCACGCCAAATCGAGCTCGGGTTCGGGCTCGCAAGCGCCGAGAAAGTGCCAACTGCCGTCGACCCACGCTTCGACCCACGCGTGATTGTCGTCGGTATGCGCCCAGCGCGGCGTGTAGACTTGGCGTGCGGGAATACCCACGGCGCGCAGCGCGGCCACGGCGAGCGTAGACTCTTCGCCGCAACGGCCCCACGAGGTGCGAATGGTTTGAAGCGGCGACGAGGTGCGGGCGTCCGAGGGGCGGTAAGTGGCCTTTTCGTGACACCAGTGGTTCACTTCGAGCACGGCGTCGCGCATAGAGAGGCCGCGCACGCGAGGCGCCAACTCCTCGTAGATGACAATGCGCGCGGAGTCGAGGGCTTCGTTGTTGACACGCACGGGCAGCACGAAATGACGGAACTCGCGTTCGGGCACTGTCGCGCCCCAAAGCATCTCGCGGCGGGCGCGGAGCGCGGCGTCGACGTTTGCCAGATAGAATTCGCGCGAACGGTCGAGGCTGTCGGGCAGCGTCATGTAGCGATAGAGGAACGCGAGACAGTCCTCGCGCGCCGATTGCGCCCGAAGGCCGGCCAATGCGAAAACGGCCAGCAGCAAAAGGAGGGAAAGACGTTTCATGGGAAGGAGGGGAAGCAATATTTTTCGTTTCAAGGGAGACGGCCGGAAGACAGCGGCCGACAATGCGCTCAGAAGTCGATGGCGCGGAGAATGGCGGCCACTTCGTCGACGGTCGACACGCTGCCGCCCGCCACGCCGCGCGCCGAACTGTGGATTTCGCCGCAGCCCGTGGCTTCGAGCAGGGCGCGGGCATTGCGCGACGTGACGCCGCTGCCGGGCAGAATGGCGAGACGGCCGTGCACGAGGGCTTGCAGTTCGGCTATCAGCCCGACGCCCTCGACTGCCGTGGGCGCAGCGCCCGACGTGAGCAGGCGGTCGAAGCCGAGCGCCGCGATTCGGTCGACGGCTTCGAGCGGAGCGGCGCAGACGTCGAAGGCACGGTGGAACGTCAGCCGCATGCCGCGGGCGGCCTCGACGAGACGGGCGCACACGTCGGTGTCGACGCGGCCTTCGGGCGTGAGCGCGCCGACTACCACGGCGTCGGCGCCTTCGTCGCGAGCCATGCGGATGTCGGCTTCCATAGTTCGCACTTCGGCCGGGGAGTAAACAAAATCGCCGTCGCGCGGACGAATCAGCACATGGAGCAGCAAGTTTTCATGTCGTCGCGCCTCGCGGATAAAGCCCGGCGAAGGCGTGACGCCGCCCGTAGAGAGCGCGGCGCAAAGCTCCACACGTTGCGCGCCAGCGGCCGCCGCGGCCTCGACGCTGGCGAGATTGGCGGCACAGACTTCAAGTATTCGTTGCATGAACAGCGGCTTTTCGCACAAAGCTACGAAAAAAGTTTGGCATATACCGTGCAGCACCTATTATGGTTCTTTCCGCATGGGATGTAAAGGCGTTGGTTTTCAGCGATACCGGAAAGGCAAAAACTTAGTCTGAGTAAGTTCAAACTTACTCAGACTAAGTTGCAACTTTCTCCCTGTAAGTTTTCGCTGACACAAGGATAAGAAACAAGCGGAAGGAGAAAACCGGCCGGAGGAAATAAGACCGCGCCCGTCGCAGCGAACTGCGGCGGGCGCGGAGAGAGGTGCGGGTTACACAATCTTCTTAATACTGCGATTCGTCGGCCCCGGTGCTCCAATCGTCAGCGTTCCAGCCTTTTCGGTTCGAAAGAACTTCCTCATCAGGGTTGGCGACAGCACCGCCTCCTACAATCGAGAGGGCCAGAAACG
The DNA here is from genome assembly GCA_022508615.1 of Prevotellaceae bacterium. Lineage (GTDB taxonomy): Bacteria > Bacteroidota > Bacteroidia > Bacteroidales > Bacteroidaceae > Alloprevotella. The sequence goes on along the minus strand of JAFLUW010000009.1, from coordinate 13,386 downwards.
CGCCGTCCGTGTGCATTTCGAGTGCCTGCGATATGGGTTTTTCGTATGTTTTCATCATGTTTTTTCGTTTGAATTTATGGATGGGAGTATGCTTACTTGACAAGCACTTTCTTTCCGCCTACGATATAAAGACCTTTTGTCGTGGTGCTGACGCGACGACCCGAGAGGTCGTAGGCAGCGCCGGCGTCGGGCGTAGCGGTGTCGATTGCGTCGATCGACGTAAGCGTTCCGTCGGGGAAGAGCAGGAACTTCACGCCCTGTGCCTCGGCAGGCAGTTGCAAATAGCACTTATGAGCAGGAACGGTGATTGTATTTCCGCTTTCCACCTTGTAGAAGCCCAACACATTGTTCTGATTCTGCAACACATAACTGCCCACGGGAGCCGTCATTTCTTCGTGCGTGCCGACCAACAATGTTCCGCTGTTGGCTTGGTTGCCCTGCTGGTTGCCGTAAGCGATAAACTGGTATTTGTTGCCTTTAACGTTGCTGTTCGTAGTCTCGATAATATAAGCCTTGTTACTTTGGAAGTTTCCGGCAGCAGCAAGCGTCATCGTGTAGCCATTTCCCTCGACTCCTGTGCATTCGTAAAGTTTGAGACCGGTGGGGCAAGTCGTGTTGAAAGGCATATAGACCGTGCCATAATTTACGTTTTCTGCATCACTTACCGTGTAGATTACCTCACGAGGATAGCCATAGGCGTTGCTCAGGTTGATGAAGGTGGCGAGGTTAGCTTTAGCCGTAGTCAGTTTGTCCTTATCCCTATCTTCGACGGCTTGCTTGGCATAGTTGAGCAACTCGAAATTGTCCGTGAAGCCATTGGTATAACTAAACTGGTTTTTGTATTCGTCCGGCCAGATGACTTCGGCTACGCCCGCGGCTTCCACGGGATATGCGCGGTTAAGCTTGGTAAAGGCGTCCGAAATAGTGGTGAGTTGTGCTTCTACGGCGGCGGCAAGTTTTTCTTCTTCGGTGAGCACTATTGTTTCTTCAATAATCCAATCAAAAGAAGCAGCCTTATTGTTATAAAGCGCACTGCCTTCTGTCGAATCGTCATAGCCCAAATACCCATGGTAGCTGGTGTTTGCATCATCTTGACGAAGACGGTATGCAACAATGCCGCTATTCAGATCAGCAGCCTCGAAACTCCAAGAAGTTTTAGTTCCCGATTTTACAGCATTCCAACCTGAAACGCCTAAAAAGTCCGTATTCAAATCTCGGTCGGACGAGATAGCGAATTGATTCTCCCCTTCCGTATTGAAAAACACAGGGGTCGGCGTTGCCGAAAGTTTTGCGTTGGAGTTAGTGTTCACATCAAGGTTCAGATAGAGTTCGCTTCCTACGCTTTTCAACGTATATGCTTTTCCCGATTCAACATCGACTTTCTGAAAAACATCGAACTCGGCGCAACTGGCAAAATTACTAGCTGCTTCCGTAAAAACAAACATGATATAACGTCCTGTCATCGACGTTCCATTGCTGGGAGCAATTATTTTGCACTGCGGAACGACACCGTTTATGTAAGAGATTGTTCCTTCAATTGCGGGATTTTCTTTTTGGCGTACCTTATCCCGCGTTTCGTCGCTTGTACACCAGGTCATCAAATCGTCGTCGAAAGCTTCTTCGCTTACAAAAACCTTGTAAGCGCGGCATGTGCCATTAGCATTTCCACTTTCATGCTGACGGGCGGTATAGCCTACTGCATCGAAAGTCGTAATTTGGCCCAAGTCGATCACAAACCATTGGGGAAGACCCGACGTGCCTTGCCCACCGCCATACGTGGAGTGCCACCAAGTATTTACGTCGCCGTCGATCATATCTTCGACCTTGCCACTGCCACTATCGGGATTGTAACTCGATGCAGTAACATTCCAGCCGGTTTTCGACAAAGCTTTATAGCCTTTAACTTGGGCCAAAGCTACGCTACCCCCCCCTATAAACAGGGCAAGGAGCAGGATTAGAAAGGATTTGTTTTTCATTTGTTTATTGAGGATTATGTGTTTTGTGGCAAATTTAAGAGATTTCCATTTCATTACCAAATCGAGAGCAAACAATCTCAACATGAAGAGGAAAGCGTGCGTCTCAGACTGTTTGCTGAGGCGCACGCTTGTCAGAGATTTTATGTCTGCGAGAGACGGACGGAAAAATCAGACTTCAGCCTTGAGGCGGTCGAAATCGTCGGCATCGCCCACGACGATGCGGGAGAATTCGCGCAGACCCGTACCGGCAGGAATGAGGTGTCCGCAGATGACGTTCTCTTTCATACCTTCGAGGTAATCAGTCTTGCCGGAAATCGCAGCTTCGTTGAGCACCTTGGTGGTCTCCTGGAACGAGGCGGCCGACATAAAGCTCTTGGTCTGGAGCGAGGCGCGCGTAATGCCTTGAAGTATCTGCGTGGACGTCGCAGCTACGGCGTCGCGGGCTTCGACCTGACGCAAATCGCGTCGCTTGAGGTTGGAATTTTCGTCGCGAAGTTTGCGGGCGGTGACAATCATACCGGGTTTCATCGTTTCGCTGTCGCCGGCGTCGGTGACAACTTTCTTGCCCCAGATGCGATCGTTCTCGTCAGCGAAATCGAGTTTGTCGACAATCTGCTGTTCGAGGAAGCGGGTGTCGCCGGGTTCGTCGATTTGCACTTTTCGCATCATCTGGCGCACGATGACTTCAAAATGCTTATCGTTAATGATTACGCCCTGGAGACGGTAGACGTCCTGCACTTCGTTGACGATATATTCCTGCACGGCCGTGGGGCCCTTGATGGCAAGAATATCGTTGGGAGTGATGACTCCGTCGGACAGCGGCGTACCGGCACGCACAAAGTCGTTTTCCTGTACGAGAATTTGTTTGGAAAGAGGCACGAGATATTTCTTAACTTCGCCGAGTTTGCTGGTGACGATAACCTCACGGTGGCCACGTTTGACGGCTCCCATGGAGATTTCGCCGTCAATCTCGCTGACGACTGCAGGATTGGACGGATTGCGGGCCTCGAAAAGCTCGGTAACGCGGGGCAAACCGCCCGTGATGTCGCCGGCTTTGCCCACGACACGCGGAATCTTGACGAGAATGTCGCCGGCGCGAAGTTTTTCTCCGTCCTCGACGTCGATGCGGCCATTGATGGGGAAGTTATAAGTGCGAATGACGTTGCCTTTGTCATCGAGGATATGGCAAGAGGGCACAACGCCTTTTTCCTTAGACTCGATGACGATACGTTCACGCATACCGGTGGCTTCGTCTTCTTCGGTACGGAAAGTGATGCCTTCTTTCACGCCTTCGAATTTCACGGTACCGGCGGTTTCTGTCACGATAACGGCATTGAAGGGGTCCCACTTGGCCACAACCGTACCTTTTTTGACTTTGTCACCGTCACTGACGTAGAGTTCGGAACCGTAGGGCACGTTTTGGGTGGAGAGAACGATATTGGTATTGTCGTCGACGAATCGAACTTCGGCCAATCGACTGACAACGACTTTTCCGGCTGTTCCGTCTTCGCCAATAGCATCGACCGTACGAAGTTCGTCGAACTCGAGGCGGCAGTCATTTTTAGCCACGAGCGTAGCATTGGCAGCAGCGTTCGAGGCGATACCTCCGGCATGGAAAGTACGAAGAGTCAGCTGCGTACCGGGCTCACCGATGGACTGGGCGGCAATAACACCGACAGCTTCGCCTTTCTGAACCATGCGGCTGGTGGCGAGATTGCGACCATAACACTTTTTGCAAACCCCATGTTTGCTTTCGCAAGTGAGTACGGAACGGATTTCGACACTCTCAATAGGGGATGCTTCGATTTCGACCACTTTGTCCTCAGTGATTTCCTCGCCGGCGGGAACGATAATTTTCCCGGTAGTGGGATTAATTATGTCGTGAACAGACACACGGCCGAGGATACGGTCGCCAAGTGAGGAGATGACTTCGTCGCCGTCTTTCAGAGCCGTGCAAACAAGGCCACGGAGCGTGCCGCAGTCGTCTTCTGTTATGATGACATCGTGCGAAACATCGACGAGACGGCGCGTGAGGTATCCGGCGTCAGCAGTCTTGAGAGCTGTATCGGCCAAACCTTTTCGGGCACCGTGAGTAGAAATGAAATATTCGAGCACGGACATACCCTCTTTGAAATTGGAGATAATGGGGTTCTCAATCGTAATACGCCCGTTCTCAACACCACCTTTTTGAGGTTTGTTCATCAATCCGCGCATACCAGCCAACTGTTTAATCTGGTCAGCAGAACCACGAGCACCGGAGTCGAGCATCATGAATACGGCGTTAAAGCCCTGATCTGCTTCAGTCATCTGCTTCATGAGCGTAATTTTGACGTCAGCATCGACATGAGACCATGTGTCGACCACCTTATGGTAGCGTTCGTTATCAGTGATGAAGCCCATGTTATATTCCATCGTAATCTGGTCGACAGCTTCATTTCCTTTTTGCACAATAGCAGCCTTTTCCTCGGGAATAATGATGTCGTCGAGATTGAAGGACAAGCCGCCTTCGTAGGCCATGCGGTAACCAAGGTTCTTAATACCGTCGAGGAACTCACAGGCACGGGCCATACCGACACTTTTAATTACATTGGTAATGATTCCGCGAAGGGATTTTTTGGAAATAATGGTGTTGACGTATCCGACTTCAGTAGGAATGACTTCATTTACAATAACACGACCGACACTGGTTTCAACGATACGTTTCACAAGATCGCCGCGCTCGTCGAGATCTTCAACGAGAACTTTCACCGGAGCGTGAATATCTACACGTTTGGCGTTATAGGCAATAATCGCTTCCTCAGGACCATAGAAAGTAAGACCACTGCCTTTTGCGCCAGGACGGAGTTTCGTGATGTAGTAAAGACCAAGCACCATGTCCTGAGAGGGAACCGTGATAGGGGCGCCGTTGGCAGGATTAAGGATATTATGGCTTTGAAGCATCAACATCTGAGCCTCAAGTATCGCTTCGTTGCCCAACGGCAGATGAACAGCCATCTGATCACCATCGAAGTCTGCGTTGAATGCCGTACAAGCAAGCGGATGAAGCTGAATAGCCTTACCTTCAATCATTTTGGGCTGGAAAGCCTGAATACCGAGACGGTGAAGCGTCGGAGCACGGTTCAGCAAGACAGGATGGCCCTTCATTACATTTTCAAGGATATCCCAGATTTCTGTGGTGCGGCCGGCACGCTGAGGATTGTTGCGCAAATCGATGAGTTTTTTTGCACTCTTCACGGTTTTGGCGATACCGCGCTCAATCAGTTTGCGAATGACAAACGGTTTGTAAAGCTCAATCGCCATATCTTTGGGTAAACCGCACTCACCCATTTTTAACTCGGGGCCAACCACGATAACGGAACGGGCAGAATAGTCGACACGTTTACCAAGAAGATTCTGACGGAACCGGCCTTGTTTGCCCTTAAGTGAATCTGAAAGCGATTTGAGTGGGCGATTGCTTTCGCTTTTTACGGCACTGGCCTTACGAGAGTTGTCGAAAAGACTGTCAACAGCCTCCTGAAGCATACGTTTTTCATTGCGAAGAATGACCTCGGGAGCTTTGATATCGATAAGGCGTTTAAGGCGATTATTACGGATAAGGACACGACGGTAAAGGTCATTAAGATCGCTTGTAGCGAAACGACCACCATCAAGGGGTACGAGAGGCCGAAGCTCAGGAGGAGTAACAGGCAATATCTTCATAATCATCCACTCGGGACGGTTACGATCTTTACTACCCCGGAAACTCTCCACAACCTGAAGCCGTTTCAACGCATCGTTTTTACGCTGCACGGAGTTATCGCTGCCAGCTGCATCGCGCAACTCGTAAGACAATGCATCGAGATCGAGGCGTATAAGCAGATCATAAATAGCCTCAGCTCCCATCTTAGCGATGAATTTATTGGGATCGCTATCCTCAAGATACTGGTTGTCGGCAGGCAGTTTACGAAGAATTTCATAATACTCATCCTCAGTCAGCAAATCATTGACACTGAGTTCTGAGATAGGCCCAGGCTGTATGACAACATAGCGCTCATAATAAATAATGGAATCGAGTTTCTTCGTGGGCAGTCCCAACAAATACCCCATCTTATTAGGTAATGAACGGAAATACCAGATATGAGCTACAGGTACAACCAGAGAAATGTGGCCAGCACGTTCACGACGGACTTTCTTCTCTGTCACCTCCACACCGCAACGGTCACATACGATACCTTTGTATCGTATGCGCTTGTATTTGCCGCAGTGACACTCGTAATCTTTTGTCGGACCAAAAATACGCTCGCAAAAAAGACCATCGCGCTCAGGCTTATATGTGCGATAATTAATGGTTTCCGGTTTGAGCACTTCGCCGAAAGAGTTCGCCTGAATCTCTTCAGGAGAAGCCAAAGAGATCGTAATCTTCGTAAAATTGCTCCTTATTTTATTTTCTCTTTTAAATGCCATAATGATAATCTATAATTTGGGATGCAAAGAGTCTGTTTCTGATCAGTCGAGCGTAATGCTCAGACCCAGACCACGCAATTCATGCAACAGCACATTTAAAGATTCAGGAATACCGGGAGTAGGCATCGGGGCACCCTTTACAATCGCTTCATAGGCCTTAGCACGACCAGTTACATCGTCCGATTTGATGGTCAAAATCTCTTGTAGTACATGCGACGCACCAAATGCTTCAATAGCCCAAACCTCCATCTCGCCGAAACGTTGGCCACCGAACTTGGCCTTTCCACCGAGAGGTTGCTGTGTAATAAGACTGTACGGACCAATAGAGCGTGCATGCATTTTGTCCTCTACCATATGGCCGAGTTTAAGCATATAGGTGACACCAACCGTAGCTTTTTGGTCGAATGGTTCACCCGTAGCTCCATCGTAAAGCTGCATTGAACAATAGCGGGGCAGCCCGGCTTTATCCACCCATTCGCATAGATCCTCAAGTTTCGCTCCGTCAAAAATGGGCGTAGCAAACTTTACCCCGAGTTTACGACCAGCAGCTCCGAGTACTGCTTCAAAAATTTGACCAATATTCATACGGGAGGGTACACCAAGAGGATTGAGCACGATGTCAACAGGTGTACCGTCTGCCAAGAATGGCATATCCTCTTGCGGTACAATTTTTGACACAATACCTTTGTTCCCGTGACGACCTGCCATTTTATCACCCACACCAATTTTACGTTTTTTGGCAATATAGACCTTGGCCATTTGGATAATACCATTAGGCAATTCATCGCCTATTGTGATAGCATATTTCTTGCGTTTGAGGGCCGCATCCATAATGCTGTACTTACGCAGGTAATTAATGATTACCTGACGAATAAGCATATTGCAATGTTCATCATCGGTCCAATTACTGAGTACAAGACTATTGTAATCGAGCGAAGAAAGTGCAGTTTTACCAAACTTATGGCCTTTCGCAATTACTTCGGTACCAATATTATCTTTTACGCCGAGAGATGTCTTTCCATTGGTTACAGTCAGCAACTTATCGAGCATAACATTGCGTAACTCTTTTGCATCTTTGGCAAATTTCTCATCAAGATCTGCCAACACAGCTTTATCAGCTTGCTTGGAAGAGCGTGTCTTTTGCGATTTGGCATAAAGTCTTTTGCCGATAACTACACCGGAGAGTGAAGGATCTGCCTTAAGAGAGGCATCTTTTACATCACCTGCTTTATCACCAAAAATAGCACGTAAAAGTTTTTCTTCGGGCGTAGGATCACTTTCGCCCTTCGGAGTAATCTTACCAATAAGAATATCGCCGGGTTTGATACGAGCACCAATACGTACAATACCATTCTCGTCGAGATCTTTCGTCATGTCTTCGCTCACGTTAGGAATATCACTCGTGAACTCTTCCATGCCCCGTTTGGTTTCACGTACCTCGAGCGAGAATTCATCCACATGGACGGATGTCAGTATATCCTCAGCGACAATACGCTCGTTAAGCACAATTGCGTCTTCATAGTTATATCCTTTCCAGGGCATATAAGCTACCAAAAGATTACGGCCAAGAGCTAATTCTCCATTTTCCGTGGCATAACCTTCTGTCAGGATATCACCGGCTTTTACCCGCTGACCTGCTACACAAGTCGGTCGCAGGTCGATCGTCATATTTTGATTGGTGCGGCGGAACTTGGGTATTGCATACTCTTTTGTGGCTGAATCGAAAGATACGAATTCCTCATCCTGTGAACGATCATATGTGATGCGAATCGTTGTTGCATCTACATAATCGATGATGCCATCGCCTTCTGCGGTAATCATCGTGCGCGAGTTCTCACATACTTGTCTTTCGATACCTGTACCAACAATAGGAGCTTCGCTACGAACAAGAGGAACGGCCTGACGCATCATGTTCGATCCCATAAGCGCACGATGGGCATCATCGTGTTCAAGGAAAGGAATCAAAGCTGCAGCAATCGATGCTATCTGTTGAGGAGCCACATCCATGAGGTCTACCTCAGCAGGCGAAACCACAGGATAGTCGGCATCTTGACGGCATTTCACTTTCGAACGGATAAATGTACCATTTTCATTGAGCGGTGCATTACCCTGGCCAATAATTTTGCCTTCTTCCTCTTCTGCACTAAGGTATACTACATGAGCGTTATCAAGATCTGCTACACTATTCTTTATTTTACGATAGGGTGTCTCGATAAAGCCCAGATCATTGATTTTTGCATATACACAGAGTGAAGAAATCAGACCAATATTCGGACCTTCCGGACTTTCAATAGGACAAAGACGTCCATAATGCGTATAATGTACGTCACGCACTTCAAATCCAGCACGTTCACGACTCAGACCTCCAGGACCGAGTGCCGAAAGACGGCGTTTGTGCGTCACTTCTGCAAGCGGATTTGTCTGATCCATGAACTGCGACAAGGCATTTGTTCCGAAGAATGAATTAATAACGCTTGATATTGTCTTCGCATTAATCAAATCCGTTGGTGTGAAAACCTCGTTGTCACGCACATTCATTCTCTCCCGAATCGTACGGCTCATGCGGGCGAGACCAATAGAGAACTGATTTGCCAACTGCTCACCGACAGTACGAACACGACGGTTACTCAAATGGTCGATATCATCAACCGTTGCCTTCGAATTGATCAGTTCTACCAGATATTTAATGATCTCAATAATATCCTCACGTGTCAGTACGCGAGTATCCACCTCGTTGGAAAGACCCAACTTTTTATTAATACGATAACGCCCTACCTCACCAAGATCATAACGCTTTTCCGAAAAGAATAGACCGTTAATGACTTCACGAGCCTGAGCATCATCTGCAGGATCCGAATTGCGAAGTTGTCTGTAGATGTAATTAATGGCATCATGTTCGGAATTACAAGGATCCTTCTGAAGCGTATTCAGAATTATAGAATAATCTGTACCCTGAGATTCATCTTCACGATGCACTAGAATAACCTGAGCACCACTATCAATGATATTGTCAATATCCTCCTCGCGCAATTCGGTTTCTCGGTCCATGACAATCTCCGAACGTTCAATGGATACCACTTCACCGGTTTCTTCATCTACAAAATCTTCAAGCCAACTTTTTAGCACACGGGCAGCCAACTTACGGCCAACAACTTTTTTAAGCGCCGTTTTATTGACTTTTATCTCTTCAGCAATATCGAAGATTTGTAAAATTTCTTTGTCATCCTCAAAACCAATAGCACGTAGCAATGTTGTTACCGGCAATTTTTTCTTTCGGTCGATATACGCATACATCACATTGCTGATATCCGTAGCAAATTCTATCCAAGAGCCCTTGAATGGAATAATTCGAGCCGAATAGAGTTGCGTTCCGTTCGTATGGATACTTGATGCGAAGAATACGCCTGGCGAACGATGCAATTGGGAAACCACAACACGCTCTGCACCATTAATAATAAACGTGCCATTAGGCGTCATGTAGGGAATTGTACCTAAATAAACATCCTGCACTACCGTATCGAAATCCTCGTGATCAGGGTCCGTACAATAAAGTTTAAGTTTTGCCTTAAGAGGCACACTATATGTAAGCCCCCTTTCAAAACATTCTTCCACACTATAACGCGGCGCATCTATATAGTAATCGAGAAATTCCAATACAAAGTTGTTACGCGTATCAGCAATTGGAAAATTTTCTGCAAAGACTTTATACAAGCCGTCATTTTTGCGCTGTTCGGAGGGAGTATCAAGTTGCAGGAAGTCACGAAAAGACTTCAGTTGTACATCAAGAAAATCCGGATAAGGCATCGGATTTTTTACAGACATGAAGCTATGGCGTCCGTTTAACAATTGAGATGACATTCGTTAGCGTTTTTAAATTTCTAATTTATAGACACAAAAAGGTTAAGAACCCTCTACCAGAGGATTCTTAACCATTACTCGGTTAAGAGTAAGTGTTCTTAAGGGGCAATTAGGCAATTTCCACCTCAGCTCCAGCCTCTTCAAGGGCTTTCTTCAGAGCTTCGGCTTCTTCTTTACCAACACCCTCTTTCAACTTCGAGGGAGCACCGTCAACAAGATCCTTGGCTTCTTTCAGTCCGAGGCCGCAAGCCTCCTTAACAGCCTTAACAACCTGAAGCTTTGCAGCACCTGCGCTCTTAAGGACTACATCGAATGCCGTCTTCTCTTCAGCAGCTGCGGCACCACCTGCAACAGGACCTGCTGCTACTGCTACAGCCGCAGCAGCGGGTTCGATTCCATACTCGTCCTTGAGGACCTGAGCCAATTCGTTTACTTCCTTTACAGTCAAGTTTACCAACTCTTCTGCGATAGCTTTGATATCTGCCATTTTCTTTTAATATTAATTGTTTAGAATTTTTCTGTTGATATTTCTCTTTTTCCGCCTCATTCGGGACGTTCTCCGAGTGTTTTGAGCACGCCGTGAATAGTCTGACCTCCCGACTGAAGAGCAGAAATAACATTCTTGGCCGGCGACTGCAACAAGCCGACGATATCGCCAAGAAGTTCTGCTTTGCTCTTGATTGCACAGAGCGCTTCCAGATTTTCGGCTCCCACATAGAAACTTTCTTCTGCATAAGCAGCCTTTAGACCGGGGATTCCGTCTTTAGAAGTTTCTTTAATCAATTTTGCAGGCATATTGGCTACGTTCGAGAAGAACACTGCCGTATTGCCGACAAGACTCGGATATAAGGGGGAGTAGTCTATTTCTGTAGTCTCGAATGCTTTCTGAAGAAGAGTGTTTTTTACCACAATCATCTTCACATCCGAGCCGAAACATTTACGACGCAAGTCGCTCGTAGCCTGTGCATCCATACCCGTGACATCCACCAGGTAGAAATGTGCGTATTCGTTAAGTTTCTCAACGAGTTGGGCAATGATTACCGCTTTATCTTCCTTTCTCATGATACAATGTCAATTTTAGTTTTCTTCTACAGATTTGGGATCAATCTTGATACCCTTGCTCATGGTAGAGGAAAGATAAATGCTTTTAATATATGTACCCTTGGCTGCCGTCGGCTTCAGTTTTTGAATCGTAGCCATAAATTCTTTGGCATTACCTGCGATTTGATCAGCGGTAAAACTTACCTTGCCAATAGAGGTATGAACGATACCGGTCTTATCAACCTTGAAATCTATTTTACCTTGTTTGATCTCACGGACAGCTTTAGCCACATCCATGGTCACCGTTCCACTTTTAGGATTAGGCATGAGGCCACGGGGACCGAGTACACGGCCAAGTGCACCAATCTTACCCATAATAGCAGGCATCGTGATAATCACATCGATATCTGTCCAGCCGCCTTTGATTTTCTCAATATACTCATCAAGACCCACATAATCGGCACCAGCGGCTTTAGCAGCCTCTTCCTGATCTGGGGTGCAGAGGCAAAGTACGCGAACCACTTTACCTGTTCCGTTAGGCAGTGACACAACGCCACGCACCATCTGATTGGCTTTGCGGGGATCTACACCAAGACGTACGTCTATATCGACAGAAGCGTCAAATTTGGTCGTCGTAATCTCTTTTACAAGAGCTGCGGCATCTTTCAGCGTATAGGCTTTCCCTGCTTCAATCTTGCCTTCGACGGCTTTCTGATTTTTTGTCAGTTTACTCATAATTGAAGTTTTATTTATGCGGGAAAGTCTCCCTTGATCGTAATACCCATACTACGTGCAGTACCGGCTACAAGACGCATTGCGCTCTCCACAGTAAAGCAGTTAAGATCGGGCATTTTATCCTCAGCTATAGCTTTCACCTGCTCCCATGTAACTTCCGCAATCTTGGTACGGTTAGGCTGAGCAGAGCCACTCTTTTTCTTTGCAGCTTCCAGAAGTTGAATAGCCACAGGAGGAGTCTTCACTATAAAAGTGAACGACTTATCGTTGTAATAAGTAATCACAACGGGGAGCACCTTACCGGCTTTCTCCTGCGTTCTGGCGTTAAACTGCTTGCAGAAGTCCATAATATTGATACCCTTGGAACCGAGGGCAGGACCTACGGGAGGCGAAGGATTAGCTGCACCACCCTTTATCTGCAACTTTAATTGTCCAGCAATTTCTTTTGCCATGATTTTGTTTGATTTTTGATTTTGTTCGGAAGAAAGAATTTACGGGAGCGTAACAGATTCCCTATTCTCTCTCTAACTGCATAAAACCGAGGTCGAGAGGGGTTTCCCGGCCAAACACCTTGACCATAACCGTCACTTTCCTTTTCTCGTCGTCGACGTCTTTCACCAATCCGGAAAAACCGGCAAAGGGACCGTCCGTGACTTTTACAGCCTCACCGGGAGTAAACGAAATCGACATTAAGTCGGGTGTATCCAACAAATCGTCGACTTTTCCGAGAATACGGTTCACCTCATTATCACGAAGCGGCGTAGGATTATCCTGACCGCCGAGAAAGCCCAACACCTGAGGTGTAAACCGCAAGCGATGCGCGACCTCCCCCACAAGACGAGCCTCGACAAGAACATATCCGGGCAGATAATTAAATTCCTTGAGCACACGCTTACTGCCGCTCAAGACATATTTCTTTTCTGTCGGAATCAGTACTTGCGAAACATTATCGCCATAGTGCCCGTTCTTTATCTCCGCATCTATATACTCCTTGACTTTGCTTTCCTTGCCACTAATGGCACGCAGTACGTACCAGGACATATTCGTTTCAGCCATTTCGCAGGAAGTAATTATTAGTTTGTACGGTAGACAAGTTTCATGAGGTTCTCAAAGACCTGGTCCTCAGCGAACACGACAATAGCAATGACAATGGAAGCAGTTAATACGACAATTGCACTGTGTGTAAGCTCTTTTCGAGAGGGCCATGTGGTATTATGAGCCAATTCCTGATAAGAATCCTTGCAATATGTGATGATTTTCTTCAACATATTCTTTTTGTTTTTGCACGGGAAGAGAGGCTCGAACTCCCGACACCTGGTTTTGGAGACCAGTG
>JAFLUW010000089.1 GCA_022508615.1 Prevotellaceae bacterium | reverse complement strand
CATAGAATATCGAACTTTGTTTATTGTCTTTCGTGCCGGCGGCGGGCGGCGGAGCTCTTGCAGGCCGGCGGCCGGAACTTGCACAGACTTGTCCGAAACTATCTCAGCGTTAGTTCGAACTTACTCAGACTAAGTTTCGCCCTTCGGCACGGGCTGCGCAAGAAAGCGCGCCTGCGGCGGCTGTTGCGCGGCCCGTGCCGTGCGCCGGCGGCCGCCGCAAAGCCTTCCGGCGCTGCAAAGGTATAATTATTTAGGCATTGCAGGCGGCATCGGGCCTGTTATTTTTTTGTTGCTTTTCTTATTTTGTTATCTTTTCGCCACTTTTTCCGCAAACCGGATTTTTTTTCGCGCGTCTCGGATTTTTTTATGATATTTGCAGGCAAATTTCGGAAACACGATGAAGAAAACTTTCACTCTGCTCCTCGTCCTGCTGTTCTGCGCCGCGATCGGCGCCAGCGCACAGGCTGCGGGGAAGCGCTATGCCATGTACGGCGTAGCCTTCTACAACCTCGAAAACCTCTTCGACACCCTCCACGACGCCGGAAAGAACGACTATCAGTACCTGCCCGAAGGCTCCTACAAATGGAACGGACACAAATACCGCTCCAAGCTCCGCAACATGTCAGTCGTACTCTCCCAGCTCTGCACCGACCGCCTCAAAGGCGGCGCAGCCGTGGTCGGCGTCTCCGAAATCGAGAACCGCGGCGTGCTGGAAGACCTGCTCGAACAGGAAGCCCTGAAAGAGCGCGGCTGGAAAATCGTACATTACGACGGCCCCGACCGTCGCGGCGTCGAGTGTGCCTTTTTCTACAATCCGCGCCTGTTCCAATTCGAAAAATCCATGCTCGTCCCCTATTATTATAAGGACGACAAACAACCCGACGTCGATTTAGGCTTCTACGTAGCCGAAAACGGCGAAGTAACGCCCTACGAAGGCCTGCGCGGCGACACGACGCACATCACGCGCGGCTTTCTCGTCATGACAGGCCTCTTAGGCGGCGAACGCGTGCACTTCATCGTGAACCACTGGCCCTCGCGCGGCGCCGCATCGCCGGCCCGCGAGCGCGCAGGCTACCAGGTGCGCCGGCTCAAAGACGCCCTGCTCAGCCAAGACCCCGAGTCGAAAATCATCATCATGGGCGACATGAACGACGACCCCGGCGACAAGTCCATGACCGAAGCCCTCGGCTGCGTGCACCGGAAGAAAGACGCCCGCACGGCCGCCGACCTCTACAATCCGTGGCACGACACGCTCTACAAGGGCGGACAAGGCACGCTGCTCTACAACGGAAAGTGGAACCTCTTTGACCAAATCGTCTTCAGCGGCTCGATGCTCGGCGACGACCGCTCGACGCTGAAATACTACAAACACGAAATCTTCCTGCGCGACTACCTCATTCAGCAAGACGGCGCCGACAAAGGCTCGCCCAAGCGCACCCATTCACGCGGCGTCTGGCTCAACGGCTACTCCGACCACCTTCCCACGCAAGTATTCTTCGTCAAGGAAATCGGCAGCCCGCAGAAACAGAATTGAAAGAGACGCAAACCCCGGAAGAGAAGAACAAGTCGCAAAAACAACAATATCATTTGAAAAACTCATAAAAATAAAACAAAAAACACAACACCTATGGCATTCTTGACAGAAGACAAACTCGTCATCGTAGGCGCCGGCGGTGCCATCGGCTCCACCATGGTACAGACCGCGCTGACCATGAAACTCACCCCCAACGTATGTCTCTACGACGTCTATGCACCCGGCATGGAAGGCGTGATGGAAGAAATGTTCCACTGCGGCTACGACGGTGTGAACCTCACCGCCACCACCGATGTGGCCGAAGCATTCAAAGACGCCAAGTACATCATCTCCTCGGGCGGCGCTCCGCGCAAAGCCGGCATGACGCGCGAAGACCTTTTGGCCGGCAACTGCAAAATAGCCGAGGAACTCGGTAAAAACATCAAGACCTACTGCCCCGACGTGAAGCACGTAGTCGTCATTTTCAACCCCGCCGACCTCACCGGACTAGTGACACTCCTCTATTCCGGCCTGAAACCCTCGCAGGTGACCACGCTCGCCGCGCTCGACTCCACCCGTTTGCAAAGCGCGCTGGCCAAGAAATTCGGCGTGAAGCAGTACGAAGTGACCGGCTGCGCCACCTACGGCGGCCACGGCGAGCAAATGGCCGTCTTCGGCAGCGCCGTCAAAGTGGCAGGCAAGCCTCTTTCCGAACTTATCGGCACCCCCGGCTTCAGCGAAGCTGACTGGAAGCAGCTGCAACAGGACGTGACGAAAGGCGGCGCCAAAATTATCGAACTGCGCGGCCGTTCGTCGTGGCAGAGCCCCGCATACTGCTCCGTCGAAATGATTCGCAGCGTGATGGGCGGCGAAAAATTCCGCTGGCCGGCCGGTACGTTCGTCAAAAACGAAAAATACCAGAGCATCATGATGGCCATGGACACCACGCTCGACACCAACGGCTGCACCTACCGCATGCCCGAAGGAACAAGCGAGGAAATGGCCGCACTCGACGCCTCCTACGCCCACCTTTGCAAGATGCGCGACGAACTCGTCGAACTCGGCATCGTACCTCCTGTGGCTCAGTGGAGCGAAATCAACCCCAACCTCTGATTCGCACAGCGAAAGCAGTCCGCAAGGCCGTGTCCCGCAAACGGGACGCGGCCTTTTCTTTCAAATCCGGCTGCGTTAATCGTCAGTCTCGCGACGTTTTTCTAAATTTGCAACCGATATTTCGCGCACAACGCTGTCAAAACGGCAGTTTTTCGCCGGCAAAAACAACAAGAACCCAATCAACACCGAACAAGATGGACAAAATCACAGATCAGGCCGCACTCGACTACCACTCGAAAGGAAAACCCGGAAAAATAGAAGTCGTTCCCACCAAACCTTACAGCACACAGAGCGACCTTTCTCTGGCCTACTCGCCCGGCGTGGCCGTCCCCTGCCTCGAAATCCAGAAAAATCCCGACGACGTCTACCGTTACACGAACAAAGGCAACCTCGTGGCCGTCATTTCCAACGGAACCGCCGTACTCGGTCTGGGCGACATCGGCGCAATGAGCGGCAAGCCCGTCATGGAAGGGAAAAGCCTGCTCTTCAAAATCTATGCCGGCGTCGATGCCTTCGACATCGAGGTAAGCGAAAAGGATCCCGAAAAATTTATCGCCGCCGTCAAGGCCATTGCCCCCACTTTCGGCGGCATTAACCTCGAAGACATCAAAGCGCCCGAATGTTTCGAAATCGAACGCCGGCTCAAAGCCGAACTCGACATTCCCGTCATGCACGACGACCAGCACGGCACGGCCATTATCTCGGCCGCCGGCCTGATTAACGCCATCGACGTGGCCGGCAAGCGCATCGAGGACGTGCGCATCGTGGTCAACGGCGCCGGAGCGGCCGCCATTTCGTGCACACGGCTCTATTGCGCATTCGGCGCCCGCAAAGAAAACATCGTCATGCTCGACTCGCGCGGCGTCATCACCCGTTCGCGCCCCGGACTGACGGAACAAAAACTCGAATTCGCCACTTCGCGCACCGACTGCACCACGCTCGAAGAAGCCGTGCGCGGCGCCGACGTCTTCGTAGGCCTTTCGAAGGGCAACATACTCACACAAAGCATGGTGAAGTCGATGGCCGAGCGGCCTATTATCTTCGCTTTGGCCAACCCCGTGCCCGAAATTTCCTACGAAGAGGCCACCGCGGCGCGCCCCGACGTGCTTATGGCCACGGGACGCACCGATTATCCCAATCAAATCAACAATGTCATCGGCTTCCCCTACATTTTCCGCGGCGCACTCGACACTGCCGCCACGGCCATCAACGAAGAAATGAAAATGGCCGCGGCCCGCGCCATCGCCGACCTTGCCCGCCGCCCCGTACCCGACATTGTGAACCGCACCTACCGCGTTCGCCAGTTCACATTCGGCCCCGACTATTTCATACCCAAGCCCGTCGACCCGCGCCTCATCACCGAAGTGTCGATGGCCGTGGCCAAGGCGGCCATGGAAAGCGGCGTGGCGCGAAAGCCCATCGACGACTGGAAAGCCTACCGCCAACGGCTGCGCGAACTCATGGGACAGGAGAGCAAATTCACGCAAAACCTCTACGATACGGCCCGTCTCGACCCGCGGCGCGTGGTCTACGCCGAAGGCACGCACCCCACGATGCTGCAAGCCGCCGTCAAAGCGCAAAGCGAAGGCATTTGCCACCCCATACTCTTGGGCAACGACGTACAGATACGCAAAATGGCCGAAGAGTTGCACCTCTCGCTCGAAGGCGTCGAGATCCTCAACCTGCGCGAAGAGCGTTGGAACGAACGCCGTCAGCGTTACGCCGAAATGCTGGCCGGCAAGATGCAGCGCAAGGGCTACACGCTCGACGAGGCTGTCGACAAAATGTACGAGCGCAACTATTTCGGCATGATGATGGTCGAAGCCGGCGACGCCGACGCCTTTATCACGGGCCTCTACACGAAGTACTCGAACACCATCAAGGTGGCCCGCGAAGTTATCGGCATACGCGAGGGATACAGCCATTTCGCCACGATGCACTTGGTCAATTCCAAGCGCGGCACTTACTTCATTGCCGACACGCTCATCAACCGTCAGCCCGACGACGAGGCGCTTCGCGACATCGCCCGCCTTTCGGCCGAAACGGCACGCTTCTTCAACCGCACACCCGTCATCGCCATGATTTCCTACTCCAACTTCGGGCAGGACTCCAAGGGCTCGGCGGCCCGCGTGCGCGACGTCGTGGCCCGGCTGCACGCCGAAGATCCCGACCTCGTCATCGACGGCGAAATGCAAGTCAACTTTGCGCTCAACAAGGAGCTGCGCGACGAGAAATACCCCTTCACCCGCCTGCACGGACAAGACGTGAACACGCTGATATTCCCCAATCTTTCGGCCGCCAACTCGTCCTACAAGATGCTCAAGGCCATGACGGAAGACTGCGAAGTGCTCGGGCCCATCCAAATCGGCCTGCGCAAGCCGATACACTTCACCGACTTCGAAAGCTCCGTGCGCGACATCGTCAACATCACGGCCGTAGCCGTCATCGACGCCATCGTGCAGGAAAAGAAAGACCGCGCCGCAACGCTTCGCTGAGCCTTCGGCGGCAAAATGCCGCGCAAGGAAAAACTAAGTCTGAGTAAGTTCGAACTAACGCTGAGAAAGTTCAAACTTACTCAGACTTAGTTTTCGCCCCATGCGAAGCAAAGGAAATCAACACCTTTACCCGCCCGCAGACGACAAGAAAAATCGCACGGCAGACCCTCGTTTTTTCGGCACGGCGACCGGACATTTACAAAATAATACTTAACTTTGCCGGCAAAACATACAAACCCCTAAACAATACACTATGAAACTCAACAAAGTTCTCACACTAGCCCTGGCCGCCCTGCTTTCGGCCGGCGCAGGCGCGCAGTCGCTCTCGCCCTCCACGAAGTGGCACTGGGAGAAAGGCACCATCGTCGTCGACACGCCCCAGCGGCCTGCCGGACAGGAACATGCCGTCGGCCTGACAGCCCCGAAGATGGACGTCGTGCGCGTAGCTTTCGTCGGACTCGGCATGCGCGGCCCCGGCGCCGTACAGCGCTTCACCTATATCCCCGGCGTGCAAATCGTAGCCCTTTGCGACTACGAACAGAAGCGCGCCGAGAGACTGCAAAAAGACCTTCGCAATGCCGGACTGCCCCCCGCCGCCATCTATTCGGGCGAAAAGGGCTACGAAGAACTTTGCAAGCGTCCCGACATCGACCTCGTTTACGTCGCTACGGACTGGGATCACCACTTCCCCGTGGCCAAGTGCGCATTGGAAAACGGCAAGCACACGGCAATCGAAGTGCCCTCGGCCATGAACCTCGAACAGTGCTGGGAACTCATCAACCTTTCCGAAAAGACGCGCAAGCACTGCATGATTCTCGAGAACTGCTGCTACGACTGGTTCGAACTGCGCACGCTGAACATGGCTCAGCACGGCGTATTCGGCGAAGTGCTCCGCGTACAGGGCGCCTACATCCACAACCTCGACCCCTTCTGGGGCGCATACTGGAAAAACCCCTCCAACGATCCCGACAAACTCGGCTGGCGCATGAAGTATAACATGGAGAACCGCGGCGACGTCTACGCTACCCACGGCCTCGGCCCCGTAGCCCAAGTGCTCGACATACACCGCGGCGACCGCATCACCACGCTCGTGGCCATGGACACGAAATCTTCGCACGGCAAGGAATATGTCGAGAAGAAAACGGGAAAAACCTGCGAAAACTTCCGCAACGGCGACCACACGACCACCCTTATGCGCACGGCACAGGGAAAGAACATCGAGATACAGCACAACGTGATGAACCCGCAGCCCTACAACCGCCTCTATCAGCTCACGGGCACGAAGGGATTCGCCAACAAGTATCCCGTAGAGGGCTACGCCGTCGAGGCATCGCAGCTCAAAGCCACGAGCGAAATGCCTAAGGTGGACGACCTTTCGGGTCACGACTTCATGCCCGAAGCTGCACGCGCTGTGCTCGACTCCATCTACGAGCACCCCATCTTCAAGAAGTACGGAGAGCTCGGCATGAAGGTAGGCGGCCACGGCGGCATGGACTTTTTCATGGACGTCCGCCTCGTCTACTGTCTGCAAAACGGACTTCCGCTCGACATGGACGTATACGACTTGGCCGAATGGTGCTCGCTGGCCGAACTCGGCACGCTTTCGATGGACAACAACTGCGCAAGCGTGGCTTTCCCCGACTTTACACGCGGCCACTGGAACGACGTGAAGGGCTATCGCCACGCTTATGCCGCCGACGAGGCCGAAACCGAAGCCCGCGCCGCAGCCTACACCGCCGCACAAAAAGAATGGGTGGCCAAGAACAAGATTTGGGAACTCTATGACAAAGATCCCGCCAAGGCAATGGCGAAAGTGGCCAAAATGAAGCTCAATGTGAAATAAATTTTCCGCTTCCCTACCCTGCATCCGCGCGTTTTATCGAAGAAACGCGCGGATGCATATTTATAACTCGCTCAAAATGACAAAATTAGGCCTAATATGCAAATGGGAGGATAAAATCCTATGTAAGCCATTGTATTTTAGTGTTTTTATGGCCTTTAATATATAACTATGGGCCTAATATGCAAAAAGTAGGCTGGAAGGTGTGTCAATGTTGTCTAATATGC
>JAFLUW010000088.1:5533-7214 GCA_022508615.1 Prevotellaceae bacterium | reverse complement strand
AATAATAGCGAGGGAAAAGGTGTTGATAACTTTGGAAAATCCGAGCAAAAAAGTCCGATGAGTTTTCAACTTACTGGGAGATAGTTCAAACTTACGCCCAGTAAGTTGAAAATTACGCCCTGTTAAGAAACGGCGAGTTTCCTGTTGATAACCCTGTTGATAACGTGTGGAAAACTTGTTGATAAGGTGTTGATAACTCACCGTGATGCTTAAAGAGTTATTAACAGGTTATCAACAGAGTTATCAACTTTTTTCTCCCGGAAAGTTGAGTTATCAACAGGGTTATCAACAGCCTGACGCGGCGTCAGCGCGTGGCAAGCGTTCGTTTTTTTGCCCCGGCAAAAGGCTTTTGAAACGAGGCTATCGCAAAAGATGGCGGAGGGTGGCCTTGGGGTGATGAAACATCATTTTCGGCCCGGCATAGCGCATAATCTGACGAATTTTGTCCCGCATATCGGGCCGATAGCAGTGAACCGGACATTTCTGACAGGTCGGCTTCTTCGCGCCGAATCGGCATCGCGCCAAACGCTCCGCCGCGTAGGCAAAGACTTCCGCGCACGACGGACACAGCGCCCTGCCTCCGTGCCGGTTACGACAGAACAAGCCTATCATCAGGCGAACCGTCTGCCTCTCTTCCTCAATGCGCCGACTGGACATTTCCGGACGAAGCGGGATAGGTGGAGATATACGAATAGATGGTGAGCAACACGAGCATACCGGTCGAACTCATCAGCAGCGGATTGGTGCCGGCCACGAGCAGATATTCGCAATAGGCCAGCATGATGCAGAGCACGAGCGAATCGCGACGCCACGCCCACAGCGCTTTGAGCGGATAGAGTAACACGGCAAGTATCGGAAGCGAGAAAAGGCCGAACGTGCGTAGCAGTTCGAAGTAGGTCCACTCGGTTTGCACGGCCATACCGTGAAATCCGACAGAGTAGAACGACGAGCCGAGGCCTTGCCCCACGAGTATGTATTCGGGGTGTTCGGCGAAAAGGGCGGCATAGGACGTAAGATGCCCGTATTTGATTACGTTGGAGGCTTCGCCGCTCTCGGAGGCGAGGGAGAAGACGAGAAAAAGGAAAAGAAGAAAGCCGACAGCCAGCAACGGATAGCAGAAATAGCGCGTGTAGCGCGTTTGTTGCAGCCGCAGGTAGACGCATAGGCCGATAAGCAGGAAGGGAGCGAGGATAGTGGCTCGCGTGCCGCTTACGACGAAAGCCGAGAACATAAGTCCGACGGCTATGGTGCGGCGCACTTTCCGGCCGCAGTCGTTTATCCATCGGTAACACAGGCAGGAAAAAGCCAGCACGATGCTGATAAGCGACTTGTAGTACATGCCGAAGAAGCGAAAGCCGAGAAACGTGCGGTGCGTCATCATAATCATGTCGTTGTGGGCTTTCACATAAACGAAGATGGCCAACTGCACGGGGTCGCTGGCGCAGGCGGCGACGAACAGACCGACGGCAACGACCGAAAAGACAAGCCCGGCGACGAGCGTGAGGCGCAACATGTCGTAATGCCGCACCCAAGGCAGCAGCAAGAGCACGGCAAAACTCTTGATGCCGCCCATAAGAAATTCTTCGTCGAGCGTATTGCCCTGCATCTGGGCGGAAACGAAACTGAGCGCAATGGCCGCAAAGGGAAGCAGGGCGAAAGGCGCCATGCGAAAGTCGGGCCG
>JAFLUW010000088.1:0-5433 GCA_022508615.1 Prevotellaceae bacterium | reverse complement strand
CTGAAATAAATCCAAAGTGAGGTGCCCGTCAGAGCGACAAAAAGGTAGCCGAGTAAGATGAAGGCTTTTCTGGGTGATTCGTGGCGGTTGGGGACGCTGGATTTCTGCAATATGGTGAAGGCCGGCGTGCGTTCCTGCACTTTTGCTTCGGCCAACTCTCTTTGTTGCTTGATTTGCGAATAGGTGTTGAAGGCGAGCTGTAATTCATTTTCCAGCCGCTCGCGCTGCACGATGTAGGATTGCAACTGTATGTCTTGATGCGTGTCGCAGAACGCGGCGTAGTGCTGTTGGCTTTCGATGTATTTGACTGCCGCTTCTTTCTCGAGCGCCAAGTAGTACAGCATGTCTGTACGTGCCTTGTTCGTGCGGTAATGCGTGATGAAATCCTGTAAATGGGCCGTAGCCGTGTCGACCATTTGTTGTGCCACCCAGGGGTCCTGGGCACGAACGCTGAGCGTAATGACGCCGGTGTCGTCGTCTACGCTGCAACTGACCATAGATTTGAGCCCCTTGACCACGTCTTCTTCTTCGGTCGAAAGGCGTTGCGGGTCGATTATTCCGCTAAACGGCTTTTTCTTCTTTTTTGCATTGGGCAGCAGGCTCTTGACGCCGCGTAGCGTCCCGCGCACAGCCGCAGTCCACCATGCAATCTTGCTCTCGGTTTGCAGGTATTTGAGGAAAGTCTGCCGGCAGCCGGTTTCGGACGAGGTGACGGGCACGTTCAGCAGCGCTACGATGAAATCGTTGGTCGAAACCACGTCGGGATAGAGGTCCGGGCCGATAGCGTCGCTGCCTTCGGGGAAATTACTGCCCATCATGGAGGCCAAAGCCTTCATGTTGCCCATACCGCCGGTCTCTTGGCTCTCGGCAGCCAAACTTACGCTCGACAAATAGACTTTGGGGATACTGAAAGCGACGACAAGGCCGACGACAAGGGCGATAAGGGCGGCCTTGCACAGCAGTCGGCGCTTCGCTGCAAAGGTGCGCAGCAGGGTTTTCAAGTCGAATTCGTACATATCGGGGACGAAAGGATAAGAAAATGGAATAAAGACGTTAAGAACGAATGAGTTGCAGGAACTCTTCGCGCGTTTTGGCCTGTTTGAAGGCTCCCGAGAAGTCGCTGGTGGTCGTTAGGCTGCCTTCTTTCTCGACGCCGCGCATCTGCATGCACATGTGTCGGGCTTCCGCCACAACCATAACGCCAAGAGGGTTGAGCGCACGTTCGATGCTCTCGCGAATTTGCAGCGTCATGCGTTCCTGCACTTGCAGACGGTGGCTGAAAATGTCCACTACGCGGGCGATTTTCGACAGTCCCGTGATATAGCCGTTTGGGATATAGGCAACGTGTACTTTTCCGTAGAAAGGGAGCATGTGGTGCTCGCAGAGCGAAAAAAAGTGAATGTCGCGCACGATGACCATCTGATCGTAGGGCTCGGAAAAGCGTGCCGAAAGCAGCGTGGCCTCAGGATTCATCGCGTAACCGCGCGTCAAGGTCTGCATGGCCTTGGCTACGCGTTCGGGCGTCTTCAGCAGTCCTTCGCGTTCGGGCTTCTCGCCCAGAAGGCGCAGAATTTCTTTATAATGCGCAGCGATTTCTTCTGTCGTAGTCATGGTTCGGGGAGTGAATTAGCGGGCCAGCAGCACGGTGCAGACCACGATGTGGCATTCCTGCGTGAAGCCGCTCCGGCGGATGAGTGAGACGTATTTCTCTGCGTCTTCACGCGAGCGGAAATCGCCTACGCGGCATACCCAGCGCGGCGATACGAAATGCGTGTAGACGGAAAGTTCCGGAAAAACGGCCTTGACTTTCCGGCCGGCTTGTGCGGCGTTGTCTTTGTCGGCGCGCGAGTTGCCGCCGGTGAAGATTTGTATGCGGAAGCCTTTGGCTTTGTAGCGCTGGCGTGTTCCGGCGTTGTATCCGGCCGCGGTGCGGGCTGTCTTGGCCGCTTCGGTGGCTTCGTTGCGCGTTGTCGGCGCCGGTGCGGCCGGCTTTGTCGGAGCTTCGGTCTTTTCTTCGCGTGGCAGACCATTGACAAGGGCCTCGATACGCTCGCTTTGAACTATGGTGACACGGCCTTTCCCGCCTTCTGTGGCACGGATGTGGGCGGTGAAAGTCTGTCCCGAGACGTGGGGCAGGGCAGTCAGCAGAAGTGTCGCAAAGAAAGTTTTTCGCATAGAGATGAAAGTGAAGCCGGCGCTTGTGGCCATGCCGTATTCATGTCGGGGAGAAAGGCCATGGAGACGGCTTGTGCGCCTCCATGGCTTTTTAAGTCGGTCGTGATTATTTCCAAGCGTCGATGATGCCTTTGAAATCGGCTGCTTTCAGCGAGGCGCCGCCAATCAGGCCACCGTCGATGTCGGGTTTGGCAAACAATTCGGGCGCATTGCTGGCCTTGCACGAGCCGCCGTAGAGGATGCTGGCGGCATCGGCCGTTTCTTTTCCGTATTTTTCAGCGATGACCGAGCGGATGTAGGCGTGGATTTCTTCTGCCTGTTCGCTCGTGGCCGTTTTTCCCGTACCGATAGCCCAGATGGGCTCGTAGGCAATGATGAGTTTGCCGAAATCTTCGGCGCTAAGGTTGAACACGCTGCCTTCGAGTTGCGTTTTGACCACTTCGTTCTGCTTGCCGGCTTCGCGTTCGGCCAGACTTTCGCCGATGCAGAAGATGACGGTCAGTCCGTTGGCTTGTGCCAGCTGCACCTTTTCGCGAAGTATTTCGGGCGTCTCGTGATAGTATTCGCGGCGCTCGCTGTGGCCGAGGATGACGTAGTTCGCGCCGGTCGATTTCACCATTTCGGCGCTCACTTCGCCGGTGTAGGCGCCACTGGCCTTGTCGGCGCAGTTCTCGGCACCGAGTCCGATTGCGCTGCCCTCTATGGTTTTGGCCACGCTGGCCAGATGGATGAACGGCGTGCAGATGACCACGTCGCAATTGGGCTTTTCGTCTTTGAGCGCCTCGACGAGTTCTTCAGCCAGGGCGATTCCTTCTTGCAGGTTCTTGTTCATTTTCCAGTTTCCTGCAACGATTTTCTTTCTCATTGTCTTATAGTTTTTATTGGGGTTTGTATAATGTTTTCGCAGTTTGCGCCGGCGGTGGTAAAGGCTGCCTATCCACAGGCTGTCAACCATGATGAAAGCGCTGAGCGGGAGTATGTACCACAGCAGCAGGAAAAGCCATCCGCCGGCAGGCTGTTCCGGCAGGCTCAGCGGCGTTTCGGTCAGGTCGTTGTTGCTCCATTTCCCGGTGATGACTCCGTCTTCGACGAGTACGAGTCCGGGATTCGAGCGCACCATGGCTTCGAGCGTTTCGCAGTCGGTCAGCAGATAGCGGCAGGCGGTGCCCGTGCGGTCGGTCCACTGTTCGCGGAGCGCTTCCCCTTCGCAAGTCACGGCATAGAAGCCGATGTCCTTGTCGGCGCAGTAGTCGCGCAAGTCGTTGATGCGGTCGGCGCAGCCGTCGTCGGCTTCGGCTATGTCGGGCAGCGTGAGCAGCATCGTCTGCCCCTTTGCGTGGAGCAGGCTGTCCGTGCAGTCTTCGCCCGTCTCGGCGTCCGAGAGCCAGAAGGCGAGGGGAGTGGCTCCTTCATCCCCTTTTGTTGCGGCGCGCAGGTCGGTTCCGACACGGTAGTCCGTGAAATCGATTACGGGCAGATGGTGCAACGAGTAGAGGCTCAGCCCCGTGATGTAGCAAAGCGAGAATATCGACGTACACCACTGGTTGCGCTCGCTGATGATGCGTTTCGGTCGCTTCGGTCGCCACGCCAGCAGCACGGCGCAGGCTAGTAGAACGACGTTTTTGGCCAGCGTTTCCCGGGGCGTCAGCGGCCAGGCTTCGCCGAAACAGCCGCAGTCAGCCACAGCATCCGTCGCTGCGAGATAGACGCTCAGCAGCGTGGCCGGAATCATGAATGCCAGCAGGCCGGCGCGCGTCAGGCGTCGCCGCATGCCCAGCAACAGGTGGACGCCGAGCGTGAATTCCGTCACGGCCAGCACCGTGGCGCCCGCGTCGAGCAGCAGCGAGCCCGACGGCAGCGGATGGCCCCATGCAGCGAGGTAGGCATTGATTTTTATGCCCATGCCCGTCGGGTCGACGGCTTTGACGAGGCCCGATGCTGCGAACACGCTGCCGGCCAGCAGGCGGCAGGCGGCGTTCAACACATAGGTCAGGCGTCTAACGGCTTTCCGGCTCACCCTCTTTTTCGATGACAAGCTTGATAAGCGCGAAGACGGCGTAATTCATCATGTCGCGGTAGTTCGCGGCCGCATCTTCGCTGACGAGCGTCTCGCCGCCGAGCTCCTCGATTTGCTTCGTGCGGAAGATTTTCATCAAAATCAGGTCGGTGTACGACGATACGCGCATCAGCCGCCACACTTCGCCGTAGTCGTGGTTCTTCCGGCACATGAGTTCGAGCGACGCCGCGGCGTGACGGTCGTATCGTTCGAGCGCTTCGGCGGCCGTGAGGTCGGCCGTGGCCGTGGCCGGAAGCTCCTGCTGGATAAGGGCGATGAGGCAATAGTTTACGATGCCGATGAACTCGGGCACGATGCCCTCGTCCACCATGGCCACGCCCGTCGTCTCGAGCGTGCGTATGCGGTTGGCCTTGATGAGAATCTGGTCGGTGAGCGACGGCAGCCGCATCAGCCGCCAGGCCGTGCCGTAGTCGTGGAGTTTTTTCTCGAACAGCCCGCGGCACATGGCCACGGCGGCTGCAAACTCTTCTGTGGTGTTCATGTTCGGAGAAAAAAGCGTTTTGCCTGCAAATTTAGCAGATTCTCGCAAAACCTGCAAGCCCCTGCCGGGCAAGCCGGTCCGAAGCCTTCGCAAGGTGCGGTCCGGGCGCAGCGGTCTGCCGCCTTTTTCCGCCCTGTCTGCGGCGCCGGCGGCTAACGTTGTGTAAGTCGAAACTAACGCCGCGTAAGTTGCAATTTACGCCCTGCAAGTTTCGCCCTGTTTCTGCGCCGGAGGACACCCTGCGCGAAAGTGGTCCGGAAAAGCTCCCCGCGTATGTCCGGACGCGCGGACGGAAATAAAAAAGCGGGCCAGTGTTTGCAGCGTGACGAAAAAGTGCTACCTTTGCAGCCGAAAAATCGAAAAATCCGATAGGCGAAACAACGAAAACTGCTGAATGAAGAACGACAAAATCAGGAACCAGCTTAAAAGCCAGTACCGTATCAACGAACAAATACGTGTCCGCGAAGTGCGCATCGTCGGCGACGACATCGAATCCGTCGTAATGGATACGCGCAAGGCGCTTCAGCTGGCGCAGCAGAAAGGTCTCGACCTCGTGGAGATTTCGCCCAGCGCCCAGCCGCCCGTATGCCGGCTCATAGACTACTCGCGGTTCATCTATCAGCAGAAAAAACGCCAGAAAGAAATCCGCGCCAAGCAGGTGAAGATAGAAGTCAAAGAAATACGCTTCGGCCCGCAGACC
>JAFLUW010000087.1 GCA_022508615.1 Prevotellaceae bacterium | reverse complement strand
TAAGTTGAAACTTAGTCTGAGATAGTTCGAACTTACTCAGACTAAGTTTCTCCCCTCTCCCCTGCCGGCCGGAACGGCTGTGCAGCAACGCCACGCCCGCGGGAGCAGCCGGGCGGAAACCGGCCGGCGCGAGCGAAAAGCGGGCGGATGCAAACGAAAAGCCCGCGATTTTCGCGGGCTGAAAAGGCTTTTCCGTGCGGCGTTCCGCCGCACGGCGGCACAGACGGGCGGACGGCAGGCGCGGCGCCGCTTGCAGACGGGAGCAGGCCGCGCGCGGCCGCGGGCAACGGCCCGCCGGCGGCGAAAAGAGCTACTCGCCGACCCAGAGTGTCGTGTCGCAGAGCGTCTGTACGCTCTTTTCGACTCCGGAAGGCAGGTTGTGGAAAAAGTCGATGCCCGTGAAGCGCTCCAACGAGTCGATGGAGACGGCGTGGCGGCGCATCTGGCGGAGCGGAGCATAGTTGCCGCCGGCAATGGCGCGGCCGTTGTCGTCGGTATACTCCTTGTGCTCCATGAGGAAGCCGATGGAGGAGTATTTGCCATCGCGCACGCGCAGCAGGGCCATGTAGTAGTAGCGCGGCACGACCATACGCGCGCCGGCCACGCGGCCCAACGTCTGGCCGTCGGCTATGGTGCCGCCCTTGACGACGTAGAGCGTGTCGGCGAACGAGGCGTCGCGGCCGAGTTTCTGCACGCGACCTTCGAGCGTCACCCAGTAATACTGATTGAAATTGCCGCGCTGGGGCGACATGTTGGTCATGTAGAACGTGTTCTTGTTGGCATCGAGCGAATAGAGGCGGTCGGCCGAGGCGCAAAGGTGGCCGTGGTTGTAGCCCGAGCCGTAAAGGGCGCAGTCGGGCAGCGCTGCGGCGGCCGGAAGCTGCGGGTCGCGCGGATATTGCGGGTCGCCATACCAGCGGCTGGTAGCCGTGCGGCGCGTGGTGGCGTCGAAACGGAAGGCCACCCAGCGAGAGTGGCTAGCCGAGGCGTCGTATTCGAGGCAATAGGTCATCACGGCCTTTCCGCCCTCGATAGTCCAGTGCGCCACGAGCGTATTGCCCGGCAGCAGGGCCGGGACTTCGATGCGGCGGGCCACTTCGCTCGCGACACCGCCCGCGGTCGAATCTTTGTCCGGGCCTTCGTCATCGTCATCGCCGCAGGCTGTCGGCAAAGCGAGCACAAGGAGCAGCGCGGCGAGCCGCAGGCTGCAACGGAGGAGGGAAAGAAGCGGGGAGAAAAGCGTATTTTGCATGATTCGTAGAGATTTTGCTTGCAAAGGTAAGCATTTATGCCGCTTGGCGCCGCCCGGCGCTGCCGGACGCGCTGAAAAATCGACCGAAAGGCTGCGCTGTGCGCCCAAACCGGCGGACGGGACGACCGAATCGGGCGAGACTTTCGACCGAGCGAAGGTTCGGCGGCGCCAAACGAGAAGCGGACGGCACCAAACGGCCGGCGCGACAGAACAATGCAGACGCGGCATACCCGTACGGCTCGTTCGAACCGGGTATGTCGCGTCTGCGATTTTCACAAAAACAGGAAAGCAGTCTTAACGGCGCACAACGTGCTTGCGGGCGGCGGCTGCACTTCCGGCATACGTGATTTCGATGCTGACCACGCGAAGTTGCGTGCCGCCGGAGTTGCCTGTGTGGTCGTTGAACAACTGTACTTCGTTAGCGTTCACACCACTGACGGTAAGTGTGTTGGCTTCGGCGTCGCGCGTGAGCGTTCCTTTCGAGGCGGTCAGCGTTTCGTTGCCGCCATAAGTGGACACGTGATTTATTTTGACGGAAGCAATCGCCTTGTTGGCCTTTACGGTCAGCGTGTTGAGGGCATACATGCGGATAGCCGAACCGGAGGTGTAGTATTTGGGAGCGTTGTTGCCGTCACCTTGTGCAAAAGTTACGACCGTGCCGTCGGTAAGCGTGACGTTGGCGACATCGGCTGCATTTTCGAGGCCGAGGTCGGTGGCTTTGAACGAGATGGTGTTGCCCGAAACCGTACCGATGCCCTCGGAGGGCGTCGGGTCGGAAGAACCGCCTTCACCGCCTTGTTCGCCGCTCTGTCCGTTGAGGGAAACAATGTAATTGCCCGTAGTGAACTCGTGGGTGGTGCCGTTGTAGTTGACCAATTTACCGCAAACTACGACTTTGTCGCCCACTTTAATCTGGCTTTCAGAAGTAAACTTCTGATTGCCGAGCGCATAGCCGCGGAAGACTTCCAATTCGTCGGAAGTGCGCCGACCGTCTTCGGAGATGTAGTAAGTGGCGTTGCCATAGGAGGTGCTGACTTCCTGAATGTAGGAAATCACGCCCTCTACATACACGGGAGCCGACTCATCGCCGCCCTTGGCTATGTATTCGTGAGCCGCAGCGGGGTTGAAGGGCGAAGCCAGCGTGCCGGCGCCTTTGGGTGCGGCCGTTCCGGGGTCGGGAGCGGGCTCGTCGCCGCCCTCGACGATGCCGCCGTCGGCAGTGGTCAGCGCAATGTCGTCGACAAGTATGTCGGCACCGCCGCCGTTCTTGCTGTTCATCACGATAAAATTGACTTCGGTCGTCACTTCGAGCGTGAAATTGACCCATGCCTGCTGCCAAGCGGAACTAACCGAGGCGGCCGAGGTAAGATAGATGTAGTCGTTTTGCGTATCGGCCACCACGCCGTTCGTCAGTTTGGCATAACCCAAGCGATACTGGCCGGCTGTCGCACCCGTCTGCTTGACATAGGCCGAATAGGTGTAGGTGCCGGGCTTCAACGTATAACTTTTCGAGGCGAGACGCAGGTTCGAAGACGAGGATCCGGCCACGATAACAGCCGCGGCGCCCGTGTGGGCATCGTTGCTCTGCGAAAGCGCGGCATTTCCGGTCACGCCGTTCCAGCCATCAGGCTTGTTGCCGCTCCACTCGCCCTCGAAATCGCCATTATCCAAGAGATTTTTGCCTTCAATGGGGCTCTCTACGCTGCCACTTTCGTCGTTAATCGAGACAATAGAACTGCCCGAAGTAAACTCATAGGTGCCGCTGTAGTTAACAAGTTTGCCGCTGACAACAACGACGTCGCCCACCTTGATTTCTGTGTCGGAAGTAAATTTCTTGCCGCCCAACGAGTAGCCGCGATAGACTTTCAAAGCGTTGAGAGCGGTGCCGGTGTCGGAAATGGAATAGATGGCGTTGCCGTAAGAGCCGGTATCGATTTCGTCGATGGAGCAAATCGTGCCGCGCACGTAAACTGTGGCGGTTTCGTCGCCGCCTTGGCGTATATATTGGTTGGCTGCGGCTACATTGTAGGGGTTGTCGAGCGTACCGTCGCCGGCGGGTTCGACGCCTTGCGAGGGATTTCCGCCGCCGGGATTGTCATTGACCGAATAGGGCGCAGGCACGTCTTCACAAGCCGTGAAGGCCAGCGCCAGCACGAGGGCGGAGAGGAAGGAAAGGACTTTCTTCATGGTGGTTGTATTGTTTTTTATTTGTTTTCTGGTGAGGCAGCCGGTTCATCCGGCCTTTGCCGGAAAAACGGCAGGGTCATTCGGCGGGACGGAGCGCGGGATCGGCCGTCGTGCCGGCCCATGTGGTCTCGTCGATGGCGGGAACGATGTCGTTCTTCTCGCGAATTTGCAACTGCCAGCTGCTGTAATAGGTCAACATGCCGGTGTAGGAGCGGATGTCCGTGGGAAGATAGAGATAGGAGATGTCGTTCCCGGTGGAAGTGCGCAGAGCGACGGTCTTACCCGTGGTAAGCACAATGTCGCGGTCGACACCCATGCCTGCATCGCGCAGACATTCGGGAGCGAACGTTTTGGGCAGACTTTCGGCTACGCCTTTGAATTCGGGAACGTTGTCTTCGCTGCCGACTTCAGCTACGTCGCGCTGGGCAG
This sequence comes from Prevotellaceae bacterium, assembly GCA_022508615.1. Classification (GTDB taxonomy): domain Bacteria; phylum Bacteroidota; class Bacteroidia; order Bacteroidales; family Bacteroidaceae; genus Alloprevotella. The sequence goes on along the minus strand of JAFLUW010000087.1, from coordinate 3,452 downwards.
CCGAGGCCTGGCGGATGGTTCCACTGACGGTGGCGAGCATGGGCGAGTATTTGTAGATGTCGCCGGCGGCTACCGAGCGGCCGAGGAAGGCTTCGTCGGGAACGACGGGGACCAATTCGGGAGCAGAAGGGTCGGGCTCGCCGATGAGCATGATGTTTTTGGCCACACGCTCGAACACCATCGGGCCGAGGCGGTCATTGCCGAGACTTGTGCGGTAGGGGGTGCCGATTTTGGGCACTTTGCTGTAATTTCCTATGTGCAAGCCGTTGAGATTGACACGAATGCGCTGACCGAGCTTGAAGAAAGGATAGAGACACGTGTAGCGAACGCCTATCTGAATGCACTGGTCGGTACCTTCTTCGGCGTTGATGTCGCGCACGACAAGCGTCTGGTAGAGGTTGCCGCTCATGCCGTCGTTGATGACGACGACACCTTCGAAGATGATGTCTTCGGTGACAAGCGTATAGGTGTTATTCGTGGTCATCTGCGCCTTGAAGCGTTCCTTGACCTGGGCAATCGTGCTGTTGGGCTCGGCCATGCTGGTGGCCGTCACTAAATAGTCCGACGTGTCGGGCTCGTCGAAATTCTGACACGAGGCGAGCGTGAAGCCGGCAAGCGCCAGAAATGCGCTATATATATAATGGAGGGTCTTCATGTTTTGTCTGTTGAAGATTTAGAAACGGTATCCGAGGTTGAGGAAGAAGTTGAAGGCGTTGGCGTAGTAGTACTTGGCGTTTTTCGAGAATTTGTACATGCGTTCCTCGCCGCTGGTGTAGCTGTCATCGCGATTTTGCTCGTAGCCTCCGGTGCGCATATTGGTGTTGTTCGTGAGATTCTGCAACTGGAGGTTGACGGAGAGCGATTGTCCGTTACGGAAGCGGATGTAACGGCCGATAGAGGCGTCGAGCATAAAGCCGCCGTCGAATTTTTCTTGTTTGGGCTGATATACTTCTGCGATTTTTCCGTCTTCGCCGTAGACAATGCCGCCGTTTTCGGCCAAATAGGCACCCGTGCGGTTCTTGTCGTTCACGGCCTTGGAGTTGTAGGGGATATACTCGCGGTTGTAGCGGATTTGTCCGTCGGCGCCGACTTCGGGGGTGTCGGTATAGGTGTAGTTGTTGAGGTTGCTCAGGCGGCGATACTGCGAGAAACCGACGTATACGCGGTCGTAGTAGTTGAGGTTGGCCGAGAAGAACCAGGAATTTACGTTGTAGTTAAGCCCGAGGCTGACGGCCGTGAGCGGCGTGCCGTTTACGCGCATGCCGTCGGCCATGACGCGCAGCGGAGCGTTGCCCAGAGGCGTCTGCCACGTGTTGAGCTGTTCGAGCATCGAGGCGAGCGTGCCCTCGTAGGCCAGCTGGGCGTAGGGATTGTTGATGTATTTGGCCTCGCTGAGCGTTCCGGTCAGGTTGACGCTGAAATTCGAGGTAATCTGATAGTTGAAAGCGGCTTCGAGTCCGTAGTGCACTTTGCGAATGCCGGACATCGTGAGGTAGGTGAAGCGGTTTTCGGAGTCGTTATAGAAGGCTGTTTGCTCCACTTGGTTGGCAAAGTGGGTGTAGTAGCCTGCAAGGTAGCCCGTGAGGTTGCCGGCGCGGAAGTTGTAGGTGAGCTCGGCGCCGAGTATCTTTTCGACTTTGAGGTTGTCCACAAAGTTGTTCTGAATGCGGGGCGCTACGAAAGCGTTGCGGGCCTGCGGCGGCGTCATTTCGGCCGATCCGCTGAGTTGGATGCGGTGGTTTGCGGCCGGACGTATGCTCCAAATGGCTTTCGCGCCGCCGCCGAAGAAGTCGGCGCGACCGCTTTTGCCGAGCGAGTTTTCGGCGGCGCGGCCGTTGCGCATCAAACCTTCGCGCTCCATGGTCGTGGCGTCGAGATGGCCGCCCACGGCTATGCTGAACATGTTGCCCGCATACTGATAGGCCGTCCAGAGTTTAGCTTGGTTGACAAAGATGTTGTAGTCGTAGCCGAATTTGTCGCCTTCGCTGATGGAGCGGTTGGGATTGTCGAGATCGTTCTGCGCTTCGGGCGAATAGGGGCCGTAGTCCTTGGCGGCGAACTTGTCGACGTCGACATAGCGCGTGCCGCCCAGCAGGTCGTCCATCGTCTTGTAGTGCATGCCTTTGGTCGTGCTGAGCTGGAGGCCGGCGGCATATTTGTTGAAAGCGTTGAAGTTGTGCGACAGCGTGGAGCTGAGGGCGAAGACGCGCTGATCGTTGTGACGGCGTTCCAGATAGTAGAGCGCGTCGCCGCCGGCGGCTTCGTTCTCACGGTTTACGTAGTACATGCGGTCCCAGTTCACCTGCCGGTTGGCTTTCGACGAGGTCCAGAATTCCACGAGGTCGTTGTACTGTCCGAGATAGGCGATGCCCATGTCGGTGGAGAGGTAGTCGGGGTTGTTATAGTTGAGTTCGTCGTAGACGTTGAAGATGGACGAGGGCAGATTCTTGTAGTAGTCGGGCCGGGGGTCGGCTGCATTGCCGTTCCACCCGAGTGCCGTGGAACTGTACATCGAGTAGCGGAAAGCGCCACTCGTGGTCAGTTTCATTTTCTCGGAGATATTGAAATCCCACGTGGCCATGGCCGTGGGTTCGAAGCTCTTCACGGTGCGCGAGTTGCGGCGTTTGCCGTTCTGATAGCCCCAGTTGGGGTTGTAGTAGTGCGAGTTGGCCAGCCAGTAGGCTTCTTCGGTGGCGGCCGTCTGCTGTCCGCGCTCGGTGGGCGTGCCCCATGTGGCTATTGTCAGGGCGTGGCGGTCGGCGAAGCGCTTTTCGGCCGAGAGGAAGTAGGAGCCGGAGTTGTAGAACGTGCCTTCGATGACGCCGCGCGTGGCTCCGCGGTAGCCTACGCTGGCGGCCAGCGCCCATCCCTTGTCGGTCAGGCCCGTGGCGGCCGTGTACATGAAGCGGCCCACGTAGTTGCGGTTGCAGGCCGAGAGGGTGAGCTTGTGTCCGGCGCCGAAAGCGCTGGCGCGCAGGTTCGTGTTTTGCGCGCCACCCACGCCGGCGAGGCCGAAGTTGTTGTATTCGAACGCGCCTACGCTTTCCTTGCTGCGCGTGGCGTCGTTCAGGCCGCCCACGCTGGAGAAGTTGAAGCGTCCCGACTCTGCGTCGTTGAAAAGCAGGCCGTTCATATAGACCTGGTTGTACTGGTTGTCGTAGCCCCTCAGCCTGAAGCGCATGGGTGACCAGAGATAGCCCACGTTCGAGAGATAGGGGTTGCTCTTGCTCGACATGACGGAAACGGTCTGCAATGCGTCGTTGTCATCGTCGAGCTGGGCTTCCGTGAACGTGAAGTCGGCGTCGTCTTGCTGAGCGATGCTGTCCGGACGTTCGGTCTGCGCCGGAAGATTCGTGGCCAGCGCGAGGGCGAAAGCCGTGAGGATTACACCTTTTGTCATAGAATATCGAACTTTGTTTATTGTCTTTCGTGCCGGCGGCGGGCGGCGGAGC
>JAFLUW010000086.1 GCA_022508615.1 Prevotellaceae bacterium | reverse complement strand
ATATTAGACAACATTGACACACCTTCCAGCCTACTTTTTGCATATTAGGCCAAAATGTTAAAAGTTGAAATAAATCTTCCAAAAAGCATTTTCGGACGGCCGCAGCCTTATTTCTTTTTCAAAGCTCATAAGAAAAGCAAAGCGCGTCTCACCGAAATCCGGCACAGACGCGCTTCGCGAGGATTTATATCAGACCCGAAAAGAGTCTGAGGGATTACTGAATCTGGAAACGAATGGGAGCGTTGAACCACACAGGAACAGGTTTGCTGTTCGAGCGGGCGGGAATGAAACGTTTAAGTTTCTTAACCGCTTTGATGGCTTCAGCGTCGCATTCAGCAGAGAGACCGCGCACGACTCTCACCTCGCCAATCGTTCCGTCCTTCTTCACCTGGAAACGAAGATGAACGACACCCTGCAATTCCTGTTCCTGCGCAATAGCGGGATATTTCGTATTGGCTTGCAGGAAGGCAATGAGTGCGCTTTCGCCGCCGGGATATTCGGCAGGCTGCTCAACGAGGGCGTTATCGGCCACTTCTTCCTCTTTGGGAGGAACTGTTGTACCGCCGGCTTGCTGACCATCTTTCAACTCATCGATATTGATACCGCCTTCGCCGTCTCCTTCATAGTTGAGGGAGGCAATTGCTGCCTTGGCGTCGAATGCTTTCTTCTGGTCGATGACTTTAGAATCGTCCACAAGTGCGTCGTCCTCGATTTTGGGAACCGTGAACTGAATGGAGGCAGCAACTTTTACTTGTTGTATCTCCTGCGGTTTCTCCTGTTGCACTTCGACTTTCTTCTCCTCTTTCTTCGGCTCCTCTTTCTTGAGCTGGGCAAACTCTGTCACTTGTTCTTCGACGACGCCATGACTTTTGCGATAGGCATCAATGCCGCTCTTGACCAAAACAATGGCCATAATCGCAACAATTCCGCTTATGAGGCAAAGTATGGCATAACGGTTGCGGGCACCGGTGCGGGCACGCAGACGATAAGCGCCGTATTCTTTGTTGCGTCCTTCGAAAACGAGTTCACACCAAGAGCGTGATACTAAATCGACTTTTGACATATTCTTATACTTTGCTTATCCGTTACTGCTCGAACTTGACACCTTTCTCCTTGAGGAGTTCTTTGTCAGATTCAGAGAATTTGTCGATCACATATTTACCGACGCCGCAGAGCGACATCTCGTCCAGAATATCAATCAAGTTCCTATAAGTAGCTTCGTCGGCTGCCTTGATAATGACGGTCGGCGTGCCTTTCTCGCTCTTGATTTCGTCGAGTCTTTCTTTGTACTCTTTTTTGGAATTCTCGTTGATGTCTCGGGTTTCAAACTCTTTTTTGAGATCGAGAATCTTTTTGTAGGCCACATGGTTCTTGGCACGGAGAACATTGCGAATACCATCGCCGTTTCCGCCTTTGCCATATTGTGTTTCCTTGAGATTTTCCCGGGCGTTTTCGGTCTTTCCTTCGAAATAGAAAAGACGGTCTCCGCCTGTCAGCAGGATTGTCATCGCCTCGGAGGCCTTGGCCTGATTGCGCTCCTCGTCCTTGAGGTCTTCTTTGTCGGAGGGCATGGCGATTTCCATCGTCTGGGGTTTGAGTAGGGTTGTACAAAGCATGAAGAACGTTACGAGCAGCATGATCATGTCGACCATCGGCGTGAAATCCACGCGGGCGTTCATCTTCTTTTGTTTGGAAGCACCTGTCTTTGTCATAACATTCCTGATTTAGTCGTCCGCACCTTTGAGAGACGTTATGAGATTATAACGGTTCTCGTGGATGGAACGGAGGGAGTTCATTACATTCTTGATTGTCTTGTAGGGCGTGCGGTGGTCGGCCTTGATGGCGATGCGCATGTTTTCCCCACAAGCCTCACGGGCTGCAGTTACCCAGACTTTCAGTTCGTCTTTTTCGAGCGATCCTTCCTCGCCGCTTCCGCAGGGGATGCCTGCTTCGGGGCTGTTGGAATTAAGCAGATCGTTCTTGTTCTCGGCTTTCATCCAGGCGTTGATTACATTCATCGGCGTGCCGAACATCGGCAGCTTGGAAAATGTTTCAATGTCCGAGATGACCGTTGCTTCCTGATCGGTGTTCACTTGCTCGGCAAGGTTCCGCATTCCCTGGGGGGAGTCCATCGAGAGATAGACTTTTCCTTTGGGGCTGACGAAGATGGTCAGGAGGTTGCTGGCCGGAATTTTGATTTCGGACACGGAACCCGGGGTATTCACCTTGACGGGCTCGTCTTTGACGAATGTCGCCGTAAGCATAAAGAAGGTAAGCAGCAGGACCATGACGTCGCTCATCGGCGTCATGTCGATGAACGTGTCTTGTTTTGTTACTTTAAAACGTCCCATTGTCTTGTTAAAGTTACCTCTTTATGATTAGTGCGTGGCGGAGAAAGTCTGTACGATGGAGAAGCCTACTTCGTCGAGACAGAAGGTGAGGCGGTCAATCTTGTTGGTGTAGTAGTTGTAGAAAATTACGGCGAGTGCACCCGTTGCGATACCGGAGGCGGTGTTCACGAGGGCCTCGGCGATACCTGTGGCGAGTGCCGACGAGTCTGCGCCGCCGTCGCCTGCCGACATGGCGGCGAAGGACTTGATCATACCGAGCACCGTACCGAAAAGACCGGCCAGCGTACCCAGAGAGGTAATCGTACCGATGATGGGCAGATTTTCTTGCAACATCGGCATTTCGAGAGCCGTAGCTTCTTCGAGCTCTTTCTGGATGGCGATGATTTTCTGGTCTTTGTTGAGTTCGGTGTTGCTTTCCACTTCGCGATACTTCTTGAGCGTAGCGCCGACTACGTTGGCTACGGAACCGCGCTGTGCGTCGCAGATTTTCTGTGCCTTGTCGAGGTTGCCTTCTTTGAGGGCTGCCTTGATGTCGGCCACGAATTTGGCCAGGCTGGTGCGGCCGTAGGCGTTGCGGATGGCGAAGAAACGCTCGATACCGAATGCTATTACGGAGAAGCACAGCGTCCAGATGATGGGCACCACGAAGCCGCCCTTGTAGACCGTACCTATGATGCCGTCGGGCTCGATGCTTTCGACGTCGGAGAACACGGAGAACGATGCGCCGAGGGCTTCCGCGCCGCCTTTGAAGTTCGAAGCGTGTCCGAACACGAACAGAAAGATGAGTACTGCCACTACTGCGCAGCAGATGATGACAGAAAGACCGGACTTGATGCCCGTGAAGCCCTGAGCCTGAGCCTTGGGCGCGCTCTTCTTGGGAGCGGTAGCAGTTGTAGTTGCCATAAAGATGTTTGTTAGTTATTAAAAGATTTGGTGAATGTGTTTTTTCAGCGTTCGCAAATGTTTTTTCGACGTATGCAGGGGCAAAGTTAATCTTTTCTTTGGAAACGGCGAATTTTTGCCTCTTTATTTTTTGTCTGCTCCGTTTTCGGGGGTTCCGAGGGGCGGTTGCAGCCTGCCGATGCGGCAGCTGTTCGGACGTGGCGGGAAATTGTAAAATATTTTGACAAACGCGGCGCGCTTTCTGTGCGGCTGAGGGCCGGAAAGGGCGGCCGGGCCTTCCGTCAGGAAGGCGAAAAGGCTGTTTTCGGGGAGTTTGTCTGAACTAACACAACGTTAGTTTCAACTTACGCCCTGCAATTTTTCATTTGCGCCGGCCTCTTTTTGTCGTTTCGGGGCGTCGGGAGCGACTTTCGGCTGACATTTTCGGCCTTCTTCTCACCTTTTTTTGCCGGCTGCGGGAGGAAACGGCGCGCCGCTCTCTTCTCCACAACCTTGTTTCTCAGCTGTTTGCAACATCTTCTGCCTAAATCGTCTGGAATCGCGTATTTGCAGGCCGACTTTCGGCCGACCGGCGCTGCGCCAACCATGATGTCGTTTTTTGTAAAAATTTTTGACAACGTCCGGCGCAGCCGACGGCTGCGTTCGCGCCGGAAAGGGCGAATGAGAAAGCCCGCTGCCGGCCTGTCTTTTGCAGACAGGCCGGCAGCGGGCGGAGAGGGCTGCGGCATGGGCCGGAAGCAGGTCAGTGTGCCGGGAGCGGGCTGAGCCGCAGCTTGTAGGCCAGCGGATGTTGCGGCACGCGATATTCGGGCAGCGTGTCGACGTCGGCTCCGCAGGAGGCGTTGCCCACGCCGCGCGTGGCCGCGTCGAGATGGAGCACGATGTAGGGCCGTGCTTCGAGTTCCCACGTGTGGTTGGCGCGCATCAGGTCGGCGTCCGTGTGGCGCAGGGCCGAGAAAGCCACGTCGCCCTCGGCCCGTATGGCCAGCCCGAAGCCGTCGGCGCTGCTCAGCCGGAGTTCTCTCAGACCTTCGTGGCAGCCGGTCTGCTGGGGCTTGACGTAAGGCCAGCGTTCGCGGTCGACATCGCTCTGATAGCGTCCCAGCAGGCAGCCGTCGCGGCGGTCGTCGATGTTTTCCCACGGGCCGTAGGCGTAGTAGTCCAGGCGTGACAGGGAGGAATCGAGCAGACAGACGAGGCCGGCGCGGCGCAGGTCGGCCTTGTGGGGCGTGAACTCGGCGTCGAGGTCGACTTCGCCCGAAGGATGGAACGTATAGACCAGACGTGTGGAGCAGAGCGAGCCTTCGCGCGAAGTCTCCACGCGCACAGCGCCGTCGGCTTGCGTCGCCGCGAGCGCGCCCGTGGGCGAAAGTCCGTTGGAAGTGTCGCCGAAACGGTCGTTTTCAATCCACCGGTGGTTGTCGTAGAGGAAGCCTCCGCCCTCGGCGAGCAGCTCGCGGCCGTCCATGCGGAGAGAGAGCAGGCGGGCCGTCGTGCGGTCGAACACGGCCGCTGTGCCGCCGGCTTCCACGCACACGGCGTCGGCCCCGGTGGTCAGACGGGGTTCCGAAGCGCGGCGCGGCGCAGCCGACGGGGCGGCAAGCGCAGGCTTTTCGTTCAGCGCCACCTGCGTCTGGGCTACGATGTGGCCGGCAGAGGCGAAACGGCTGTCGGCAGCCTGCTCTATATATATATTGAGCAGGGCTTCTTCCGGCTTGTCCATCGTCTTACCCGCTTTGAGCACGACAATCAGGCTGTCACCGGGCATGACTTTGTCGAGTTTCAGCGTTTTCGACATTTTGACGTGGCCGTCGGACAGCACTTCATAGCGCAGCCGGAAGGCATCGAGCGAAAGGAAATCGTAAGCGTTTTTCAAGCAGACGGCTACGGTACGGGCTTTGCGGTCGACACGCGTCGTGCCGAACTTCACCCACTGGTGCACGGCCTTGACCTCGGCCAGTTTGGGCGAAGGCTCGCGCGTAGCCAGCAGAATGCCGTTGCTGCAAAAGTTACCCTGATGCGGGCCGGGATAGTCGTAGCCCGTCGTCATCCGTCGCACGCCCTGGCGAAGCAGAACGGGATCGTAGATGGACTGGTCCACCCAGTCCCACACGGCACCGCCTATCGTGGCGTTCGAAGCCTCGATGATGTCCCAGTATTCGCGGAAATTGCCTACGGCATTGCCCATGGCGTGGGCGTATTCGCAGATAAAGAGCGGTTTGTCCATACCGCTGGTGTTTTCGTGCATCCATCGCATGCCGGGATACATTTTCGAATAGAGGTCGGAGTAGCGTCCGCCGCCGAAGGGGCCGCCTACGCGCGTGCCTTCGTAGTGTATCGGCCGCGAAGGATCGAGCCGGCGCGCCGTGTCGTAACAGTTTTTGAAATTGGCGCCGGCACCGGCCTCATTTCCGAGGCTCCAGAAGATGACGCTCGGGTGATTGCGGTCGCGCGTGACGAGTCGCTCGATGCGGTCTTCGAAGGCGGGAATCCACGACGCGCGGTCGGAGATGCTCTGGTTGGCATGGTCTTCGAGATCGGCCTCATCCATGCAATAAAGGCCGTAGTAGTCGAACATGGCGTACATTCGCGCGGCATTGGGATAGTGCGACGTGCGAATGGTGTTGATATTGTTGCGCTTCATCAGGAGTACGTCGGCCAACATCGACTCCGTCGGCACGGCGCGTCCGTATTCGGGGTCGGAATCGTGGCGATTCACGCCCTTGAAGAAGACGCGGCGGCCATTTACATAGACCAACGAGCGACTGATGCGGACATCGCGGAAACCGTATTTCGTGCTGAAAGCCATTTCGTCGGCGCCGTCCTCCGTGCGCTGCACGACGCGGAGCGTATAGAGGTCGGGCGTCTCGGCCGACCAAGGCATAACGCCCTCGATGCGAAACTCCGTGTCTATCGACGCCGTCTTTTCGTCGGCTGCAAAGGTCTTGTTCACGACTTTCTCCTCGACGAGCCGCCCCGACGGGTCGTAAAGCACAAGGGCATAGCGCTTCGCTGCCGACAGGCCGTCGCGATTGTCCAGCGCGAGGTGTACGCGCAGCACTGCGTTGCGCCAATTTTCGAACATCTCGGACGTAAGCACATGGTCGCGCACGCTGATTTTCGGTACGTTGTAGAGATATACATCTCGGTAAATGCCACTCATGCGGAACATGTCCTGACATTCCAGATAGCTGCCGTCCGACCAGCGGAACACCTGCACGGCGAGCGTGTTGCGGCCCGGACGCAGATATTTCGTGAGGTCGAATTCCGACACATTGTTCGAACCTTGCGTGTAGCCCGCATAGTGTCCGTTTATCCACACGAATGCGGCCGAGTAAATGCCGCCGAAATGCACGAAAGTGCGCCGTCCGTCCCAGTCGGCGGGCAGGTCGAACGTGCGAAGATAGGAACCGACAGGATTGATGGCGTAGTTCTTGCCCCCGTCGTTGTATCCGGGGCGCGCTTTGATGTAGGGCGGCGTATTGGAATGGGGATATTCGACATTGCAATAGAGAGGCTTGTCGTAGCCGTGCATTTCCCAGTTCGACGGTACGGGCAATTCGTCCCACTGCGAGGCATCGAAGCCTTCGGCAAAGAAATCGAGCGGACGCAGCGCGGGTTCGCTCACCAAATTGAACTTCCAGAGGCCGTTCAGACTGAGATAGCGGGCATTGACGGGCACCGTCCACGGCGTAGCGTAGTAGTCGGCGTCGGCAAGCATTTCCCTTTCGCTGCCATAAGGCATATAGGTGGCGATACCCGGCTCTTTGTTCTCGCCGAACATCGTTTCGTCTTCCCAATACGGGCTTTTGATTTTCGGTTTCTCCGTCGTTTCGAAGCGGAACCAAGCGTTGCGGTCGGCTGCGTTTTTCTTCGTCAGCCGCAACTCGCCGCCTTCGGGCAGATACATCGTGCCGGGCTTGCCTGCCGAGCAGATAAGGTAGGCCTTTCCGCCGTCGACCGGCTCGAACACGAACTTGGCGTTGTTCCACACGCCGGCCGTGGCCGGCCACTGCAACAAATAGTCGATCGACGCGTTGTCGCCGCCGTCGTCGAAGTTTTGTCCGTAGAACGCATTCTCGACGGCGCGGCGGTCGAGGTCTATCATTTTGATGTTCCAGTATTGTCCGCGGTCGTTGCCGTCTTCCGCTTCGAGGCGAATCTTCGCATTGTTCTCGCCGGAGTCGCCATTCCCCAACACTTCGCCCGTAGCGAAAGAGCGGATACGGTAAACGGC
>JAFLUW010000085.1 GCA_022508615.1 Prevotellaceae bacterium | reverse complement strand
GAGGAAAGTCGAAAAAGATAAACGTGAAATAAGCGCACACAAAGCCGGCTTATTTCCTGATTTTGCGGCGTCAGCAGGACTGAACTGTCTTGCTGACGCCGCTTTTCGTTGAAAAAAGAGAGAAAATAGAGACGAATGTTTTCACTGCCCTCGTGCCGCAACGCTTCGGACGGCACAATTGGAAAGTTTCATTCGGGAAACCATTCGCCGTCGTCGTCTTCGTCGCTGTCGTCCTCGTAGACTTCTCCTTCGTCGGGATCGGCGGGCAGGTCGTCGGCGTCTTCGTCGTAGGTTTCCTCGTCGTCGGGAGCGTCGTTCCCGCTGTCTTCGCCGGGCGCGGCCGTAGCGGGCTTTTCTTCCGGCTTCTTTCCCAATTCGGGCCGCGGCGCCGTGTCTTCATAGCGCGTTTCGGGCGTTTCGGGCTCGTAGTCGAGCGGCAGTTCGGGGTTGATGTCCATGGGAACGAACGTGTGGTCGTAGAAGTTCTGGTAGTCGTTGAAACTGAAAGCCGTGCCGATGAGTTTCAGGTTGTCTTCAGAAATCAGGAAAAGCCTTGTCTGCTGCAATGCCTCGGCTATTTTCCGGTCGGCAAAGAGACGCTGGGCGTAAGTGTGGGCTTCGGCGAAATTGTGGAAGCCGCTGACGACGAATTGCGTGAGCGTCGCGTCGCGTTGTTTCGCAATGTCGAAGCCGCGCATCATGAATGTGGTGAAATTGAAGTGGGCCAGGTCGTAGAGCAGGCGATCGTCGTCGAGCGAGTCGGTTGGCCAGGCGATAAGACAGACGAAAGGAACGTCGCTTCTGTCCGAAAATCCCCGTCCGGCGGCTGTGCTGTCGGCCGAGGCCGCGTCGGCGGCCGCGCGGCGCTCCCAAAGGCTGCCCAAAGACAGGCCTCCGCTGCCGAACGTGCGGCCTTCGTCGAGGCCTTTCACAATCATTCCGGCCAATTCGGCCACATCGCTCTTCGGCCAGGTTCTTGCAAGTTCGCGCAGCTCTTCGGCAAGTTCTTTGGCGGGCGTTGTGCCGATGCGGCTCAGTATGTCGACGAAAATGAACTTGGGGCGGTTCAATCCGTCGGCGAATTTTTCTGCCGACTGCGCCGCGTTGCGCGCCACGGTCGCGATGTCGTGCTGGCGATAGGCTTCGTAGGTGGCGGTGTAGAGCGAATCTTCGATACGCACCCCTTCGCGGGCCAGGTATTCGAACTCCGGGTCGTTGATGCGCCGCGTGGCGGGCAAATCGGGGTAGCGTTCGGCCATGAGCCGCCGGTAGTGTTCCGCTTCGGCGGGCTTGGGCCAACGGCGGTAGAGCAGGAAGAGGTTGTAGTAGACGTCGTCCATGCGCTCGAAGCCGCCATATTGCCGCACGATGCGTTCGAGCGTCTCGGCGGCCAGCGGGAAGTCTTCGAGTTTGTCTTTCTCGATGAGTCCGGCTTCGTAAAGGCTCTGCTGTATGATGGCGTCGCTGGCTTCTTTTTGTTCTTCGGTGAAAGGAATCTGGGCTAAATAATAAGCACGGTTGTGCGGATCGGCGGCTTCGTCGGTCTTTGCTTCGTTTTCCGTCCTGCCGCTGTCGCGGTCGGCCGCTTCAATACTGTCCTGAACGGCTTGGAGGCTGTCTTCGGCCTCGTAGTCGTATTCGTCGCTTTCAGCGGCGACAACCGTTTTGTTTGTCCGCCGCCAGTCGTCCTCATTTTTACGTTTTCCCCACTGTTGGCGGAATGTAGTCTTGCCTTGCGCTACAATCGTGGGGTTATAGAAATACCATTCTCCCTGCTGTCCAGCCGTTTGTGCAGTGTTAGTTCCTGCTTCCGGCCGCCTGCTGCCTGCCGTTTCTTCGGCTTCTTCTTGTCGTGCCGCAGCGGCCGAGTCGGCTTTCGCACGTCGTTCCTCCTCTTCCTTTTTCCGGAGCGCTTCGATCACACGGTCGATGGCGGCGTTGCGCTCTGCTTCGGGCAAACGGGCCAATACTTGCAAACTGTCCTGCAAATAGATTTCTTCGGTCAGCGGCGCGAGTTCGTCGAGCACCTTCGAGCGGAGTTTTACGGTTTCATAATCCTCGCGCTCCTTGCCGATGAGGCCGAGGGCTTCGCTGTAACATTGCTGCGCGTGGCCGAATTTTCTCTTTTCGAAATACAAGCTGCCGAGCCGCAGCAGCAGTACGCCTTTCTCCGTGCCGTTGCGCACGGACTTCTCGCGGCCCGTCTCGTAAGCCCCGATGGCGCGCGCCGTGTCGCCGCTTTCGAGGTAGATGTTGCCCATAGCGTAGTAAATCTGGTCGAGATAATCCTTGTTGTTTGTGCTGCGGGCCATGCGACGCAGGCGGGCTATCATCTTTTTGCGCGAAAGGCTGCCCGCAAGGGCTTCGGTTTGCAAAATACGGGCGTTGAAAGCCAGTTCGTAGGGCGGCGCCTGCTTCAGACACTTGCGCAAGGCCTTGTCGGCCAACGTATTCTCGCCGCGCCGCAGCTGAATTTGGGCCAATAAGTAGTAAAGTCGCGCTTTCTGGCTTTTTCCTTGTGTCGTGCGCGCCGCTCGCTCCACGTAGACGACGGCCTCGTCCATCTGTCCGCGGCGCACGGCCAAATCGGCCTGCGTTGCGTCGCAGTGCTGTCGCAGTCTTCTGCTGATACTGTCGCGGCCGAGCCGTCGCAGGGCATCTTCGGCGTCGTAGAACCAGTTTTCCTCTGCATAGCAGCGGGCCAGCCATGCGCGGGCCTCAGCTGCGACCTCGGGTTCGGCTGCATAGAAACGGGTGATATAGGCAAATGTCGAGGCAGCCTCGAAAAATTTTCCCTGACGGAATTGTGCTTGTCCCATCAGCAGCCATGCGTGCTTCAAAAAGGGATTGAATTCTTTGCGGCTGAGGTAGGCTTTCGTCTTGGCCGAGCGCGTTTTTCCCGCAGACAGTTTCGGGCGCTTCTTGATGGAGTGCAGCGAGATGGCTTTCTCGCATTTTTCGATTGTACGGTCGAAATTGGTCGCCCCGACCTTGGCCGTGGCCTCGCGGCTCACGACGAATACGGGCAGCAACTCCGTGTAGTCGTCGCGATGTCCCTCTTCCTGCGCCTTGACGCCCTCTTTGAACGCCTCGTGTCCGTTGAAATACGTATTGAAACGCGCGTTGAATGCGTGCCAGCGGCGCGATTGTGCCGTATTCTGCTTCGTCGAGCAGGACACGCACGCCAACAAGCCGAGCACGGCACCCATTATTATATATATACGGCGTCTCATTATGATATTACGAACGGGAAGTTTCGATTTTTATTGTTTGCCGCCCTTTTCGTCCTCGGCCAGCATCAGCGCTTCGTCGCGAAGCGCTTCGGGCAAGGCGATTCCGCGCAATTCGAGCGCACGCAGCCAAGCCCCCGTCTCGCCTTCGGGCATGGTATAGAGCACGCGGGCGAACTCCTCGGCCTCCGTTTCCGTATAGTCGTCGGCGCGGCGGCCGCGATAGGCGTCGAGTTCCTCGTCGTCGAAGTATTCGGGCTCGCGGGCGGCTGCTTCGAGCAAAAGTTCCTTTTCGCAGACCGCATGTTTCCCGCAACAGCCGTCGGGACGAGCCTTCTGCACGGGCGGAAGCGCTTCGCCGCGGCGGCGATAGCGCCTTTCGCGCCACCAACCGGCCGCAAGGGCCGCGAGGGCGAGGACAAGCAGCGAAACGAGCAGGACAAGCACGGCTTTACAAGGGGTTAAGGGAGAGTTTCTTCGGCCTCGGCACGCCTTTCAGCGGCTTGCGCCGAGTTTTTCGAGGTCGTTCCAAAAACCGGGATACGACTTGGTCACCACTTCGGGGCGGTTGATGCGCAGCGGGCCGCAGCGCAGCGCCAGTGGAGCGAAGGCCATGGCCATTCGGTGGTCGTCGTAGGTATCTATGCCCGCTTCGGGAGCGACGAGCGCTTGTGTCGGGGCGAAGTGGCCCGCAAGCGTGCCTTCTTCGGGCTCGGTAACGATGCAGCCCGTTTTGGCCAGTTCGGCGCGCAAGGCCGCTATGCGGTCGGTTTCCTTGATGCGGAGCGAGTGCAGGCCCGAAATGCGGAAGTTGCGCCCCATTGCCGCACAAGTGGCCACGAGTGTTTGCGCCAAATCGGGCTGTTGCGACAAGTCGGCCTCGAAAATTTCAGCCTCGGCGTCGGTGCGGAGGGCGTTGTGCTGCGTCGGGCGCTTGCGAAGCCGCGCTCCTTCGGGCGTGAAGGTCGTTTCTACGCCGAGCGTTTCGAAAAATTCGCACACACGGGCGTCGCCTTGCAGGCTGTGGGCGCTCAGTCCTTCGAGCAGCACTTCGGCGTCTTCGTCGGGCACGAGCGCCACGATTTCATACCAATACGACGCCGCGCTCCAATCCGCTTCGACGCGATATTCGGCCGTAGGGTCGTAGGCCTTCGGCATGACGACGATGACATCGTCCTCCCAACGGGTCTCGGCGCCGAAATGTTGCATCAAGGCGAGCGTCATTTCTATATAGGGCCGCGATGCCACCTCGCCGCGCAGCCGAAGCCGCAAGCCGTGGGCCAACATCGGGCCAATCATGAGCAGCGCCGAGATGTATTGCGAAGAGATGTCGGCCGGCACCTCTACTTCGCCGCCCGAAAGCCGGCGTCCCGAAATGTCGAGCGGCGGAAAGCCCTCGCATCCGGCGTAAGCGATGTCCGCGCCGAGCCGCCGCAGGGCGTCGACCAGCGGCCGGACGGGCCTTTCCAGCATACGCGCCGAACCCGTGAGCCGACGGCGGCCGGGCGTCACGGCGAAGAAGGCCGTCGAAAAGCGCATGGCCGTCCCCGCCGCGCCGATGTCGCAAAGGGCAGGGCGTTGCGTCATGGCAAGGCTCATGGCGCGCGTGTCGTCGCAGTCCGAGAGGTTGTGCACGCGGGCTCCGCCGGCCAAAGCCCCCAGCATCAAGGCCCGATTGCTCAGACTTTTCGAAGCGGGCAGGACAATGCGCGCCCGAAGACGCGGCGGAAAGGAAACGATAAGGTGATTCATGGGATTTGCGTCGGCTTCCGAGCGGCGAAAAGGCTGCACGGGAGAAATGGGTCGGTATAAATCGGGATTAGTCTGCCGCCTCGTGCCAGCAGCGCCAGCCGGCTTCGGCTTGCAAGTGGAGCATTTCGAGCCCGTTCTTGGTTGCGGTGCCGTGTTCGCGGCCAAGGGCGAGAAAGCGCGTCTCTTCGGGGTTGTAGACCAAGTCGTAGAGCAAATGTCCGGGCGTCAGCAGCGCATAGGGCAGCGTCGGCGCTTCGTCGGTGTGCGGAAACATGCCCACGGGCGTGCAATTCACGATGACGGTGTGGGTTTCCATGATTTCGGGCGTGAGTTCGTCGTAGGCGATGCGCCCCTCGCCGGGCGTGCGGCTCACATAGCGCGGCTCGATGCCCTCGCGGCGCAGCCCGTAGACCACGGCGCGCGACGCTCCGCCCGTGCCGAGCACCAATGCGCGCCGATGATGCTCCCGGAGCAGCGGTCGCAGGCTCTCGCGAAAGCCCGTCACGTCGCTGTTATAGCCTTTCAGCAGGCCGTGCGGAGTGATGCCGATGACATTGACCGCCCCGATTTCGCGCGCTTCGTCGCTGATTTCGTCGAGCAAGGGTATTACGGCCTGCTTGTGCGGAATCGTGACGTTCAGTCCGCACAGTCCCGGCGTTTCGGCCACGATGCGGCGCAACTCGGCGGCGTCGGCGATGTCGAAATTCAGGTATTCGGCGTCGATATGCTCGCGGGCGAATTTTTCGGTGAAGTATCGGCGCGAGAAGGAGTGGCCCAAGGGGTGGCCTACGAGGCCATAGCGTTCTTTCATGCGGCTTCGGTGGGTTTATTTGCAAGCGGTGTAGAGCGTGGACAGCCCGAACGTGAAGCGGCGAAAGCGCACGTCGCGAAAGCCCGCGCGTTGCAGTATCCGCTGCATGCGTTCGCCCTGCGGAAAGGCCTCCATCGTGGCCGGCAGGTAGGCATAGGCGCGCTTGTCGCCCGACACGAGCCGCCCTATCGTCGGCATCAGCAGATGCGCATAGAGCCAAAAGAGCTGACGCATAGGGAAACGGTGCGGCCGCGTGAGTTCGATGACGACCAACCGCCCTTCGGGGCGCAGCACGCGGCGCATTTCCGAAAGTCCGCGCTCCAAATCCTCGAAATTGCGCACGCCGTAGGCCACCGTCACGGCGTCCATTTCGTCGTCGCCCAAGTTGAGGTGCATACAGTCGTCGCGCCGCAGTTCGATTACGCCGTCGAGCCCCGCCGCGGCCACCTTGCGGCGGCCCACTTCGAGCATACCTTCCGAAAGGTCTACGCCCAACAGCCGTTGCGGCCGCAAGCGCTGCGCCGCCAGCAGGGCAAAGTCGGCCGTGCCCGTGGCCACGTCGAGTATGCGCTGCGGCGCGTAGGGCGTCAGGCTGTCGATGGCCGCCCGGCGCCAACGGCGGTCTATTCCCCACGAGAGACGGTGGTTCAGCAGGTCGTAAGTGGGCGCAATCTCGTCGAACATGCGCTCCACCTGCCGCCCTTTGGCCTCGCCCTGCCCGTAAGGCATGATTTTTTCTTGTTCGTAGCTCATAATCTCTGCGCAAAGATACGAAAACCGCCGGATATTCTGCCCCGAAAGCGAAAGCCGACGCGTTTTCCTGCGGTTCGAGCGCAGATAGGCTATATTCCGAAAATATTTCTGAGCACCCACCATGCGCAGTACAATAGAATATAGACATGAAGGGTGCGGCGGTGAAAAATAAACGCGCGAAGACGGTCGAAAGCATGTCCGAAGTTGTACCAAGCGGCTACGACAGCCAACGCGGCATAAGGAATTGAAAAGATGAAAAAGTAGTTATAACCTATCGCCTCGGCGAAATGGCCGTGGAGCAGAGCATGAAGCGCCCGCTGGAAGCCGCAGGCCGGACATGACATGCCGGTCAGCAGCTTCCAAGGGCATGGCAGTGCGAAACGAACACGAACAGGGTCGACAAAAGCGTACAACAAGCACATCGCCACCAGCAAAAGCGGGAGTGCATACGGCACAATTTTGTCGGCCCTGCTCATTTTTTTTAAGTTTCTCAGAACAGGTAACCCGCTACGCCGAGCCCAATGATAAGTATCAGGTAAAGCGCCCAAAGTACGGCGGTGCAAATGGCGCCGATTACTGCATATTTTTTCGCTTTGTCGGCTGCTTCCTGCGCGCCATGGTAGTCGCCGGCTTGATAGAGCTTATCCACCTTGGTCGATTGCAGGATAGAGGCGACTCCGAGCGGTAAACAGCAGCATACGGTGCAGAGAATGGCCCACACGAGGTGGTCATCGGGTTTAGTTCGATTTTCCATTTTGTTTAGTAGGTTTGATTTTTAATTAAGGATTAGGAAAAACAAATAAAAATTCCTTTCAGGGAATCGTGGTCACGCTTTTAGTTATTTGCTACGAGCCAAAAGCGTTACGCACATGGCCGCAAGGCGAACGATCCGCGGACTAAGTCCGGATAAATGTTTCGTTGTCGCTTCATTGTTCGCCGCCCGGATTCCCGCAGGGGCTGTTTCTAAATTGGGGTTGAAGATAAGAAAAGCGTGGGAACCTTTCCCGTTGCCGTTCCGCAATCAG
>JAFLUW010000084.1 GCA_022508615.1 Prevotellaceae bacterium | reverse complement strand
AGTAAGTTTGAACTATCTCAGACTAAGTTCAAACTTACTCAGACTAAGTTTTTCCCACTCCTTTCCGGCCTTCGGCAAGTGCCGGCGCAAGCGGCCGGAAACGGCTGTCCGCCGACGTTTCTGTTGCGAGAAACGTCGGCGGACAAGGTTTCGTCGGCGGCCTGCGGCCTACATCTCCGGCCGCACGAGCGAAAAGAGCGTCAGCGCACGATGTATTTGCGTCCGCCGACGATGTAGAGGCCTTTTGCCGCCTTGCGGACAGGACGGCCGGCGAGGTCGCAGACCACGGGCGCGGCTTTCGGCGGCGCAGCAGGCGCTTCGAGGCCCGTGGGCAGGGGCCGCTGACGATAGAGCGTGACGGGGCGCTGCGAAGACTTGTAGACGGTGAAACGCGGCGACGAGGAGTTGTATTGAATCGTGTAGTCCGTGTAACCGGCGTGGGCGCACGAGATGGAGGTGACAGCAGCGTTGACGCTGATGGCCCAGTGCGTGCGGTCGTCGGCCGGATCGGCCAGCGTGGTGAGCACCTTGTCGCCCGTCTGCGCCAGATAGCCTTCGGCAGCAGGGTCGTAGAGCGTGTAATGTCCGCCCGAGCGGCCCAGACGCAGGGCCGTGGGCTGCCCGTCGCCGCCGGCCGCGGCCGTGATGACGTCGTCGACTATCGTGACGGGGGCGCAGCCGCGCACTTTGCCGTTTTGCGCGCCGAGCGCCGTGGCATAGTCCTCGCAGACGACGAGATAGCAGGCGCCGTCGGCCAAATCGTCGGGCGAAATGACGCGCGTCCAGACGTCGTCGCCCGTGGGCTGCTCGGGAGTCGGGTCGCTGCCGCCGCCAGCGCCGGGCGTGTCGCCGCCGTCGTCGGGACCGGAGCCGCCATTGCCCTCGGGGTCGTAGTTGTCGGGGTCGAAAACGGCCGATGTCAGCGTGCCCCAGACGTATTGTTCAAGGCCGGGATAGTCGACATAGGGATTGCGGTTGCGTTGCAGGGCGTAGACGGCGTCGTTGCGCGCGATTTCTTTCTCGCTGACAGGGTCTTCGGCCGCCCAGCGCAGCAACATTTCGAGCGCCCAGGGAGAAAGGGCCGGATAGGTCGTGCCGTCGAGCATTTCGCCGGACCATGAGGGGACGCTCGACTCGTAACACGTGACCATATAGAAGTAGATGCGGGCGAAGTCGCCCTTGTACTCGTCGGCAGGCTCGAAGACGATGCCCGTATAGCCGGGCAGCGAGGACGTGCCGAGCTTGCTGAAGCCGCCTGCGCTCTGATAGCGTTCGCCAGCGGTCTCGCCGAAGGGATAGTTGGAGCGCCGGCCGTTCACGTAGCCATCGGTCGGGACGATGTGCATGAGGTCGGTCTGCATGGGCGAGGCTTCGCCGAACCAGCTTTTGGGAAAAGAGTGCTCGCGGTTGTAGACGTCGCCCTCGGTCCTGTAATTGCCGGCCTGATCGGTGCCGAATTCGAAATTGCTCGTGCCGGAATACATATCCCAGACCTTGCCGTCGGGCCGGCAGTCGGTGGTGCGGAAACAATCCCAAAGGGCGTTGTAGGAAAGCGTCGTGTGGGAGACGATGATGGAGGAAAGCGCCGTTTTGAGCCCCTTGCCTTTCTGCCCGGCAGCGCGGGAGTAGTAGCCGGCGGGGACGCCGGCCAAAAGCGTGAGGACGAAAGCGGACAGCAGAAAAAGGATACTTGTGCGTTTCATTGTGCAGAATTTGACGGAAAAAGAAAAAAGCGCTTTCGCTGCAGCGAAAGCGCCGGACGACGGCTCAACAGAGGCCACGGGCGGAGAGTATGGCGGCCATTTCGTCGCGCAACGTGCGGGCGGCACGCGCCGAGGCGGCGGCAAAGTCGGCACCGGAGGAGGCATAGATGATGCCGCGCGAAGAATTGACGAGCAGGCCGCAGTTGTCGTTGAGCCCGTAGCGGCAAACTTCGTCGAGGCTGCCGCCTTGCGCGCCTACGCCGGGCACAAGCAGGAAGTGGTCGGGCGCAACGCGGCGTATGTCGGCAAAAAGGCTGCCTTGCGTGGCGCCGACGACGTACATCATACGGTCGGCCGAGGCCCATGTCGAAGAAACGCGGATGACGCGCTCGAAAAGACGCTCGCCCGTTTCGGCGTCGCGCATCAACTGGAAATCGTGCGAGCCCTTGTTGCTCGTCAGGGCCAGCAGCACGACCCACTTGCCCTCGTAGCCGAGAAAAGGCTCGACGCTGTCACTGCCCATGTAGGGAGCTACGGTCACGGCGTCGGCTCCGGCGCCCTCGAAAAGCGAACGGGCGTACATGGCCGAGGTGTTGCCGATGTCGCCGCGCTTGGCGTCGGCAATGATAAACTGGTCGGGATGATTGCGCCGCAGATAGTCGACCGTTTTTTCGTAAGCGGCCCAACCTTTCAGGCCGAAGCACTCGTAGAAAGCGAGATTGGGCTTGTAGGCTACGGCATAGGGGGCCGTAGCGTCGATAATGGCGCGATTGAAAGCGAAGATGGGGTCTTCGTCGGCGAGCAAATGCTGCGGGATTTTGCGTAAATCGGGGTCGAGGCCCACGCAAAGGAACGAACCTTTGGCGCGAATGTTCTCGAAGAGTTGCTGACGGGTCATAAGTGTGAGGTTTTTATGTTTTTCGGACCGTTCGGCTGCGCTGTCCGCAAGCCCCCGCGCCGCCGTTCGGACAAACGGGACGCGGGGTCAGGGTCAATGCGGACTATCCGCCCGAAAGGGGCGTAATTTACTGCGGAAGAGTTACGCCGAAGAGGCTGCTGTTGGTATGTTCGCGGCGAATGATGTCGGTCATCTGTTTCACGATGTCGGGATATTGCGCGGCTACATCTTTATCTTCGTGGATATCGGTGGCCAAATCGTAGAGTTTGCACGCTCCGGCTTTCACGACAAGTTTCCAATTGCCCATGCGCACGCCGAGCATGTTCGTTTCGTGGAATTCCCAATAGAGGAAGTCGTGCTGCTGTTGCTCGCCTTCGCCCGTGAGCGTGGGATAGAAGGAGATGCCGTCAAACCAGTCGTTTTCGAGCGCGGGATTCGTATAGCGTTCCACATAGTTCTCAATGCCGGCGATGTCGCAGAAAGTGGGCATTAAGTCGTAGAAAGCCAGCTGATGGTCGTTCACAGTGCCGGCTTCCACCTTACCCGGCCAACGTACAATGAACGGAATACGGATGCCGCCCTCGTAGGTGCTGCGCTTTTTGCCCTGCAAGAGGCCGTCGCGGTTGAAAAAGTCGGGGTCGGCGCCGCCTTCTTCGTGCGGACCGTTGTCGGAAGTGAAGATGACAACGGTGTTTTCGTCGAGTCCTTTCTCTTTAAGTTTGTCCAAAATCTGACCGACTTGGGCGTCGAGGCGCGTAATCATGGCCGCAAACTCGGCGTGGGCGAAGTTCGTGGGATTATAGCGCGAGCCATTGTCGCCGCCGAAGGTCTTTTCTTGGCAGAAGTGTCCCTTGTAGGCCAAAAATATGGAGTCTTCGGGCTGTACGAGCTCGGCATGCGGCAACGTGTAGGTGAAAATGCCGAGGAACGGCTTGCCGGCTTCCTGCTTGTCGAGCCATTCGAGGGCTTTCTCGTGAATCAGGTCGGAGGAATACTGCGAACGTTTGCGATAGTCGCCGCCGTACATGGGGTATTGGATATTGTCTTCGAGCACGACGCGCTTTACGCCCTCATCGCCGCGCGAACGGCTGTATTCGTTCAGGAAGTTGGGGTAGTAAAGGTGTGCTTGGAACTGGCAAATGTAGCCGTAGTACTCGTCGATGCCGCGTTTGTCAGGCGTAGAAACCGAACCTTCATAGCCGCCAGCCCATTTGCCGAACATACCGGTCGTATAGCCGTTGTCTTTGAAGATTTCGGGAATGATTTTGTGGTTTACGTCGTAAGGTTCCTGACCTACTACGGTGTAATCGGCGTTCGTGCCGTAGAGATTTTGCTGCAAATTGCCGTTGTTCCAGTATTCCTTGTTGCCGCGCACATGCGTATGGCCGGTGTGTTGGCCGGTCATGAACGTGGCGCGCGACGGAGCCGAAACCGGGCTGCCGGCATAGGCTTGCGTGAAGCGCATGCCCTCGGCTGCGAGGCTGTCGATGCGGGGCGTGGAGATATATTGCTGACCATAGCAGGCCAAGTCGCCGTATCCCATGTCGTCGCACATGATATAAAGGATATTGGGCTTTTGTTGTCCGCAAGCGGCGATGGCTGCCATGGCGCCGAAGCCGCAAAGTATTTTTCTGTTGTCCATATTCGTTTCGGATTTTTATTTCACAGAGACTTTAACCGCAGTATCGGCGCCGGCGGTCACGGCGCGCACGATGTAAGTGCCGCTGGGCACGGCGCCGACATTCACTTCATTGCCGGCGGCGCGGGCCACGAGGCGGCCGTCCGCAGCAAAGACGCGAACTTCCTTGACGGCTGTGGGGGCTTTCACGGTAAGTATGCGGCCGCGGCCCGTTATTTCGATAGCGGCCGCAGCTTCGGTCGCGCCGGCCACACCCGTGTTCACGTCGGTGTTGGGCGAGAAGACGGCGGTCAGCGTCATGCTGCGGTTGCACGTTACTTCGTGGCGGGCGGTCAGCGATACGATGCGATTGCCCTCTTTCCAGCACACGAAGGAGGCGTTGCCCAGCGGTTCGGCCACGGCTGTGCGCACTTCGTCGCCTTCTTCTCCGAGGAGTTCTGCTGTTCCGCGGCCGGGATCGTTGGGTTGTACCGTCACCACGACGGTTTCGGGCGTTTCGGAGGCTACTTCGAGCGTGAAGTCGAGCGTTTGTCCGAGCACTTCGTCGTCGGCGCCCGAAAGCCCGTTTTCCGTCAGGCGCAGACGCATGCGTCCGCGACCGGCGGCGGCCGTTACGGGCACTTGCACGCGGGTTGTCATCGTGCCGGCCGTTTCGAGCGGAATGGCTGTCTCGAAGAGTCCGTCGCGATTCCAGTCAAAGTAGACCCAGGCTTGCAGTCCGGCCGGTATCTCGCCGGAGGCGAGCGTGAAGGTCAGTTCGGCTTCGGCGCCGGGGGCCAGCAGCGCGGGGCAGGCCGTATATATAGTGTACCACGTCGAGGGACGGGCGGCTGTGCCGGGCGTCAGTTCCGTGCCTGAGGCTGCAGGTAGCGGATAGGCCATGGGCCGGAGCGCGGCGGGGCCTTCGAGTGTGGCCTTGGCCACGTATATTCCGTTGGTCGAGCCGCAGGGCAGGTCGTAAATCTGGGCTGCGCGGGCGAAATCGCTGCGCATCAGGCGGAAAGTCAGGAGCGAGTCGCCCTCGACGGCCAGCGCCGTTCCCTCGACGTCTTTCGTTTCGAAGGGGCGCAGGAAGAAGGCGCTACTCTCCACGTCGGCCAGCACGTGCCAGCGGTCGGATTCGGTTTTCGTCTGCACAGGCGTGTGGCTCTCCGTGTCGACCACCTGCCAGCCGGTGGAATTGTTGCTCTCGCCCACGAAATACCACGACTGGGCGGCCGTTTCGTTCTGTTCGGCCCACGCCAGCGAGCCGTCGGCCTGACGTTCAAGCGCCTGTCCTGCCGGCGAGAGCACCATATATTTGTATTCGGGGCTGCCCAGTGCGGAGGAAGCCGAGAAAGGCCGCAGGTCGTAGAGGTTTTCGGTTTCTTCGAGGCGCCAGTACGAGCCGGTGTTCGTAGCCGCAGCGTGCCAAACGATGATGTAGGACGAAGAGCCGTCTTTGTTCAAGCCTACGGGCGTGGCCGAAGTATTGTCGTAGTTGGCGCAGTCGGTCGATGTCAGGCGGAAATAGCCTGCCGTGCTGCCTTCAGTCGAAGCTGCGACGTAGTATTCCACGGGTTCCGTGCCCGTCACGACGCGCGAGGCGGAACTTGCCGTGAAGTTGCAGCTCTGCACGTAGCGGCCGGTGGCCGTCGAGCGGATGTAGTAGCAGTGTTTGCGGCCGGTGGAGATGAATTGCCAGAACTGGCGCTGCGAAACGTCGGCCGAGGAGACTACGAGCGAGCCGTCGGCTTCTTCGGTCATGTAGCTGCCCGTGTTTCCATACCAGCGAATGTAGTAGCAGGCGCCGTCGGCGGGAAATTCTTCGGGTTCGGGAGCTGCTATCTCGTCGCTCAGGCCGAGTCTCAGGCCGCCGAGGCCGAAGAAACAGCCTTCGTTCGTCGTTCCCTTGGTCACGACGATGTCTACCACGAGGCTGCCGTCGACCACGGTCACGGAACGGCCGGCGGCCGCCCACCACTGGTGTACGTCGCCTTCCGTATCTATTCCGGCTGCAATGTCGATGTCCGTCAGCGCGCCCCAGTCGGCCAGTTCTTCCTCGCTTGCACCGCAGCGCACGGCTACGTTGAAACGGCGGGGCTTGTTGTCGCTGTTCGACTGATAGGCTCCACCGGAGTTGAGGGCGTGGATGTCCAGCGCGGTTTGGTTGAAGCAGAAGCCTTTGGGCAGTCCTTCGAGCTTGAAGCGCAGGCTGATTGTCTCGCCGCTGTTGCCGTTCTTGTTGGGGCAGAGTATGGCCGGCGTGACGTTCGTGCCCGAGGTCATCATGTTGTGCGAGATGCTCACGAGCGTGGCCGTGACGCCGTCGATGGCGCTGCCGTCGCCGTCGGTCACACTGACGGTCACGGTTTCGGCCGTTGCGCCCGTGCGTTCGAAGCCCATGACGGCCGCTGTCGGCACAACGATGTCGTGTTTATATACGTACCACACGCTGAATCCGCCCGTTCCCGTCCAGTATTTGGGCACGAGGGCGGCGTTGTTCACGTTCAGTATGTTGTCCGTCCCCTGTTCGGTGAAGCGCACGTACTTGCTCCGGTCCGTGCCGCTCATTTCCGTGTCCGCGGAGAGGGTAAAGGCGCCCTCGCCGTAACTTTGGGCCGTGAATATCACGGCGTTGGCGGCATTGTCCACTTCCGTCACGGCGCCGGCGGTGCCTGTGCCCGCCACGCGGTTGCTTCCGACGTACTTGCCGTCCTGATAGCGGCGTAGGCGCAACCCTTCCGAGGCGTTGCCCTCGACGACATAGAGGTTGTTCTCACCGAAGGTTTCCGACTTCACGCTTGCGCCATTGAAATAGTAGCCTGCGCCGCCGTTTGTGTCGCGGCTTTGCAGCGAGATGACCGTTCCGCCGGTCAGTTCGGCGGCCGCGTCGGCCACGAGCGTCTGCGCGCCTGCCGTCATGGCCGATGCAAGGGCCAGAATGGAGGCTAAGCTTTTCAGTTTTCTCATGTATGTGTGGATTGTTTTAAGGTTTCAGCCGCAAATATAGCAATTTAATCGAACGGGCGGGACATTCGGCCGGAAAGTTTTGCATCGTTTTTTCTTTCTTCGTATAACGAAAAACTTACTCAGACTAAGTTCGAACTATCTCTGAGTAAGTTCAAACTTAGTCTGAGTAAGTTTTGGCAGCCTGCGGACGGCTGTTTTCCGACGCGCTGACGCGGCGCCCCGAGGGGGCCTGCGGTCAGCAGCGGGGCTTGATTTGCTGGAAGAAGTCGTTGCCCTTGTCGTCGACAAGAATGAAGGCGGGGAAGTCTTCGACGCGAATTTTCCACACGGCCTCCATGCCGAGTTCGGGATACTCGACGCACTCGATGCTCTTGATGTTGTTCTGGGCCAG
>JAFLUW010000083.1 GCA_022508615.1 Prevotellaceae bacterium | reverse complement strand
ACTTTTTCCGAAACAGCCCGGCCCGACGAGGCCGCAGCACACGCCGCAGACGGTGCGACTCGCGGCAGGGCGCACCGCACGGCCGGCGGGAACACCGCTACTCGAAGTAGAAGGAAAGCACCACCATGTGGCTCACGGCCCGGTCCACGCTCTGCGTGTAGACCAGCTGCGAAGAGTCCGTCAGGTCGGGCCGGCGGCGCTGCAACACGTCGCCCAGTCCGAAACAAAACTTAAGTTCGGGAATCAGTTTGAAGAAAGGCAGATAGAGGTCGCAGCCCAACCCCGTTTCGACGAAGAGCTGCGAAGGTTTCGTGCGCAGCAGCGTGTGCTTGCCCGACGTGAGGTCGTACATATAGCCCGCACCGGCCAGCACATAGGGGCGATAGTTGTTGAAACGCGGCGCGGCGGCTTTCAGGCCGGCCGACACGCCGACGTAGGTCGACTTCATGTCCTGCGACTGCCGCTGTCCCGACACGCGCTCGACAAACTGGATGTGTTTCGACCCGAAATGCAGCCCCGGCGTCAGGCGAAAGCTCAGATAGCGGCTCAGCCGCCACTCGCCGAGCACGCCTACGGAGAAGCCGAAGTTCTGCGTGTCGTTCTCGGCCATCCACTGCTGGCCCGTTGCCGGGTCTATGCGGCCGTTGTCCGCGAGGCTGAGTCCCTGATCGTGCAGCCCGATGCAAAAGCCGTAGTGAAAGCGCCGCTCGTCGATGAACGGCTTGTGCTGCACGCGGCGCTCCTGTGCCGCAACGCCGGCCGGCAGCGCGCAGACGGCCGCCGCGACGGCCAGCAGACGGAGGAAAAGAAACTTTGACATAACCGAAAAACGGCGCCGCGGCCATTATATTGCCTCCGGCGGCCGGACAAATGTACGAAAAAGCGGCGAGAAAGCGGCCGACGGCCGGCGCTTTGCCCCGCGCCGGAGGAAACGCCGTCCAGCAAAGCGCTGAGAAACAGCCAGAGCGCGCCGCGGAAAACTAACGCTGAGTAAGTTTGAACTTAGTCTGAGATAGTTCAAACTTAGTCTGAGTAAGTTCGCACTGTCTCAACGTTAATTTCGGCTTTCGCCGCGACAGTTCCGCAAAGGGCGGCAGCGACGCAGGCAGCAAAGGCAAAAACCGGCCGACAGCCCGCATGCCGGCGCGCCGACGGCCCTTGCGGCGGCTTTCAGACCGGGCCCGGCGGGGCGGACTAACCTTTTTTAAGACAAAAAACTTGGGACGGCCGGACCGAAGCCGTAACTTTGCCCTTGAAACGCAAACCCTCCGCCCCCGATGACGACGACAAACGGCAGACTACTTTGGGTGGACGACGAAATCGACCTGCTCCACGCCCACATCCTGTTCCTCGAGAACCGGGGCTACGCCGTGCGTACGGCAAGCAGCGGGCTCGACGCCGCCGAACGCTGCCGCACGGAGCGTTTCGACCTCATCCTGCTCGACGAAAACATGCCCGGCCTCTCGGGACTCGACACGCTGCAGCGCATCAAGGACGTTCAGCCCGACGTGCCCGTAGTGATGGTCACGAAGAACGAAGCCGAGGACCTCATGGACCAGGCCATCGGCTCGAAAATCGCCGACTATCTCATCAAACCCGTCAAGCCCAGCCAGATTCTGCTGACGCTCAAGAAAAACATCCACCGCCGCGAAATCGTGAGCGAGGCCGCGCAGACGGGCTACCGGCAGGACTTCATGCAGATAGGCATGCAGATGGACGACAGCCTCGACTGGGCGGGTTGGACCGACCTCTACCGCCGGCTCGTGCGCTGGGAGCTCGAACTCTCCGAGACCGAAAGCCCCATGGCCGAGCTGCTGCAGACGCAAAAGGACGAGGCCGACCGCATGTTCGCCCGATACGTGCGCCGGAACTACGAAAACTGGCTCGGCACGGCCGACGCGCCGCCGATGAGCCCCGACGTGGTGCGCCGCGAAGTGCTTCCGCGGCTCGACCGAGGGCGACAGGTCTACCTTCTCGTGTTCGACAACTTCCGCTATGACCAGTGGCGCGCGCTGGCGCCCGACCTGAGCCCCCTGTTCGACATCGACGAGGAAATCTACTGCTCCATCCTGCCCACCTCCACGCAATACGCCCGCAATGCCCTCTTCGCCGGACTCATGCCGGCCGACATCCGCCGCCTGCACCCCGACCTCTGGACCGACGAAGAGGCCGAAGAGAGCAAAAATCAGCACGAAGCCGAACTGCTCGGCGCACAATTGGCCCGACACCGGCGCACCGAGCCCTTTACCTACCGGAAAATCAACGACACGGCCGCCGCCGCGAAAGTGCTCGACGAACTGCCGCAACTCGCGCGAGGCCGGCTCAACGTATTCGTCGTCAACTTCATCGACATCCTCTCGCACGCCCGCACCGAAAGCCGCATGGTGCGCGAACTGGCCCGCGACGAAGCCGCATACCGCTCGCTGACGCGCGCATGGTTGCGCCATTCGCCCTTAGGCGAACTGCTGCGCCGGCTGTCGCAGAGCGACTGCGACATTATCGTGACCACCGACCACGGATCCATACGCGTGAAAGAACCTTTGAAAGTAGTCGGCGACCGCAACGTCAACACCAATCTGCGCTACAAGCTCGGCAAGAACCTCTCCTACCCGGCAAAAGACGTCTTCGAGATGAAACGGCCCGAACGATTCGGACTTCCCGCCCCCAACCTCTCGACCACTTACATCTGCGCCACGGGCAGCCGCTTCTTCGCCTATCCCAACAACTACAACCACTACGTGGGCCACTACCGCGACACCTTTCAGCACGGCGGCGTCTCGATGGAAGAGATGCTCGTGCCGCTCGCCGTGCTGCGACCGCGCAAAAGGCCCGAATCAAACTGACCAAACCAAAACGAAAAGCTTATGAAAAACTTCAGCCTCCTCGTCGTTTTCGCCTCCGCGCTCGTCCTGACCGGTTGCGTGAGCAAAAAGCAATACGCCGAACTGCAATCCTCCTACAACAAGCTCAACGCCAGCTACGAAGACCTCAGCGGACGCTACGGACAAGCCTGCATCGACTTGGCCAAGAGCGGCGAAAAAGTTTCCAGCCTCGACGCGCTGCTCGAAACCGAACGCAGCCGCAACGAAGAACTCAAAAAGAGCCTCTCGGCCGCACAGCGCTCGCTCGACAAGAGCCTGCAGCAAAACACGCAGGGCAGCGTGAACATCTCCAAGCTCGTCGACGAAATCAACGCCTCGAACAAATTCATCAAACAGCTCGTCGAAGCAAAGACAAAGAGCGACAGCCTCAACCAAGCCCTCACCAACAAACTGACACGCTCGCTTTCGCGCGACGAACTCAGCGATGTCGATGTCCAGGTGCTCAAAGGTGTAGTCTACATCTCGCTGGCCGACAACATGCTCTACAAATCGGGCTCCTATGAAATCAACGACCGCGCCGGCGAGACGCTCGCGAAAATCGCGAAAATCATTACCGACTACCGCGACTACGACGTGCTCGTCGAAGGCAACACCGACGACGTCCCCATCTCGCGCACCAATATCCGCAACAATTGGGATCTCTCGGCCCTGCGCGCCTCGAGCGTCGTACAGGCCCTGCAGAACACCTATGGCGTAGACCCCAAGCGCCTGACCTGCGGCGGCCGCGGCCAATACAACCCCATTGCCCCGAACACCACGGAAATCGGCCGCCAGCGCAACCGTCGCACGCAAATCATCATTACGCCGAAGCTCGATGAGTTCCTCGATCTCATCGACCAGGCGCCCGCCGAACAATAACAGCTTGTATCCGGCGCCGAAGCGCCGGATACAAGCGACTTTCGCCGTTCCGCCATGCTCTATCTCATTCCCACGCCCGTCGGCAACCTCGAAGACATCACGCTGCGCGCTCTTCGCGTGTTGCGCGAAGCCGATCTCGTGCTGGCAGAGGACACACGCACGACGGGACTCCTGCTGAAACACTACGACATCAGCGCAAAGCTCTGCTCGCACCACAAGTTCAACGAACATCAGACGGCCGGGGCCTTCGCAGCCCGCATGGCCGCCGGCGAAACGATGGCACTCGTTTCGGATGCCGGCACACCCGGCATCAGCGACCCCGGATTCTTGCTCGTGCGAGCCTGTGCCGAACGCGGAGTCGAGGTGCAGTGCCTGCCGGGGCCGACAGCTTTCGTCCCGGCGCTCGTGGCTTCGGGACTTCCCTGCGAACGCTTCACGTTCGAAGGCTTTCTGCCGCAAAAGAAAGGCCGCGCCACGCGCATCGAAAGCCTTTGCGGGGAAATGCGCACGATGATTTTCTACGAATCGCCGCATCGTGTGGTCAAAACGCTCGCCCAGTTGGCCGAAGCCTTCGGCAAGGAGCGCCGATGTGCGGTCTGCCGCGAAATATCGAAGATGCACGAGGAAATCCGCCGCGGCACGCTCGCCGAAATGCTCGACCATTTCAGCCAGACTGAGCCGCGCGGCGAATTTGTCCTCATCGTCGAGGGCGCAGCACAAAAGAAAAAAGCGCGGAGCCGGGAAAACGCTCCGCTTTCCAACGAACAAAATTAACTTCAACTTTATGAAACGTTTCTCTCTCATCCTTTGCGCCGCGGCTATGCTGCTCGTCAGCGCCTGCGAGACGAAAAAGGAAAAAGAACAAGCCGTCGATCCCACGGCCGCCACTATCGATTCGCTGCGCCAGGCGCTTGCCCAGTCGCAGAACGAGGCCGGCGATCTTTTCGGCACCATCGAGGAAATCCAGGCCGGCTTCCAGGCCATCAAGGAGGCCGAAGGCATCATCTCCGCCCAGACACTTGAAAACGAAGAGACCAACAAAGCGGTCATCATGCAGAGTATGGCGCAAATCAAAGAGCAGCTCCGCCTCAACCGCGAGCGTATTGCCAATCTTCGCGAGCAGCTGCGCGCCTCCAATCAGCTCAGCGACAAACAAAAAGAGCAAATCGAGGAGATGGTGGCCAGCTACACGCAACAGCTCGACGAGAAAAACAGCGAAATCGCCGAATTGCAGCGCCAACTGGCTGAAAAAGACATAAAAATCGCCCAACAAAGCGAAGAAATCACGGCGCTCGACGAAAACGTGCGCGGCCTGAAAGCCTCGAACGAGGAGAAATCAGCCACCGTGGCCGCTCAGGACAAAGAACTCAACACGGCTTTCTACGTGTTCGGCACGAAAAAGGAACTTCGCGAGCAAAACATCTTGCGCGACGGCGATGTGTTGAAAAGCGACAACTTCAATAAGGACTACTTCACCCGTATCGACACGCGCACGACCAAGACCATTCGCCTCTATTCCAAGAGTGCGCGCCTGCTGACCACGCATCCCGCCGGTTCCTACTCGCTCGACAAGGACACGCAGGGCCAATACACGCTGCGCATCTCGGATGCGGGCAAGTTCTGGAGCGTGAGCAAATACTTGGTCATCGTCGTGAAATAAACCCTCTGACACCGCAGCCCGCTGCTCGGAAGACCGGGAACCGCCGCGCCCTTTGCGGCCGGGCTCCCGGCCTTTCTGTGCACGCCGGCCGGCGATACTGCCGCCGCTCTGCTGCCGGCTGAGGCTTTTCTCCCCGTTTTTTCCTGTCCGTTCCGATGAAAATCTACCGAACCGGCCCCCACTACGGCGCCACGCTGCGTCTCGCGCTGCCCATAGCCATCGGACAGCTCGGAACCATCGTACTGGGCTTCGCCGACACGATTATGGTGGGCCGATATGCCACCGACGCGCTGGCGGCGGCCTCCTTCGTGACGAATCTGTTCAACCTCGTACAGTTTCTCCTCATGGGCTACACCTATGGCCTCACACCGCTCGTTTCGGCCGCCTGCGGACGTGGCGAAACGGCCCGTGCGGCCAGCCTGCTGGCCCATGCGCTGGCAGCGGGCACGCTTTTCTGCCTCGTTCTCATGGGCGGAATGACGTGGCTCTACTTCAACATCGGCCTGCTCGGCCCTCCCGAGGCGCTGCTTCCCTTGGTGCAGCCCTACTATCTGCAGATGCTCGTGTCGATGCTCTTCGTGCTGATTTTCAACATGCTTCGGCAGTTCACCGACGGCACTTCCGACACGGCATCGGGCATGTGGGTGCTGCTGACGGGCAATGCGCTCAACATTGTCGGCAACTGGCTGCTCATTTACGGCCGCTGCGGCCTGCCCGAGCTGGGACTCGGGGGCGCAGGTCTGGCCACGCTGCTCGCACGCGCCGCCATGGCGGCCGGCATGGCCGGTGTCGTGCTGCTCGGCGGGCGTTATGCTCCGGTGCGACGCGCTTTTCGTTCAGCTGGCGCGGCGAAAGCCGCGAAAAGGCTGACTCTCGCCGGCCTGCGCCACATCAACGCCCGCTCGCTGCCCGTGGCCGTGCAAATGGGGCTCGAAACGCTCTCGTTCAGCGCGGCCGCCGTCATGGCAGGCTGGATGGGCGGCGTCGAGCTGGCTTCGTTCCAGATACTTAACACGATCGGCATGCTCGGCTTCATCGTCTACTACAGCTTCGGCGCGGGCATGTCCATCCGCATGGCCCACTTCTGGGGCAGGGGCGACCGCAACGGACTCGAAGGCGCGGCCCGCGCCGGGCGCAACCTGCTGCTGGCGCTCATGATGCTGGCCAGCGGGACGTTTCTGCTCTTCGGGCGCGGACTGACGGCTCTCTTCACGACCGATGCGGCCGTTGCGGCCTGCTGCCTGACCTACATCGGCGGCCTGGCGCTCTATCAGGCGGGCGACGCGCTGCAAATCTGCTACGCCAGCGCCCTTCGCGCCACGAGCCACGTCGCTCCGATGATGTGGATGGCCGCTGTGAGCTATCTGGGCGTGGGCATCCCGACGGGCTATCTGTGCAGCTTTCCGCTGGGGCTGGGCATGGGCGGCATTTATGCGGGCTTTCTGGCCGGACTGCTGACGGCGGCCGCGCTTTTCGCCGGCGCTTTCCGCCGCACCGTGCGACACGCCTTTCCCGCGGGGCGCTGAGCGCGAAAAGGGCGGCCCGGGACGGCGGCCGCAGAGCGCTGAGGGAGAGGGTGTCGGACAAGCGGAAAACTTAGTCTGAGTAAGTTTGAACTATCTCAGACTAAGTTTCAACTTACTCAGACTAAGTTCGGACTATCTCAGGCCAACTCTCCGCCCGCGGCCCGCAGCCTTTGCACAAAGGCCGGAAACGCACGGCTTCGGCCCGCCGGCGAGCGCCCGGACGCGACGGCGGACAACTTTCGGCGGAAAGAGAAATTTGCGTAACTTTGTCTCCGCTTCAAGAAAACGACAAAACGATGCAGGACATCCGCAACATTGCCATCATCGCCCACGTGGACCACGGCAAGACGACGCTCGTGGACAAAATGCTGCTGGCCGGCAACCTTTTCCGCGCCGGACAGCCCACGGGCGACCTCATGCTCGACAACAACGACCTCGAACGCGAACGCGGCATCACGATTCTTTCGAAAAACGTCTCTATCAACTATAAGGGTACGAAGATTAACATCATCGACACGCCGGGACACAGCGACTTCGGCGGCGAAGTGGAACGCGTCTTGGGCATGGCCGACGGCTGTCTGCTGCTGGTCGACGCCTTCGAGGGCCCGATGCCGCAGACACGCTTCGTATTGCAAAAAGCCTTGCAAATCGGGCTTAAACCGATAGTCGTGGTGAACAAGGTGGACAAGCC
>JAFLUW010000082.1 GCA_022508615.1 Prevotellaceae bacterium | reverse complement strand
CATTTCCTTTTTCGGCGGACTGCGTGAACCATTTCAGCGCTTCTGCGTAATCTTGGGGAATACTGTCGCCTTTATAATACATATCGCCCATATCATTCATTTCTTCAGCCGTCATTTCTTGCGAACTTTGGGCGAAAGCAGGGACGCTGCCGGCGGAAAGCAGGGAGAAGAGAGCGAAAACGAGAGCGATTTTTTTCATAGAAGTCAGAATTTTTACGTCTTGAAGGCTTGGTTAAATTTTAATGCCGCAAATTTACGAATTTTCCTATATTTTTTGTTTTCCATGCGGCACGTTTGCGCGGCATTTTCGGCGCGCAAAGACAGGCGGCATTTTCGGATTTTCGCTTATATTTGCGCCCGCTCAATTCACTGTAAACATCTTCGCTGCACCATGAAAATACGCATCACTTCCGGACACGCCGCGTTCACGGCCGAAATCGACGAATCGGCCGCCGGACGCGCCTTTGCCGAAAGGCTGCCCCTGACGCTCGACATGAGCGAACTCAACGGAAACGAAAAATATGCCCGCCTCGCAAAGCCGCTGCCCTCGGCCGCCCGACACTGCGCGCGTCTCGAAGCGGGCGACCTGATGCTCTACGGCGCGGACTGCGTCGTGCTCTTCTACGGACGCGCCGGCGGATACAGTTACACGCGACTCGGCCGCCTCGTGCAGACCGGGGGGCTGGCCGAAGCTTTGGGAAAGGGTGGCGTGAGGGTCGTCTTCGAGCGGTTCGGGGCATGAAAAAAAGTCGCGCCGGGGGTGTTGATAACCCTGTTGAAAAGTTGTTGATAACCCTGTTGATAACTTGTGGATAACTTTTTTCTGTGTCTGTATGGTTTTCCACATGTTTTCAACACGTTTTCCACTGGGTTATCAACAGGGTTATCAACAGTTTTTTTCGGCCCGTAAGTTTGAACTATCTCTGTGAAAGTTAAAACTTTAAGGGCGTTAGTTCGGCTTTTTTCCCTTGAGTTATCAACAGTTTTCTTCCTGCTATTATTATTATCATATATTTAGGGTTTTCGATTTTGGGCGAAAACGAAGAATTAAAATATAATAATAATTTTGCGGGGCGTTCGGGGCGGAAAATGGAAAGCTGTTCCGCATGGCAGAACAAAAAACGCATGGCAGTCGAAACACCCCGCACGGCAGAACAAAAACGCACGGCAGTCGAAACACCCCGCATGGAAATTAAAAAACTTTATGAGACGTATATACGGTTGGAGCGTTCGTATTCGCCCAACACGATCGAGGCTTATCTGTCCGACGTGGAGGTGTTCGTCTCGTGGGCCGAGGCGCAGGGCTGCGCCGTGCAGGAGATGGCGAGCGGGGAGATAGAGGCCTTCGTGGCCGAGCTGGCCGAAGCCGGCATGGCGCCGCGCACGCTGGGGCGCATGCTCTCGGCGCTGCGTTCGCTCTACCGCTTCCTGACGCTCGAGGGCTTCTGTGCGGACAATCCCATGAAGCTCGTGCGCAACCCGGCCGCCGGCCGCCGGCTGCCCGAAGTGCTGCTGCCCGACGAGGTGGAGCGCATACTTTCAGGCATCGATCTCTCGCTGCCCGAGGGACGGCGCGACAGGGTGATGCTCGAAGTGCTCTACTCCTGCGGACTGCGCGTTTCGGAGGTCTGCTCGCTCAGGCTTTCCGACGTCCATCTCGACGAGCGCTATCTGCGCATCGCCGGCAAGGGCAGCAAGGTGCGCCTCGTGCCGCTCTCCGAAAGGGCCGGCGCCGAGCTCGGGCTGTGGATGGAGGAGCGCGCCGAGCTCGACACGGTGCCCGGCGACGAAGATTTCGTCTTCATCTCCCACAAGCGCCGCCGGCGCCTGAGCCGCGTCACCGTCTTCCGCAACCTCTGCCGCTACGCCCTCGACGCCGGCATCCGCAAGCGTATCTCGCCCCACACGTTGCGCCACTCCTTCGCCACGAGTCTGCTCGAAGGAGGCGCCTCGCTCACAGCCATACAGGCCATGCTCGGACACGAGAGCATTTCGACCACCGAAATCTACATGCACGTCGACCGTTCGGCCCTGCGTCGGCAGGTCGACGAACACTTTCCGCGCAACGAGGACTGACCGCCCTTTGCGCCCCGCCTTCGCCCCGGCCCTCTTCTCCTTCGCGCCCCGCCGGACAGCAAAAAAGTGAAAAAAAATTTTGCTGCCCGGCGGGGCGGCTGTCGTTCAGCGCGTTGGGCCGCAGCAGGGTCGGCGTAACTCGCTGAGCGCACCCCGTCCGTCGGCGCGTTAAGCGTCAGCCGTGCGTGCCGGTGCCGTATCTTTGCACTGTCTTCGCGTCGGCCGTCGCGGACCGAAAGGCAGGCGCCGCCCTTCCCGCCGCCGGCCGCCGGACACGAGAACTTTTTGACCTATTCAAACCGAAACGTTTCGAACGCTAACCCTTAAAAACCATTGAAACCATGTTGAAGTACACCATCGTGATGAAAAACAATCCGAAAACCGAAACCGTCGTCTACAGCGGACAGCTCGTCAAGTCCTCGCCCGTGAAGCTCGAAGAACTGGCGCAGGAAATCTCCTCGGAGTGCACCGTGACGATTCACGACGTCAAGGCCGTGCTCTCGGCCATGGAGCGGCAGATAGCCCGCTTCCTGCGCAACGGCAACTCCGTGCGGCTGGGCGATTTGGGCTCGTTCCACGCCCGTCTGCACTGCAAGACGGAGACGCGCCTCGACGCCTTCGGCCCCGACAACGTGCTCGGACTGCGCGTCCGCTTCCGCCCCTCGACGGGCCTGCGCTACCAGCTCTCGAAGAAGAATCCCTCCGTCGGCTTCCAGCGCGTCGACGCCGCCTGACGCCCGCCGCCCCGCTTCCGCCCCGCCGGCGGGCGGCAACGGGGCGCACGGACGCCGGAAGCGAAACTTTCACAACCTTATTTCTGCGACACCAAAAACTTGAAATACCATGAACTGCAACCGAACCTCTCCGAACATGCCGCCCTCGCGCTGGAACCTCGTCATACAGGTGCTCATCGCCGTGCTGACCGCCCTTTCGGGCGTCTTCGCCGGCTGCCGGCTGTGCTGAACCGCTCGCCCTGCCGCGTGCAGCAGGCAGCCGGCCCCCGCCGCGAGGCGCACGCGCCGCTGCCGCCCGAAAGGGCAGACCTTTCCGCTGCTTTTCCCTATTTATTTCATCCGACACACACACAGAAAACCATGCTTACCTCTGCTTCCTCCGTGCGGCGCACGCGCCGCCTGCCCAATCTGGGCACAATGTGCAACAATCCCCTCAACATCCGCTACTCGGCCCGCAACCGCTGGAAGGGCCTCCACCCCACTTCGCCTCAGGTGGCCGGCTTCTGCCACTTCACGGCCAAAGTCTACGGCTATCGCGCCGCGCTGCTTCTGTTGCGCCGCTACATGCTCCACTACGGCCTGACCACGCCCCGACAGATGCTGTCGCGCTGGGCGCCGCCCGCGGAAAACGACACGGACATCTACGTCGCCTGCATCTGCGGCCGCATCGGTCTGGACCCCGACCGCCCCGTTTCGTTCGACGGGCCGGAGCTTTCGCTGCTCGTGGCCTCGATGGCCCGCCAGGAGACGGGCGCCGAAGTGAACGAAGCGCAGATTCAGGAAATACGCGAAACTTTCGGCCTATGAAGTGCGACGCGAAAACTCCGCCGGGCGTCTGCCGCCGCGTGCTGGCCATGGAGTATTTCCCCGACGTCTCGGCGCGCACGGCCGTGCCGCTGGATCAACTCCGACCCGTCCATGCTCCGCGAACTGCGGGAAAGCGGCTACCGCGGACGCTCGTGCCGCTTGCCGCCAGCGCAAGTGAGCGTGCTGCGGAAATACATGGGCTGAAACGTCTGCCGCAACAGACACGATTGCCCGCTGCCCTGCGCGAATATGTTCCCGCAGGGCGGCGTTCGTTTTTCATCTGTTTTTCAGAAAAGTTTGCTGATGTCGGCGGAAAGGAAATGTTCTGCGGCGTTTGTGGCCGATTTTTTTTGGCCGTGCGCGCAATACTCGCTATATTTGCCCAATTATCATACGAAACAGAAAAACGCTTAATTATTAACCCTAAATAAAACGCTATGAGAAAAATTCTACTTCTCTTCTGCCTGCTCCTCACGGGAGCGGCATGGGCCGAGGTCGCGCAGCCTGAGCTGACGACGGACGCCGACAATCCGGTCTACTATCTCATCAAGAGCTACCGTTCGGGCAACTTCGCCTGCTACGTGGCCGACGACGAAAATGCTCTGCAACAGACCTCCGAAATGTCCAAAGACATACTTTGGTACTTCGAGGCCAACGGCGACGGCGTGAGCATCGTTCCCGCCGGTGCGCCCGACTTGAAGCTGGCTTCGTTCTCCGAAGTCACGACAGAAGGCGCCGTGTGGTACGTAAAGGAAAATCCCTACAACGCGGGCTACGTCTGCATCAGCCTTAATGCCGATTTGAGCAGCAACTGCTGGGACGACCAAGGTGGCGGCACCAACATCGGCACGTGGCAGCCGTCAGCCGGCGACTTTGCCGGCACGTCGTGGACATTCGAAAAGATTAATATCAGAAAAGACCAGTTGGACAATGCCGAGGCGATAGACTTCCATTTAGTCAAGAAATTCACCGCGCTGAACAACGTTGCCGGACTCGAAGGCCTCGCTTCCTATGCCGATAACCTCGCAGCCGCAAAAGCCGCGACAACCGTCGACGAACTGACGGCCGCCTTCGCGGGCTTCGCTCCGCTCTATGTCACGATGCAGTGCCAGAACACGCACAACTATTTCAAGGTGGGCCAGACGCAGGCTTCGTTCGTGGCTTCGCCCGCAGACTATGAACACGTCATTCAGCTCGTTCCCGCCGGCGACGGCTCGTTCTATCTGAAAGGCTTCCGATCGAAGGCCTACGTCGGCGACGTGCCTACGAGCAAGCAAATCATGACCACGACCGAGGCCGAAACGTCTTTCTACATACAGAAATATAACGGTTACGTCGTGGTGCGCCCGACGCAATACTCCGACACAGATTATAATTATATCCACAACAACGGCTGCGTAGGTTGGGAAAGAAATTCCAGCAGCTCGCAGCACATTCTGGTCGAAATAGAAGTTCCCGACTACGACACCCTGCTGGCCGAGACCATCGCGAGTGCTAAAGCGCTCTTAGCCTTCGAAGGTGTACCGGGCTACCCCACTGCCGCCGCGCTCGCCACGTTGCAAACGGCCGTCGCTGAGGCCGAAGCCGCAACCGGCGACGCCGAAGCCGCCTACGAAGCGCTCAACGCCGCCATTGCCGCTGCACAGGCCGACATCAACTACGTTCCGGCCACTGACAGATATTACACCATCACCAACGCCCGCGGCGCCATAGTCTATGACCCCGCGCACGACGAAAGCACAGACGAAACCAGCAACAACGCCAAATACATCTGGAACAAGACGGACGATGTCGACAACACGGACAAAAACAACCTCTGGGGCTTCATCGAAAAAGACGGAAAGTACTACATGTATAACGTCGGCAAGCGCCAGTTCGCCGCCATCGGCAGTGGCGGTTTCGGCGAGACGTGGATCTTCTCCGACAAGCCCGTCCACATCACCACCGACGCCGGCATCAACAATAACATAGCCGCGCCCAACGTGCGCGTGCGCGCCACCGACGTTTCAGACAACACTTACACGATGTCCGTAAGTCCTAATTACACCGGTCCCGTCATTAACTACGACGCACAGGGCGACGGAGGCGTGCCCATGCTTTTTGCCGTCAGCCCCGTTGAAATCGACGCCGAAGTGACAGCCGCCATCAAAGAACTGCTGGGCGAAAAGCCCACGGCTGTCACGTCCATCTCCTCCGACCGGGCTGCCGACGCCGCAACCTACGACCTCTCGGGCCGCCGCGTCAGCAAAGCCGCCCGCGGACTCTACATCGTAGGCGGAGAGAAAGTGCTCGTGAAGTAGTAACCCCCACCCGGACGGAACAAAAAAATCCGGACGGAAAACAAAAAATCCGGCAAACGCTGCGGGGCGCTTGCCGGATTTTTTGTTTTCGTCCGGGTGAGCAAAACTGCGTTCAGCGTTCGGAAAAACTAACCCTGACTTATTTTGAACTAACAAAGCGTTAGTCGAAACTAACGCCCGCCAAGTTTCCCGACCATCTGCGCGCCCTTGCGTCGCCCCTATGCTGCTTCCCTGCACCGACAGCACGACGCAAAAAAAACGCCGCCCTACCCTCTTCCGCCCGCGAAAAAACGCTATCTTTGCAACCGTTCTCCCCGACATGGCAGCGGAGAGCCGCAGCGCCTGTGGCGAAATTGGCAGACGCGCCAGACTTAGGATCTGGTATCGCGAGATGTGTAGGTTCGAGTCCTATCAGGCGCACAGTTTGTACGTGGGAAAAGAAGGATTTGCCGGCACAGAGGATTTCCCTGTTGCCGGCAAATCCGGAAAACGATAGTCCGGCGCAGCCTTTCGACGAGAAAGCTGCGCCGAACGTCCGTATCAGTCGGATATGGCCGCGGCGGAGACTCAGACGAACTCCTCGCCGAGCGTCATTTGCACCTGGGGAATGAGGCGGCGCACGAGCGACTCGTCGCGCGACGGACAGACGAGCAGCACGCCGTCCTGCTCGGTGACGACGTAGCCCTTCAGGCCGCAGACCACAGCCGCGCGCCCCTCGGGCAACCGCACGAGCGTGTCCGTAGTGTCGCGCAGCAGCGTCGGGACGTTCGAGGAATTGCCGTCGACGTCGGGCGAAAGCATGCGCCGCAGCTCGGTCCAGCTGCCCACGTCGGCCCATCC
Source organism: Prevotellaceae bacterium (assembly GCA_022508615.1). Classification (GTDB taxonomy): domain Bacteria; phylum Bacteroidota; class Bacteroidia; order Bacteroidales; family Bacteroidaceae; genus Alloprevotella. Next base: position 1,111 of record JAFLUW010000082.1, on the reverse strand, counting down.
GAACATACACTCCTGAACGAGCACGCCCTCGGAGCGTTCGAGCAGCACGAGGTCGATGGACTGATAGAGATTCGACGGATAGAAACGGTCGATGAAAGCCAGCTCGTCGCCCGGAGCGGGACGTTCGGCGCCGTGGCGCATGTAGTCGACGGCTTCGGGCATGAGGCTTTCGAGGCGCTGGGCCATCGTCTCGACGCTCCAGCAGAACAGACCCGTGTTCCAGACGAACTCGCCGCTCTCGACGAACATGCGGGCATAGCCCTCGTCGGGCTTTTCGGAGAAAGACTTGACGGCATAGAGGTTGTCGGCGTCCGGGAGCATTTCGCCCTTTTGTATGTAACCGTAGGACGTGAGCGGAGCCGTGGGCCGGGCGCCGAGCGCCACGACGACGGGCTGTTCGGCCGCGCGGGCCAGCGCCCGGCGCACTTGTCGCTCGAAGTCGTCCTCGTCGTCGATGTGCTGGTCGCTGGGCGAAACGAACATCAGCGCGTCGCGTTGTCGCTGGGCGACGTAACACGTGGCCCAGGCCAGCGCCGGCGCCGTGGAGAGCTGCACGGGCTCGGCCAGAATGTTCGCTTCGGGCACTTCGGGCAGCTGCCGGCGCACCAGGTCGGCATAGTCTTTGAACGTGGAGATAAGAATGTTTTCGGCCGGAATGAATCGCGCGAAGCGGTCGAACGTCTGTTGCAGCAGGGTGCGCCCCGTGCCGAAAAAGTCGACGAATTGTTTAGGTTTTTCGCGCCGGCTGGCTGGCCAGAGGCGGCGTCCGGTGCCTCCGGCCGTGATGACGAGATAAGTGCGTTTTCCAATCATGGCGGTGTAGAGGTATAAGGATTTGTCGGTTGTGTTTTTCGTTGCGTAAAAAGTCAGTTATTCCGCCTTGCGTCGTGTTTTTCGCGTTGCGTTTCCGCCTTGCGTTGCGTCGCAGTATGCAATAATAGCCATTTTGCGCCGATTGCTGCATATCGTCCGCCTAAAAAACGCTAAAAGCCCGTTTTCCGCCCAAAGATTTGGCCGGCCGGCGAAAATCCTCTACATTTGCACCTGCAAAGCCCTGATGGCGGAATCGGTAGACGCGCTGGTCTCAAACACCAGTGGGGAAACCCGTGCC
>JAFLUW010000081.1:1822-8020 GCA_022508615.1 Prevotellaceae bacterium | reverse complement strand
CCGCAGAGATAGTACTCGATGTCCTCGGGCGCCTCGTGCTGTTTGAGGTAGGTGTCGCCGAGCACGTTGGCGATGAAGCCGGGCGTGTAGCGCACGCCGAGGCTGTCGGCTTTCGGGTCGGGGCGGTCGAGGGCGAGGTGGAAGTGGAAGTTGGGATATTCTTTCTCGAGTTCGAGGAAGTCTTCCATGAAGAATACTTCGTCGATGCCGCGCGCGCCGTAGAAGTAGTGCATTTCGCGGTCGCGCGTGTGGAGCGTTTTGAGCATGTGCATGATTTGCGCGCGCAAGGGGGCCATGCCGGCGCCGCCGCCCACCCATATCATTTCTTTCTTCGAGTCGAACACGGGGTGGAAGTCGCCGTAGGGGCCGGACATGCGTACTTTGTCGCCGGGACGCAGGTTGAAGATGTACGTCGAGGCTATGCCGCAGGGCACGTCCATGAATCCGGGGCCTTGCTCGCGGGGCTTGAACGGCGGAGTGGCGATGCGCACGGTCAAAGTGATGATGTCGCCCTCGTCGGGGTAGTTGGCCATGGAATAGGCACGGATAGTGGGCGTGTCATTCTTTTGTTTGAGGCCGAAAAGGCCGAATTTTTCCCACACGGGCACATAGAGTTCGCCGATGGCCTCGCGGTCGAAGTCGTTGTAGTCGATGTCGTACTCGGGAATGACAATTTGTGCGTAGGAACCGGGCACAAAGTCCATGTGTTCGCCGGGAGGCAGGGCCACTTTGAACTCTTTGATGAAAGAGGACACGTTTTTGTTGGAAATGACGGTGCATTCCCATTCCTTGACGCCGAGCACGCTGTCGGGAACGGTGACGGAGATGTCGCCTTTCACCTTGCACTGGCAGCCGAGACGGTAGTTTTCCTTGATTTGCTTGCGCGTGAAGTGACCGCGCTCGCTGTCGAGAATTTCACCGCCGCCTTCGGGCACTTGACATTTGCATTGGGCGCACGAACCTTTGCCGCCGCAGGCCGAAGGCAAGTAGATGCCGTTCTCGGAGAGCGTGGAGAGCAGACTTCCGCCCTGCTCCACTTCGATGGTTTGCTTTCCGTTGAGCGTAAGTTTGACTTTGCCCGAAGGTGTCAGGTAGTTTTTCGCAACGAGGAGTATGGTCACCAGCACAAGTATGGTGACAAGGAACACTCCCACGGAGGCTAATATGAAGTTTATATCCATAATCGATTGTTAATTTCTATCATCGAAGACTTAAATGTTGAGGCCGGAGAAGCACATGAAGGCCATGGCCATCAGTCCCACGGTAATGAACGTGATGCCGAGACCTTGCAGCGGCCGAGGCACGTCGGTGTAGGCCATTTTCTCGTTGATGGCGGCCAAACCGACGATGGCGAGAATCCAACCGATGCCCGAACCTAAGGCATAGACGAAAGCGTCGCCGATGCTGCCGATGGCTTGCGACGAAGTGGCCGGATCCATCTGTATGCGCTGCTGCATGAAGAGCGAGGCGCCCATAATGGCGCAGTTCACGGCTATCAGCGGCAGGAAGATGCCGAGCGCGCCGTAGAGGGCGGGCGAAAAGCGCTCGACTATCATCTCGACGAGCTGCACGATGCCGGCAATCACGGCGATAAAGAGGATAAAAGACAAATAGGTGAGGTCTACGGCGCCGAATATGCCGCCGGGGGCTAATATCTTGGTTTGCAACAGATAGTCTACGGGCACCGTGACGAGCAATACGAACGTCACGGCCACGCCGAGGCCGAAGGAGGTCTTCACGTTCTTCGACACGGCCAAATAGGAGCACATGCCGAGGAAGAAAGCGAAGATCATGTTGTCGACGAAGATGGAGCGGACGAAAAGGCTTAATGCGTGTTCCATAATTCGAGTTTCAATTTTTACGTTTTCTTGCGCAAGTCGAAACTTTGCGCGTTAAACTTTGCACGTTTCGTTTCTCATTTTTCCTTATCGCCGCAAACGGCACGTTGTACCCAAATGACTACGCCTACCAATATGAGTGCCATGGCAGGCATTGTCATCATGCCGTTATTGACATAGCCGGCTTCGTAGGCCACTTCGGGCACAATCTGAAAACCCAACAGCGTGCCGGCACCGAGCAACTCGCGCGCAGCGCCCACTACGACCAATATCCACGCGTAGCCGAGGCCGTTGCCCACGCCGTCGAGGAAACTTTCCCACGGGCCGTTCATCATAGAGAATGCTTCGAGGCGTCCCATGAGAATACAATTCGTGATAATCAGACCTACATAGACGGAAAGTTGCACGCTCACATCGTAAGCAAAGGCTTTGAGCACCATACTTACGATGGTCACCAGCGTAGCGACCACGACCAACTGGATAATAATGCGAATGCGGGTGGGAATGGTTTTGCGGATAAGCGAAATGATGACTCCGGCAAAGGCTGTGATGACGGTTACGCTGAGTCCCATCACGATAGCCGGCTCCAATTGCGAAGTTACCGCCAATGCCGAGCAAATGCCGAGCACTTGCACCACAATGGGGTTGTTGAAGTTGAGCGGTTCAGTGAAAACTTTGCGATTTTCTTTTGAAAAAAGTTTACTCATGGCTGTTCTCCTCCTTTTTCTTTAAGTAGTTATCGAGGAAAGGCTTGTATTTGGCGATATATTCGTGGAGCATATTGTTCACTCCGTTGGTCGTAAGCGTAGCTCCCGAAATACCATCGCACTCGAAAGTCGTGTTCTCAGCTTTTACATTGCCTTTCTTCACCACGGTAAGCACTACTTGTCCCGCAGTGTCCGTGACGATTTTGTTCCGGAACTCATTCTGAAACGTTTCGTCCTTGATAAGTGCGCCGAGACCGGCCGTCTCGCTGGCATGATTGAAATATGCGCCGTACACGGTGCGGCAATCGTCGTTCAATGCCAAATATCCCCAAATCGGGCCCCAAAGTCCTTTGCCGACAAGCGGAAGTACTATTTTCTCGGCCTTGCCTATGCGGCATATATATATGGGGAGGCAGTCGTCGGAAAAGGCTTTTTGCTCGATGTCGAAGCCTCCCTTTTCGGCGACTACGGTTCCCTTGGCATCAACCACCATGTCTTTGACGACAATGCGGGCATACGCAGCTTCGACTGCGGAATTGTCGAGATTGCGCAGGTTGAGCGAAGCCAATACCTGTTTCATCTTGTCGATACGTTCGTTGGCTTCCGAAGGAGCTTTGAGCATCAGCGAAAACGAAGCGAGCAAAAAGGCTACGATGACCACTACGCCCGAAGCATACAGCACGGTGTAGAGGTTGCTGTTCTTATTTATTTTCATACGTATCTGTTATTTCGTTTGTGCCCGTTTCGCCCTGCGGCCGATGTTACGTTGCACGAAGCAGTAGTCGATGAGCGGAGCAAACATGTTCATGAAGAGAATCGCAAGCATCATTCCCTCGGGGAAACCGGGGTTGAGCACGCGAATGGCTATGGCCAGCGCGCCAATCAGGAAGCCATAGATATATTTTCCTCCCTCGGTGCGGGCGCTTGTTACGGGATCGGTAGCCATAAACACAGCGCCGAAACAGAACCCTCCGAGCATGAGGTGTTCATACCAAGGCATTTGCGCAGTAGGCGTCTCCAAGCCGGATATATTAAAGAGGAAGCCGACCAAGGCGCCGCCCACGAACACGCTCGACATGATTTTCCACGAAGCGATGCGCGTCCACAGCAGAATGGCGGCGCCAATGGCGATAGCCACAACGCTCGTCTCGCCGATAGAGCCGGGCATCAGGCCGCTGACAAAGGAGAAGTCCATCGGAACGGTCTGTCCCGCGGCCGCTTCGCCCAGCGGTGTAGCCATAGTAAAGCCGTCAGGCAGGCTGTTGCCCAGTCCGAACAGTTTTCCGTCGGCCACCCACACGCTTTCGCCGCTCATCTTGCCGGGATAGGCAAAGAAGAGGAAAGCGCGCGCGGCCAAGGCGGGATTGAAGATGTTCATTCCGGTTCCGCCATAGATTTCTTTCACGAAAATCACGGAAAAGGCTACGGCCAGTGCGAGCATCCAGAGCGGACATCCCACGGGAACAATCATCGGGATGAGCAAGCCGGAAACCAGATAGCCTTCCTGTATTTCTTCGTTTTTCTTCTGCGCCACAAAAAACTCTATGCCGAGACCGACGAGGTAGGAAACGACAATTTTGGGCATCATCACGGCCAGTCCGTAGAGGAACATTTCGACGAATGTGCCTTCGGCGCCGGCGGCTGCGTAGTTCTGGTAACCGATGTTGTACATGCCCGTCAGAAGGGCCGGCAGCAGGGCGATGACCACGAACGACATGATGCGCTTCGAGTCTATGGCGTCGTGAATGCTGCATCCCGAGCGCGAAGTGGTCGCCGGCACGAGCAGAAACGTCTCCATGCCTTCGAAAACACTGCGCAGGGCGCTGAGCTTGCCGCCTTTTTCGAAGTGCGGCCTTATTTTGTCAAGTGTTTCTTTTATCATAGTCTTACGCATTTTCTTTCATCAGCACGTCGAGGCCTTCGCGCACGATGCGCTGCAGCTCGAGTTTCGAGGAGCACACGAATTCGGCCACGGCGAAGTCTTCGGGAGCTACTTCGTAGATGCCGAGCGCCTCCTGACGGTCAATGTCGCCGGTGATGATGGCCTTGATGAGATACTCGCCATAGATGTCCATGGGCAGCACGCGGTCGTATTCGCCCGACATAATCATGTGTCGCTCGCCACCCTTGACGCGGCAGTCGAGATCGTAGCGGCGTTTCTTGCCGAGCAGCCACGAGAAATAGCTGCGGCTGGCCGAAAAGTCGCCGAGACGCGGCATTATCCAGCCGAACAGCTCGTGGCGGTCGTCGCCTTCGGGTATGGCGCAAAGTTCCGTGGCCTGTGCGCTGATATAGGCCTCGGGCTGCGTCGGGCTGCCCACGAGCGGATTGCCATCGATGATTCGCGTGTGCGTGTCAGCGGGTTTGAGGTTATCTCCTATGATGTCGGCCACGCGCGCGCCCATCGTCGCGCTCACATAGCGCGGACTGGCCACACGGCTGCCGGCTACGGCCACGCGGCGCCGCAGTCGCACCCGGCCGGTACGCGCGAACTCGCCGATGAAGCAGACCACTTCGGGCGCAACGGTCCACACCGTCTCGCCTTTATTGACAGGGGCGACATGACTTATCTGTACGCCGACATTTCCGCTCGGATTCGGCCCGTCGAAGATGCTCACCGAGGCCTCGGGTATGGGCAAGAGGGCCGTATTCACCTGTCGGGGCGAAATGCCTACGTGCACCGGGGCCACGCGCGCAAGCAAGCGAACGCCGGCCTTGAAATCGTCTTCGCGACCTTCGGCCACGAACGTGAAGTCTGCGGCCAGCGGCATCTTACTGAATGCCGAAATGAAAACAGCTTTGGGTTTGTTCTCAGGGGCGGGCACTACGTCGTAAGGGCGCTGGCGGAACAGGGCGAACAATCCGCTCTCCCGGAGCAGGCGCACCACTTCTTCGCTCGCAGCGCCGGCTATGCCGGCCACATCGAACGTCCGGTATTCCTGTTCGGCGTCCGCTTCGATTTCGATGGCGAGAATCTTGCGCCGCTCGCCGCGCACGATGTCCTTTACGGCTCCGCTCACGGGCGAAACCACGGCCACGCGTTCCGTGCGTTTGTCCACGAAGAGCGTATCGCCGGCCTTCACCTTGTCGCCGGCCTTGACCGCGAGCCGCGGCACGATGCCGGGGAAATCGGGAGGCCGGACGCCGTAGACAGCCGAGGCGGGAGCTTCGGTCAGCACGGGTTCGGCCTTTCCTTCGAGCGCGAAGTCGAGACCCTTCTTGAGTTTGTAAATTCGTTTCATGAGGATGTGTTAAAGATTTGCAGGCAAATTTACAGAAAAAGCCTTAAAAAGAGAAGGGCTTCGGTCCTATTTTTCTGCCTGCGGCACGTTTTGGCGCCGGTGTCGGCGCGGGCGTCGGCACGCCAGCCCGTCACCCGCGCCGGATGCAAGCGGAGGCGGGCGTTCCGGTGCGTCGACGGAACGGTGGGGACGGATGTTCGGTTTTTGTAAAAATTTTTGACAAAGCCGGCGGATCTTCCAGCAAAAAGAAAGGCGTTCCGGCTGCCGTTTCGCAGCGGGAAACCGTCGCAAGTCCGACTTACGTCCGATTTGTCGGGAGTAAGTTGCAACTATGTCTGCGTTAGTTTCAACTAACGGGGCGTTAGTGCGGACGCAATTCTGTGAAATTTTGCTCCAAATGTGCTGTTTTTT
>JAFLUW010000081.1:0-1722 GCA_022508615.1 Prevotellaceae bacterium | reverse complement strand
GATGCCGCGACCGGCGGCTCAGTCTTCGACGTAGACGTCCTCGCCGGCCTCGGGCAAGGCCGGTTTGCGCGGACGAACGGCCTCGGGACGCAGACGGCCGTCGGCGTCGAACAAGCCGTAAGTCGTGCGCAGCACGCGAAACTCCGTGCGGCGGTTCAGTCCGTTGCAGATGTCCTGCTCTTCGGGCGTGAAGGCTTGTATGCGCGCCTCGGTGAGCGTGTCCCCTTCCGTCAAGAACGGAAAAGTTTCGGCCTCCTTGCGGCTTACCACTTTGGGCTGGCTTTCGCCGTAGCCGACAGCCGTGAGTCGTTCGGACTCGATGCCGGCTGCGCACAGATAGTTCACGACGCTTTCGGCGCGGCGCTGCGAAAGGAGCCGGTTGTAGGCCTCGGCGCCGCGGTAGTCGGTGTGGGCAGCCAGCTCGATGGTCACGTTGGGATTTTCTTTCAGCAGCGTGGCCAGACGGTCGAGCGCTTCGGTGCTGTTGGGGGTGAGTTCGGCCTTGTCGAACTCATAGTAGACGCCGCGCACTAGCACGGGGATGGAGAGCGAGGGTAGAGGGAACTGCAAAACATGCTGCACTTCTTCGTCAGCGGGCGTGACGCTGAGCGAAGCGCTTACGTTGAGAAAACCTTTGCAGACGGCCAGAAACACATAGTCGACACCAGCCTCGACTTCCTGCTCGAACGAACCGTCGGGCAGGACGGAGAGTTTCTTGTTCGTGCCGTCGGTTCCCACCATGTAGACTTCGGCTGCCGGAAGCTCGTAGCCTTCGGCTTCGTAGACCCATCCTTTGACGCTCTGGAGCACTTCGGGATAGGAGAACGAGAAGATTTTGTCCCAACCGCGGCCGCCGGTCGTGCGCGAGGATGAAAAGTAGCCGCGGTTGTGCAGGCCTTCGAACGTAATGCCGAAATCGTCGCCGTTCGAGTTCATCGGCCAGGGCAAATGTGTCACTTCCCAGCGCGCCGTCAGCGTATCTTCCGCAGCGCGGTAGAGATCGAGCCCGCCGAAGCCTCCTCGCCGGTCACTGGAAAAATATAGTTCGCCTTGCGGACGGAAAGCGGGAAAGAGTTCGTCGGCTGCCGTATTGATGTCGGGACCGAGATTCTCCACCGCACCGAGTCCACGGCTGTCCAGCGGAGCACGCCAGATGTCGAAACCGCCGAAACCGCCGGGCATGTCGCTTGCGAAGTAAAGGTAGCGGCCGTCGGGGCTCACAGCGGGATGTGCGTAGGAAGATAGCGTGTCGGCCGTAATTTTCAGTTGCTGCGGCTTACCCCACGCAGCGTCGCTGCGCGAAGAAGTCCAGATTTCGGCCATGCGGGGAAAGGATGGGTCGGTGCGGCAGACCGTGAGATACATGGTTTTGCCGTCGGGCGAGAAACTGGCCGCGCCTTCGTCAAAAGTTGTATTGAGCGCGCCGGCCGTTTCAGGGGCTTTCCATTGGCCTTTTTCGTCTTTTTTCGAAAAAAATATGTCGCCGGGCTTCTGGGCCGTGATGCCCGACAATTCATCACCCTGCACAGCAGGGCGCGTCGTGGAGAAATAAACGGAAGTGTAGTCAGGAGGGAGCAGTGCTGGGCAATAGTCCGCCCGCGAAGCGTTGAAAAGTTTTTCAAGCTTCACCTTGTAGAGCGAACCTTTTTTCTTGGCGGCAGGAGCAGCTTCGGCCGCGGCAAGACCGCTGAGTGCGGCCGTATCGCCGCTGTGTGTTTCGAG
>JAFLUW010000080.1 GCA_022508615.1 Prevotellaceae bacterium | reverse complement strand
GAGGAAAGTCGAAAAAGATAAACGTGAAATAAGCGCACACAAAGCCGGCTTATTTTCTGTTTTTTGCGACGTCAGCAGGACTGTTCCGTCTTGCTGACGCCGTTTTTGCAGATTCGGTCGAGTTGGAGTCTCGGCTTGGCCGTTTGCAGCAAAATCTGTAATTTTGTCGGCACGAGAGAAAGAGAACTTCGTCCCTCGAACCAACCGCAAAACGCAATGAACGAACTCCCGAACGACCCCGCCATACTACTCAGCCTTGTCAACACCTGGCTCCGCGACAACTACGAATCCCTCGAAGCGTTGTGCACGGACAAAAAGTTCGATGCAACCGAATTGACAGAACGCCTTGCAGCTGCGGGCTTCACATATAATCCTCAACAAAATCGCTTCTGGTGATGTTACGCCGCTATCCCTTTTCGTTGCTGCTGGCAGCCGCTATCTGGTACGTGTCGCTCATTCCGGTTCCCGAGGTCGATTTCGGCCATTTCTCGTGGTTCGACAAGTTGGTGCACTCCTGCATGTACGGCGCGCTGGCGCTGCTGGTTTGGGCCGAACACCTGGCACACACACATCCGTTCCGCTGGCGCCGGGCTGTGGTGCCAGCCGTGGTGTTGCCCGTCGTAATGGGTGCGCTCGTCGAAGTGGCTCAGGCGACGCTGACCGACTGCCGCAGCGGAGACCCTTTCGACGCACTGGCCAACGGTGTGGGCGTGCTGTGCGCTTGGGGCATCGCCGCCGCACTGCGCTGTCTTTACGTGAAATGCGTGAAAAACCAGAATAATCGCGCGACGGACCATACGAAGAAAAGCTGACCTGCACTCATGCCAGAACATAGTTCACCCATCCCCACACAACTTTACGTCAGGCTGGCAGCCGAGACTTTGCATTTCGTACGGTTCAGTGCGATGCCGGCCTTTTTCGAAACGGCCTGCTGGAAAGTTCGTCCCGAAATCACGCTGACGGCCAATTTACAGGAGGCAGTGGCTGCGTTGCCGTTGTTGCAGGCTCCTATAAGCCGCACGCGCGTGCTGGTCGAAACTCCCGTGTGCGTCGTCCCTTTGACTGATTTTCAAGAAGAAGATAGCGAAGCGATCTATCGCTATTGCTTCTCTCCGCAAGAGCCGGGCTGCGTGTTCTATGACACGGTGCCGGGCTGCGGACACGCGCTGCTGTTTGCTCTGAGCCAGCAGATGAAACACGAAATCTGCGATTTTTTCCCCGAAGTGGTTTATCTTTCGTCTGCCACGCCGCTAATACGCCATTTCGTCTGTAAGTCGGAGGGAATGCGCCGCATTTTCGTCTCGACTGAAAACGAAAAGATGTTTTTGGCGGCACTGGACGAAAACAAACTGCTTTCGGCCTGCTTCTACGATATTCATGCACCGCTGGATGCCGTGTATTACATCGCCTACACGGCACGCACGTTCGGCCTTGATTTGAAAGAAATTCCGATATTTGTGTCGGGCCGTCCGGAGCGGCGCGACAAAATTTGCGAAGTGCTGTCCCCCTACGCCCGCAACGCCGTGGCCGTGAAACCGGCCGCCGAATTCAACCGCCATCCGGCCGCCATGGACGAGAATACGCCTTACGACTTGATTGCACTGCTGACAGACTGAATGAGAATCATCACGGGAAAATACAAAGGAAGGCATTTCGACATTCCGCATAGCTTCTCCGCACGACCGACGACTGACTTTGCAAAAGAGAATCTGTTCAACGTGCTCCGTGCCTACGTCGATTTCGAAAAGACAAGGGCTGTCGACCTTTTCGGCGGCACCGGAAGCATTTCGCTCGAGCTGTTGTCGCGCGGATGTCCGGAAGTCGTGACCGTGGAGCGCGACCGGAAGCATTTTGCTTTTATCTCGGCTTGCATGAAAGCGCTCGGCGACCGAGCTGGCCGCCCCGTCTGCGCAGATGCACTGAAATTCATCGCACGCCATGCGGGAGCATTCGGTCTCGTCTTTGCCGACCCGCCCTATGCCCTGCCCGAACTGCCCGAACTGCCTGACCGCATTCTGGGAAGTCGCTTGCTGGTCAACGGCGGGCTACTCGTGCTCGAACATGGCAGACAGAACATTTTTTCGCAGCATCCCTGTTTCCTCGAACATCGAGCTTACGGCAGCGTCAATTTCAGCTTTTTCCGAAAAGAAAGGGACAAAGAATAGCCACGCGCACAGCAATGCAGTCTGAAAAGCGTACAGCCGGGAAAAGGTGTTGAAACTCACTGTTCCCCAGCTGTACGCTTCGCAAAAAGGCTTTTCTCTTACTTTTCAGACACAGCCGCATGATAGCATTGGCGGCAAAGCGGCTCGTATTCACCCGTTTCGCCCAACACAACACGGCGTTCGTCCTCGACGATACGATGGCTCAGATAGGCCGGAGCTCCGCAACGCAAACAGACTGCGTGCACCTTAGTCACATCCTCAGCTATAGCACAAAGTGCAGGCATCGGTCCAAAAGGTTTTCCGCGAAAGTCCATATCAAGACCGGCTATGATAACACGTTTACCGCGATTGGCCAGTGTATTGCAGACGTCGACCAACCCTTCGTCAAAGAATTGCGCCTCGTCAATGCCGACGACATCGGCTTCGTCGCACATGAGCAGAATGGACGCCGAGTTATCCACCGGCGTCGAGGAGATAGAAAGGCCGTCATGTGTTACGACATCATCTTCCGAATAGCGCGTATCAACTCCGGGTTTGTATATTTCGACCCGCTGACGGGCAATGCGTGCACGTTTCAGACGACGTATGAGTTCCTCCGTCTTTCCCGAAAACATGGAGCCGCAAATAACTTCGATACGGCCGAACTGGCGCACCTCTTCCTGATAGATTTGCATTGTGTTAACATATTTTTCGCAAAAGTAAGCAAAAATCCCTGCGTCGGCGCGCTTTATCCGACGAAAAGACTCGGCAAGCCGGGAAAAATGGTTAAATTTGTGCCCGTAAAGAATCGTCAGCCATGCGCATCATCGACCTTATCACCGACACAGAGCGTCCTGCATTCAGTTTTGAAGTCCTACCGCCCCTCAAAGGGACCGGTATCGGCTCCTTGCGCCGCACAATCGACTCGTTACGGGAATTCGGGCCGAAATATATCAACATCACGACACACCGTTCCGAATATGTTTACAAGGATCTCGGAGAAGGCATCATGCAGCGCTTGCGAATTCGCCGGCGTCCCGGTACTGTGGCCGTAGCGGCTGCAATACAGAGAGAATACGGCATACCTGTCGTCCCCCATATTCTTTGCTCCGGCTTCAACCGCGAGGAAACGGAATACGTATTGCTCGATTTGCAGTTTCTGGGTATAGAAAACATTTTGTTGCTGCGCGGTGATAAGGCTAATGAAGACAAAGTGTTCATGCCGGCAGCGCCTGACGGATATTCGCACACGACGGAACTTCAATGGCAAGTCAATGAATTCAACGAAGGGCGTTTTGTCGATGGTTCTCCCATAAAAGAACCCGGCGCCCCTTTCTGCTATGGCGTGGCCTGCTATCCTGAAAAACATGAAGAGGCATTGAATGCAGAGACCGACCTGATGTATTTCAAACGCAAGGTGGAGCTTGGTGCATCATACGGTGTTACTCAGCTTTTTTACGATAATGCAGCATACTTCCACTTTGTCGACCGCGCACGAAAAGCTGGTATTGAAGTACCTATCGTACCCGGTATCAAACCTCTTTCCAAACTTTCGCAATTGCAGACCGTTCCTAAAACCTTTCACTGCAACCTGCCCGAGCCGCTGGCAGCCGAAGCTATGAAATGCAAAACTGACGAAGAGGCGAAACAGTTGGGCATCGAATGGACGACACATCAATGTAAGGAACTTATTGCCGCCGGCGTACCGAGCATACACTTCTACACCGTATCAGCCGTAGACAGCATCCGGGAAATCGCCCGACGGATTTATTAACTCAGGCAGCCGACCGAAACAGACATGACATTTGACGAAATCGTAGGCCAAGAGCCAATTAAACGACGGTTGCAAGCCAGCTTCGCCTCGGGCGAGATTCCCCATGCCTTACTGTTCGCCGGTCCGGAGGGAACAGGCAAACTCCCCACGGCGATTGCGTTTGCTCAACTGCTACTCTGTCAGCATCCCGAAGCGGATGGAAAACCTTGCGGCCATTGTACAGGATGTGCGATGTCTTTCAAACTCGAACATCCCGACTTGCATCTTTCGTTTCCAGTCTATAAGCCTAATGGACAGACGACTCCGCCCGTATGTCAGCCGTTTATGCCAGAGTTTCGCTCACTTGTACTCGAATCGCCCTATATTTCCGTAGACGAATGGCGCAACCGCATTAAAACCGACAACAAACAACTTTTTATTAGTGTAGGTGAAGCAGAAGAAATCCTAACCCGTCTGAGTATAAAGCCTCAGCAAGGAGGACGTAAAATTTCTATCATCTGGTTGCCAGAGCTAATGAGAGAAGAAGCAGCCAATCATTTGCTGAAATTTCTGGAAGAGCCGACACCTCAAACGATATTCATTTTAGTATCAAATGTACCGGAAAAACTGCTCGAGACTATTCGTTCGCGTACCCAGCGTATCGATTTTCCACCACTCACTCCAGCCGAGATAAGTGTAGCACTACAAAAACGATCCGGGCTTTCCCCAGAAGATGCCAACGCTATCGCCCAAACCTCTGGCGGCAACTACACCGCTGCACAAGCCGCTTTGCGTGCAGATGCCGTATCCGCACAAAATCTCGACATGTTCAAATTGTTGATGCGTAACGCCTACAAACGGGATTTGCGCGAATTACGCTCATGGGCCGACAATATGGCACGTCTCGGACGGGAAGAGCAGAAAGGCTTCCTGCTTTACTGCATCAAAATGGTACGGGAAAATTTTGTCTACAATTTCCGGCATCCGGAACTTTGTCACATGACGGCGGAAGAGACTGATTTTGCACGCAATTTCGCACGCTTTATTAACGAGAACAACGTTATTCCCATCAGAGACGAGATAGAAACGGCACTTCGTGACATTGAACAAAACACTGCCAGTGCCATGGTTTTCTACGATTTTGCATTACAAATTATTGTATTGCTTGTACAAAAATAACACTATATACCGAACCATCCGATCATGACATTATACCGTTCTTTCCTTGTATTTATATTATTGGTCTGCTTTTCATTTCCGACATTGCAGGCTCGCGAAAAGAAAACCAGACATTCAACCGGCTACACGCCGACTGAAATGCTGGAACCCGACGCTACGCCTGTCAAAGCCCGACATGAACGGTTGATCGCCAAAGCTGAAGAAATTCATATCGCACCGCTTCACCACGGGCACGTCAATACAAAAGTACTCGAAGGTATTGACGTCAGTCATTATCAGGGGAAAATCGACTGGAACACCATCGGCCGCAACGGAAAAGTAGCTTATGCTTATATAAAGGCTACCGAAGGTGCTTCGTTGGTCGATGACTGCTACGAACGTAATTTGCACGGAGCCCGTCGTGCCGGGATCAGTGTCGGTGCCTACCATTTCTACCGCCCGAACATCGATTGGCAAACACAGTTCGAAAACATGATCTCGACTGTCCGGCTCGAGGAACAGGATCTCATTCCTCTCGTCGATATCGAGACGACCGGAGGCGTTTCCAATGAAAAACTTATCCGCGATCTCCAGCATTTCGTCAACGCGGTAACACGTCATTACGGAAAACGGCCGCTGCTCTACACCTATCAAAATTTCTATAACAAACACCTCATCGGGCATTTTAAAGAATACCATTGGATGATTGCATGCTATCGCGATACACCTCCCCAACTCGACGACAACCGCGACCATACCTTGTGGCAATACACGCAGACAGGCAGCATCGAAGGCATCCAAGGCAACGTAGATCGCTCCTGCCTGATAGCTCCGCATACATTGAGCGAAATTGCTTTCTGACTCCTTAGTCCCAATAAACAATTATCTTTTCAGACAACTTAACACAACAAACATATTGTTATGATGTACCAATGGTTCGAATGCAAAATCAAATATGAGAAAACACTCGAAGACGGCAAAGTGCAGAAAGTCACGGAACCCTATCTCGTTGATGCCATCAATTTTACAGATGCCGAGAAGCGCATCATCGAAGAGATTCAACCGTTCATGACAGGCGCCTTCGAAGTCAGTGACATCAAACGTGTGCGCTACAGCGAGCTTTTTGAAGATCCGCGCGACGAGGCCGACCGTTTTTACAAAGCCAAAGTCCTATTCATTACGCTCGACGAAAAAAGCGGAGCCGAAAAAAAGACGGCTAATCACATGCTCATACAAGCTGGAACTTTGCGCGAAGCTCTCAATCGACTCGAAGAAGGCATGGAAACAACCATGATCGACTACACCGTAGCCTCTATTCAGGAAACATCCCTTATCGATGTTTTCCATTATAAGGAAGCCGTATCCGAAGGCTTCAAAGCCGTGACGGAATGACCGCGATAGCACAACGTCTTGCAAACATACGTGCCACGCTCCCCTCCCATGGGACCGAGCTTGTCGCCGTGTCGAAATACCATCCTGCAGAAGCCATTTTCAAGGCTTACGCTGCCGGACAGCGTATCTTCGGGGAAAGCCGCGTACAAGAACTTCAGGCCAAGAAAGCCAGTCTTCCGGCCGACATAAAATGGCATTTCATCGGACATCTGCAGCCGAACAAAGTTAAGTACATCGCTCCTTATATATCACTCATACATGCCGTCGACACTTCCAGACTGCTGAACGAAATCAACCGCCAGGCCCTGCGTTTCGGACGTCGTATCGAAGTACTTTTACAACTTCACGTCGCAACCGAAGCCACTAAGTTCGGAATGACTTTCGACGAATGCCGCGCTTTGCTCAACGCAGGAGAATGGTGCAGCATGCAGGGCGTGCAGATAGCCGGACTCATGTGCATGGCAAGCCATACCGACAACAAAAGTCAGATACAGGCTGAATTTCGCAGTGTCCGCGATTTTTTCGACGAAATCAAAGCGCGCCATTTCGCCGATTGCCCCGCATTCCGTCACCGCAGCTATGGCATGAGTGAGGACTATCTCACAGCCATTGACGAGGGCAGCACACTCGTCCGCATCGGCTCTGCCATTTTCGGCGATTACAGCTGACAGAAAGCTATGGCAAAAATGCTCACCATATAAAATATTCAATCCGAATCCCAACTTCTGCCGAACAATCTCCTGCAAACACTCCTATTAGTCATGCATACAAAAGACGAAAAAAGCGCAGCTTTCTCCCGCTTGCTCGACATCATCGACGAACTGCGTGAAAAATGCCCCTGGGATCGCAAACAAACCAACGAGTCGCTGCGTCCCAACACAATAGAAGAGACCTACGAACTCTCCGACGCCATATTGAACAACCTGCCGCGCGAAATCTGCAAAGAACTCGGCGACGTATTGCTGCACGTGCTTTTCTACGCCAAAATGGGCAGCGAACGTGGAGACTTCGATATCGCCGACGTCTGCAACCGACTGAGCGATAAGCTCATATACCGTCATCCGCACATCTATCCTCCCGCCGACAAGCCCGCAGCCGGCGCCGAAATGACCACAGCCGACCAAGTGTTGCAACAATGGGAGCAACTGAAAGCCAAAGAAAAGGACGGCAATCGCTCCGTGCTCTCCGGCGTGCCCGCATCGCTGCCCGCGCTGATTAAAGCCTTCCGCATACAGGAAAAAGCCGCCAACGTCGGCTTCGACTGGGAAGAGAAAGCACAAGTATGGGCGAAAGTCAAGGAAGAAATCGCCGAGTTCGAGGCCGAAATGGCGCGCGGCACGCACGAAAAGGCCGAAGCAGAGTTCGGCGACGTGCTGTTCAGCCTCGTCAATGCGGCTCGGCTCTACGGCATCAATCCCGACACCGCCCTCGAACGCACCAACCGCAAGTTTATTCGGCGTTTTGGTTATCTCGAACAGAAAACCTTGAAACAGGGATGCAATCTCAAAGACCTTTCGCTCGCCGAAATGGACGCCATTTGGGAAGAAGCCAAGCAAAACGCCGCCGAGGAGTGAGCGATTTGTGAGCAAAGTTAAATATAAATAACAAAAA
>JAFLUW010000008.1 GCA_022508615.1 Prevotellaceae bacterium | reverse complement strand
ATGGCGCACGGATTTCCTGAGGCGGTTTGTCAAAAGTTTTTACAATTTTCTATCTACTCCCTACCCTTTTCGACCGACGCCGACAGTCGTCTACCAATTCTTGCCCGAAGAACGTTGACTGCGCTGCTGCGCGGCATTTATCTTCTGCTGCGTGCGCTTTTCGCTCTGGCGCGAGAGGTTCATCAGCTGGCGCGTCTGCGGATTGGGCTGATGGTCGCTCTGCGGTTCGCGGTCGGGACGGTTTTGCTGAGGCTGATTTTGTTTTCCCTGGCTGTCGGGTTGTTGCTGCGGCTCGGATTGCGGCTGCTTGTTCTGACTGTCTTTGAGGAGTTTCTGACATAGCGCGAGGTTGTAGCGCGTGCCGTCGTCGAGCGGGTTGTTTCGCAGGGCATTTTTGTAGTGCTCGATAGCTTCTTTGAGGCCTTCTTGCTTCTTGGCCTCGTCGGTCTGCTGCAAGGCGGCGGTCTGGCTGATGTAGCCGAGATTGTGGAAAGCTTTTGCCTTGACGGCTTTGCTCTCTCCGCTACGGACGACGGCGTCGAACTGTTTGACGGCGGCCTCCTGGTTGCCTTGTGCCAGATAGACGTCGCCGAGATTGAACTGCACGCGGGCGTCGCGGGCGTTGAGCTTGCGGGCTTTCAGGTATTCGGCCTCGGCGTCGGGGTAGCGGCCTTGTACGAAATGCCGATTGCCGCGGCGCACGGTGCGCCAGTCGGCTGTTTGCGCCAAAACGGCCGGCACAGCCAGCGACAACGCGAGCAGCGTCGCAAGAAGGCGGGACGTGGCAAAGCGGCGGGGGAAAAGATGCTTTTTTGTCCTGAACATGACGTTTTCGGGCTTTTATTTGAACAGGCGGAAACGGTCGAAGAGCGGATTGCGCGCGTCGCGGATGAAAAATTCGGCGACGAGCAACACGAAGAGTATGAGTCCGAAAGCCGTAAACTGCTCGTTGCTGGCCGAAAACCTGACGACTTCGCTGCCTTTCTGGAGTTTGGAGAGTTCTTCGCGGAGTACGCGTTGCGCATAGTTGGAATTGTCGACGGGAATGTAGACACCGCCGCCGGCTTCGGCCACTTTGCGGCAGGAGTCTGCGTCGACGCGGGTCAGCACGGGGGCTCCGCTTTCGTCAGTGAGGAGACCGTCGGACGTTGGTATGTGTCCGCCCTCGCGGCTGCCCACGCCGAGCACATAAACGAGCTTGCCTTCTTTCCGGGCTGCCCGGGCGCTTTCAACGGCGTTGCCTTCGTGGGTTTCGCCGTCGGTAATGATGACAATGGCGCGGCCTACGCCTTTCCGGCTGCTGAAACTTACGCGGGCAAGGTCGATGGCGCTCTGCAGATTGGTGCCTTGAAGGGTGACCATGCCGGTCGTAATGTTGTCGAGGAACATCCTGGCGCTGACATGGTCGCCCGTAATGGGCATTTGCGGATAAGCTTCGCCGGCGAAAACGCCGAGGGCCACTTGGTCGTTGTGCATGTTTTCGAGCAACGAGGTGACAAGCAGTTTCGAACACTCCAGACGATTGGGCGACACGTCTTCGGCCAGCATCGAGTTGGATACATCCACCATGAAAACAACCTCGATGCCGGCGCGCGACTCGGTTGCCGTGCTTTTGCCCGTCTGCGGGCGTGCCAGCATGAGGCAGAGCGTGACGAGGGCCAGCTCGACGAGCGCAAATTTCAAATGGGGACGCAGGCAAGAAAGCAAAAGTGTCTGCCCGCGAAGCAGCTGCACGTCGCCGAAGCGCTTCCAGCTGCGCCGCGAGCGGAACCACATGGCGACATAGAGCGGCAGCAGCACGGCCGGGGCAGCAAGCAGATACAGATATTCGGGATTGGCAAATCGGAACACGTGAATGTATGTCTTTGTCTGTTAAACTTTCACGGAATGCGCCGCAGGACGACGATACGAACAATGGCTTCGAGCAACAGCAACACGAAAACGAGCAGGGCAAAGGGCTGGTAGGCCTCGAAGCGGCGACCGTAGGAAGAAACTTTCATTTTTGTCTTTTCCAATCGGTCGATGTCGGCATAAATAGCACGAAGTTGGTCGCGGCTGGCGGCTTTGTAGTATTTTCCATGCGTGACGCGAGCGATTTCCTGCAATACGTCAGGAGCAGATGCGTTCTCGACGGTTGCGCGATAGATCTCACCGTTGGGCAACCGGGCGATATCTTGTTCGACGGGACCGTCGCTGCCGACAAGGATTGTATATACACGAACTTTCTCGCTCGCAGCGACTTCGGCCGCAAACAAAGGAGAAATTTCGCCCGTGTTGTTCTCTCCGTCAGTGATGAGTATGACGACTTTACTCTTCGATTTGGAATTCTGCAAATGGCTCAGGCTGGAAGCAAGTCCCATGCCGATGGCCGTGCCGGGAGCTATGACTCCCTGCATATGGAGGTCGCAACTGACTTGGCTGAACAATTGCAGCAACACGGCGTGGTCGAGCGTCAGCGGACACTGTGTGAAAGCCTCTCCGCCGAACAACGTGAGTCCAATGTTATCATTGGGACGCTTTGAAATGAAATCGACGGCCACTTGCTTAGCGGCAGCAAGGCGGTTAGGGTTGATGTCAGGCGTAAGCATGCTGGTGGAAATGTCCATGGCTATCATGACATCGATGCCTTCTGTCTCCCGATGCGTAAATTCACGAGAAGTTTGCGGACGGGCAAGACAAACGACCAGCAGCACGATGGCAGCAAGCCGCAGCAGGGCCGGAAGATGGCGTAACCGCACACGCAGCGAGGGCGACATGTGGCAAAACGGGACAATGCTGCCGAAACGCAGCACCGGCGTGGCTTTCCTGCGAAACAGAAAATACCAAAACAGCATGACGACCGCAACCGCCAGTAAAAAGAGGAAGCCGGGAGACTGGAATGTTATGCCTTCGGGGATTTTAAACATATCCATTTTACTCAGGCGAAACAATCGTAAACAACATAGCAGAGACAGACCAGCAAAATCGCTTCGGCAACGACAAGAATAACTGTAAACGCAATGGCCAGACGGCGGATGAGCCGGCCAATCTTGTCGCCGACAAGAACTTCGCGCACCTCGGGTCTGGGCAACGCTTCGTCGGGCAGTCGTGTTTGACTCACAAAGACACCTATTTCATTAAGATTCCGGAATGTGTCAGACTGCGACGCCGCCATGTCGGCGAATTTCACCAAATCGGCAGTCGTCAGCACTTCGCGGAGTTCACGAAGTGCTTCGGCATTGTCAATATCGGACAAACGACGGATGATTTCGCCGGAAGTAAGTTGGGCTGTTTCAAAACCGAAACGTTCCTGCAAATAAGCTTTGAGTACTTCGGTCAATTCATCGAAACATTTGCGCAAAATATCGGGCGATGCCGTCTCGGCCGTCTCTTTAATTCGGGCAATGCGTGCCAATGCTGCTTCGTGAGCAGGCTTTGGAGGATAAATAGTGACTTTCCGGGTAATCGGTTTATGGCTTTTGATGCGCAACAGCAAAGCCATGATAGCAAAAAACAACGCCCAAAGCAAAAGACTGCTCCATGTCAGCGTCTTGTTCCAGCGAAATGAAAGGGATACGGGACCGTGGGGACCGGAAGCCTTGTCAAGATTGACGGTATCCACAGGAACGGTGGAAACTTTCAAACCTATAGAATTTTCTGCATGATAAAGTTTTCCGTCGACCAGTACACCGAGCGCTGGAAGTTCATAGAGCGCACTATCGAAACTCGTCAGCAGATAGTCACGCGACACGATGATTCGGTTATTCTCTCCTTGAACGGTATCGACGCCAGTCATATCGAGCACTTCGACGCCGTGGACAAGGGTATCGGCCATTTTGGGAAACTCGATGTGTGCTTTTCTCCCAGCAGTCACGCTTACACGCAAGTTAACCTGTTCGCCGATGAAAATATCGGTGCGTTCCAACTTCTGTCGCACGGCTACCTGTGCCGGAAGCAACAAACTGTACAACGAAATCAGCGTCAGGATAAAAAGATTCTTGGTCATTCCTTATTCTGTCTTATTCGTTATATCCGCCGGCGGAATAAATCGACCAGCACGCGCACGAAATCTTTTCCGGTCTCGAGTTCGCCCATATCAATGCCTTGTTTGCGCAACTGCTGTCTGAGTTTTTCATCATTTTCCCGCCATTTTCGAGCATAAATCTCACGGACAGATTTGACAGAGGTGTCGATAAGACGAACTTCTCCTGTCTCAGCATCTTCCAACTGCACAAGACCGACATCGGGAAGCTCACGCATGCGGCAATCGGACAAACGAAGTACAACCAAATCATGACGCCGCGCGGCCATACCTGCCAAGCGGAAAAAATCCCCGCAACCGACAAAATCGCTCATCAGAAAAGCGATGCAGCGTTTGCGTTCCACGCGCATCAGATACTCGATCGCTACGCCAACATCCGTACCTCGGCTTGCAGGTTGCAATTCAAGAAGCTCACGTATAATGCGGAGTATATGTTTGCGGCCTTTCGAAGGAGGGATAAAACGTTCTATCCGGTCGGAAAAAAAGATTACGCCGATACGATCGTTATTGCCGATGGCCGAAAAGGCCAATGTGGCAGCTACCTCAGTCAGCAGTTGCCGCTGTGTCGTTTTCGTACTGCCAAAATCGAGACTTCCAGACACATCGATCAATAACATTACTGAGAGTTCGCGTTCCTCTTCAAACACTTTGAGATGCGGGCGAGCTGTACGGGCCGTAACGTTCCAATCAATATCGCGAACATCGTCGCCAATTTGATATTCGCGGACTTCGGCAAACGACATGCCTCGCCCTTTGAAAGCACTGTGATATTCTCCGGCAAATATATTACCGCTCAGGGCTTTCGTTTTAATCTCTATGCGCCTGACTTGCGCGAGCAACTCTTTTGCGTCCAATTAAAACAGTGTAAAAATTAAATTCGAGAGACTACGTTCATGGAACCTGCACTTTGCCAAGAATTTTGTCTACAATTCCATCACCGGTCTCGTTCATGGCTTCTGCTTCATAGGTGAGCCCGATACGATGGCGCAACACTTCATGCGCCACCTCGCGAACATCTTCGGGAACCACATATCCGCGACGATGCAGGAAAGCGACCGTCCGTGCAGCGAGCGCCAACGAAATAGAAGCGCGCGGAGATGCGCCGAACCCGATAAAATCTTCAATATTTTTCAGGCCGTATTCCGCAGGCTTGCGCGTAGCGAACACAAGGTCTACGATATATTGCTCAATGCGTTCGTCTACATAAATCCGTTTTACCAGTTCACGGGCACGGCGAATCTGCTCAAGTGTGCAGACAGCCCCGATTTTCGATTCGGAAGGCTGCAACTGTTGGCGCAAAATCTTCTGTTCCTCGTTTTTTTCAGGATAAGTCACTACGACTTTCAGCATAAAACGGTCGACCTGTGCTTCGGGAAGCTGGTACGTGCCTTCCTGTTCTATGGGGTTCTGAGTAGCCAGTACAAGGAAAGGATCGGGCAGTGCAAAAGTCTCGTCACCGAGCGTCACCTGGCGTTCCTGCATGGCTTCGAGCAGAGCACTTTGCACTTTGGCCGGCGCACGGTTGATTTCGTCGGCCAGCAGGAAATTGGCAAACACAGGACCTTTGCGGACATCAAAGCATTCCGATTTTTGGCTGTAAACCAATGTACCCACAACATCGGCAGGAAGCAAATCGGGCGTGAACTGCACACGGCTGAAGTCTGCATCGACAAGAGATGCCAGCGTCTTAATGGCCAGCGTCTTAGCTAAACCAGGCACGCCTTCAAGCAGGATGTGTCCGTCGGCAAGCAAACCGATCAGCAACGAGTCGACCAACTTGCTTTGGCCGACAATTGTGCGGGCCATGCCCTCTCTCAGGTCCGTAAGAAAGCCGGAACCAGCTTCTATTTCGGCATTAAGCGCACGAACATCTATGGATTCTGTCATATTTCTTTTTGCTTTTTCGTTATTTCCCCGCAAAAGTAATAAGCCGTCGGTGACAGGCAAAGGGAATAACATTATTTAAGGTATTATATGCGTGTCACTGCCGTTTCGACGGAAATAAAAGCGAACTGTCGCCGTAACTCAGAAAACGGAAACCGTGTGCAAGCGCGTAATCGTAGATGTTGCGCCAATCCTTGCCCACAAATGCCGAAACAAGCAGCAACAAAGTCGAACCCGGCTGATGGAAATTCGTGACTATCGCGCTGACAATCCGGTAATGAAAGCCGGGAGCGATCATAATCTGTGTCGCCACATGTAACGTGTCTGTCTCATTGCGTTCCATCCAATTCAGAATGCACTGCAATGTCTCCCGGGTGGCCGGTTCGCTGCTGACGTCCGGCTTCTCATACGGTTCCCACTGACTTACATGTAGTTCTGCTTCCGAAAGAAAAGGATTTTTCAAGAGTTTCCGGCCTATGTAATATAGGCTCTCCAACGTACGGACAGATGTCGTTCCGACTGCGATGCATCGCCCGTCATGATGCAGAAGTTTCTCGATATTTCCACGTCTGACGTAAATCCATTCGGCGTGCATTTCGTGTCCGGATATGCACGCACTCTTAACAGGTTTGAACGTACCGGCTCCGACGTGCAATGTGATTTCATCACGTTCCACGCCAACGGCATCCAATTCTTTCAGCACGTCTTCCGTAAAGTGGAGCCCCGCCGTCGGAGCCGCTACACTACCTTTGATTTTCGAATAAACAGTCTGGTAAGTGCGCAGATCCGCTTCTTCCGCTTCGCGGTCTAGATAAGGCGGCAACGGTAGCTCACCGCACGCCTCGAGCAACTCACCAAAAGAATATTCAGCAGCGTTCCAGGCAAAACGTATCTCGTGACCGGAGCCGCAAGGAGCCAGCCGTTCGGCCGTAAGCGCACAAAAACGGCCGTCAATCTGCACCTCGAGTTGCAACAAACCCGATTTCCATTTTTTCAACCCACCGACAAGACACGTCCACGTACATGTGCCGCAAGAAGAGAGCGACTCCTGATAGTCAGCCGGCGTATGTGGCTCCAACAAAAAAACTTCCACGGCTCCGCCCGACGCTTTCCGGAAATGCAGCCGGGCGCGAATGACCCTCGTATTGTTGAACACCATCAGTGCGCCGGCAGGCAGATGGCCGGATATGCGGAAAAAGCTGTCTTCCGAGATTTGCCCGTCGCGGTAAAGGAGTAATTTCGCCCGGTCGCGCTGTGGCAAGGGATATTTGGCTATGCGTGCTGCGGGAAGTTCGTATTGGTAGTCAGCTATGCGTATATGCCCGGGGTGGACGTCGTGGTTTGCCATTTTCAGAAAGTTTTTGTGCGTTCAGCGGATCAGAAAGGGGTATCTTGCACCGGCGGAGGCAGGGGCATGTCCTCGTATTCGGGTGCCGGCGGCATGCTGCCGGTGGTTTCGGCCTCGCCATTCATGCGCGACCCCACGATCATGCCGCTTCCGCCACCGGGAGGCGGCGCCCCTTCGGCGTCGGGATTCTCGAAACGCGTGTATTTCCCTTTGAAAGTCAGCACCACGTCGTCGAGCCGACCGTTTCGGTGCTTGGCAATGATGATTTCGGCTTTTCCGCGCAGATCGCGGCCCGTTTTGGGGTCTTGCAGGATATGGTAGTACTCGGGGCGGTGAATGAAAAGCACCATATCGGCATCCTGTTCGATGGCTCCCGACTCGCGCAAGTCGGAAAGTTGCGGCCGGTTCGTGCCTTTTCCTTCGGCATCGCTGGCTACGCGGTTATCGATACCGCGATTGAGCTGACTGAGAGCCAATATGGGGATGTTGAGCTCTTTGGCTAACCCTTTGAGCGAACGGCTGATCGTCGAAACCTCTTCCTGTCGCCCGGAAAACTTCATGCCTTGTGCGTTCATCAGCTGTAAATAGTCGATCATGATGATTTTCACGCCTTCTTCGCGCACAAGGCGGCGAGCTTTTGTGCGAAGTTCGAAAACAGAGAGACCCGGCGTGTCGTCGAGGAAGAGTTTGGCGCCCTGCATGGCCTGCATGGCCGAGTCGAGCTGTCCCCATTCGTAAGGGGCCAGCTGTCCGGAGCGCAACTTCTCGCTTTCCACTTCGGCCGCGTTGCTCATGATGCGCTTGATGAGCTGTTCGTTCGACATTTCGAGCGAGAAGAAAGCCATCGGTATGCGTTGGTCGATAGCGATGTTTTTAGCCATCGAAAGGGCAAAGGCTGTCTTACCCATAGCCGGGCGTGCGGCGAGAATGACGAGGTCGGAGTTCTGCCACCCGCCGGTGATTTCGTCGAGTTTGTGGTAGTTGCTCGGAATGCCGCTCAGGTTGCCGACTGTAGCGGCCGCACGCTGTATGGAGGCATAGGCTGACTGCACAACGCTGTCGATTTGCGTGTAGTCCTTCCGCATATTCTGCTGCGAAAGACGAAACAGTTCGCCCTCGGCCTCCTGCATCAGCTCGTCTACATCCTGCGTCGGCTCGAATGCCTTGGTCTGAATGCCGCTCGTGAAAGTGATGAGCGCACGCGCCAGAGCTTTCTGGGCCACGAGGCGGGCATGGTATTCGATATGAGCCGACGAAGTGACGAGGCTGCTCAGTTGCGTGACGTAGAAACGGCCGCCCACCTCCTCGAGCACTCCCATGGCGTCGAGCCGTTCGGCCACAGTGAGTATGTCCACCGGCTTTTCCTCGGCGTTCAGGCTCCGAATGGCTTCGAAAATCTGCTGGTGACGCTTTTCATAGAAACTTTCGGGCGTCAGAATCTCGCTGACGTGAAAATAGGCATCTTTTTCGACCATCAGCGAGCCAAGTACGGCTTTCTCCAAATCCGTTGCTTGCGGCTGCAAGTGGCCATAATCGTCGGACTGCGGCGCGTTCTGCGGGGTGCGTCGGCTTCCCCGTCTTTTTTCCTCAGGCATAAATCCCTTTGTTTGAATAAGTTGAATAAACACTATACAACGTTCAAATTAACGCTGAGATAGTTTGAACTAACGCTGAGACAGTTTGAACTAACGCAGCGTTAGTTCGGACTATCTTTGCGATGCGTCAGTCGAGCGCAGGCACGTGCTGATAACAGCCCATGTCAGGCCCTTCACCCGCAAGGCGGTTGCGGCCGAGGCGGTCGAGGGGATAATAACGGCTTGTGATTTCGGGATCGGCCTGCCCGACAGCCGGCGACGTCGAGCGGAGACCGAAGTTGAACAGCAGCCGGGCGAGGTCGAAATCGGGCGTAAAGTTTTTCTCACGAGCCGAGTCGCCTTCATCCCAGAGACAACGCACGATATTCTCGTCGTCCGTCTCGGGCGTATTCAGCAGGCAGTTCTCGAAACGGTAGTCGAATTCCGCGTTTTCGTCGTCAGCACGACTGCCCATGAGCTCGTCGCTCTGAAAACCGGTCACAATGCAATTGGCAAACCGCGTTTTCAGCGGAAGAACTGCGGATCCGTCGAAGTTCGCAAAGTCGAGCGCCACACCGCTGCCGCCCGTGAAATAGTAGAAGCGGGCTATGGTGCAGTGTACGAACTCCGTTTCGCCGCCGCGCAGCGTAACGCAATTTCCGCCAGCGTTGGTAATCTGCGTGTTACCGACAAAGATTTTGGCATGGCGCACACTCAGCCCATCGCGGCTCGTATTGTGGATAATGCTGTTTTCTATGCGCAGTTTTTCGCAGTCGGTTGCAGCCGAATCGACCCTGATACCGAACACGCTGCTGTGTAAATCGCAATTTTCCATGCGGTTGCCGAAACTTTCCGAGGCTATGACTACCCCACTCCACTGACCGGGGATACGATCGTAGGGCTGACCGCTGAACATGTTTTCGAGACGGTCGCCGCGAAAAACGACAGGGCGTTCCATCGTGCCGCAAACGTCGAGCGTGCCGCGTACGACAAGCGTCGCCCCGGCGTGAAAATAGAATTGCGCACCAGGAGCCACAGTGAGCCGCGCGCCAGGAGCTACGACCAAGCTGTCCGTGATGAGATACGGCCGGGGAGCGCCGAGCAGTGTGTCATTTTCTATAACGACATGGTCCATCCGGACGACATCCTGGCTCGATGCGCGCAACAGAACGGTCTGCTGCACGCCACTTTCGAGGGTAAAGATGAGCTCGTCGGCCACTTCAACCGGTTCGTCGCGATCCATCTCAGGCGCATGGCACATGAGAAAAACGATAAGACTATCCGCAGCGGCAATTTCAAAGTCCGAAGCCGTTCCGCCATCGAGACTCTGGCCGTCGACATTGACCGAAAAGGGCGAAACCGCTCCTTTCGCGAGCCGCACGCTGCCGATGTGCAGTGCACGGTTTGCCCTATTGTATACGGTGAGGGTTTCTGTTTTCGTGGGACGCCCGCTGATAATCGTATCGAGCTGCACCGTGTCTCGCGAAAAGGCGAGAACGTCAGCAGGCGAAAGCGTAAATTCGTCTTCCGACAGGCATGCTGCCGGTAATAGCAAGAGAAACAAAAAAAATACGCTGTGAAAGACGGAGAAAAGAGCGGGACTTCCATCCTGCACATTGGTTCTCTCCGTCTTTTTCAGCATAAGCGTGTCTTGTCCGGTCTTCATCCGGTATTCAGTCTTTGTGAAAAGCAACAATCAGTCTTTTACATGTGCGAGCATATCGAGAAGATGACGCCATACCAAATCTACAGTCGGTATAAGCAGTTTCTCGTCGGGCGAATGGACACCGCGGAGCGTGGGACCCATGCTGACCATGTCAATGCCGGGATATTTCTCGCTGAAAAGGCCGCATTCAAGCCCCGCATGAATGGCCAAAACTTTCGGTTTCCGCCCGAACAGGCGCTCATAGCTCTCCACGGCGAGCGCAAGCATCTTGCTCCGGGGATTCATTTTCCATCCCGGATAGCCTTCGTTCGTTTCGGTTTTTGCACCGCCCAGTTCGAGCGTCGCACGCACCTGAGCACTTATGTTTTCGCGGGCCGAAGCCACACTCGAACGCTGGCTGGTCGTCACGACGACCCTTTCGTCCTCCTTATGCACGGAAGCCAGATTAGAAGACGTCTCCACCAGGCCCTCCATGTCCTGACTCATCGCAAATACGCCGTTATGCAACGCCCGAAGCGACTTCAACATGCGCCGGGCAGCCTCTTTCTCCATACATACAGAAGCCGACGGACAGCTTTCGAGCGTCATACGGAAATTGGGTTCGGTCTGCGCATATTCTTCTTCAACGGCTGCGACAAACAAATTGAGATCAACGCACAATTCTTCTTTTTTCGCTGCGGGAACAGCTATCACAGCCCTGCCTTCGCGAGGGATCGCGTTATGCAAGCCGCCGCTTTGTATATCGACAAGGCGGACATCCATTTTTTCCTGTTCGTCGCAAAGAAATCTTATCAGCAATTTATTGGCATTGGCCCGCTTTTTGTCGATATCGTCGCCGGAATGTCCACCCGTCAGGCCGGACACACAAACTTGTGCGCAGAAAAAGCCCTCGGGCAGCGCTTCTTCGTTATACGCAAACCAGGCTATGGTTCGCGCACCGCCTGCACACGATACATATATTTGTCCTTCGTCTTCCGAATCGAGGTTAATCAGGTAACGGCCGGTAAGGAACTCGGCCGCAAGGCCGGCTGCGCCGGTGAGCCCGGTTTCTTCATCACGGGTAAACAGACATTCTATCGGGCCGTGCGCGATGTCAGTGGCTTCGAGCAGCGCCATTTGCATGGCCATACCGATACCGTCGTCCGCACCGAGCGTTGTGCCGCGCGCTTTCAGCCACTCGCCGTCCACATAGGTCTCAATGGCGTCATTGTCGAAATCGAAATCCGTTTCCGCATTTTTTTCGCACACCATATCCATATGGCTCTGCAACACTACGACAGGAAGATTTTCCATTCCGGCTGTTCCGGGTTTGCGTATCAACACGTTGCCCGTCGCGTCCGTACGAGTTTCGAGGCCGAGGCCTTTGCCGAAGTTTTCCAGATAGGCGATGATTTTCTCTTCACGCTTCGAAGGGCGCGGCACCTTGTTGATTCGCGCGAAACAGTCGAACACGGCAGCCGGGGCCAAAGTCACATTTTTCATAAACCTTTCATTTTTATACAGCACACTCCCACTCCGTTTTCCGGACAAGCCCTCCGTGCCGGCTTCGGCACGGCTGCCGGCCACTTCCGGCAGGTTATCGCACCGACGGACTGCAAGTTATGCTTTTTATTCGTATCTTTGCGCCACAAAGTTACGGAAAATGTTAGAAACCCTTGTCATTTCACTGGCAATAATCTTTCTCAGTCTGCTGTTGCTGAGCGTGCGTCTGTTTTTCGGCCGCGGCTTTGTCGATACGCACGTGGGAAACAATCTGCACATGCGGCGCAGAGGCATCGGATGCGTGGAAAGCATGGACGCCGGGCTGAGAAACAGACAAAACAAGGGTATCCGCGAAAAATCTGAACGAAAAACAAACAAATAGCATATGAGTATCACGAAATTTTTCTTCATCGGCAGCCTCGCAGCCGCCCTCTTCGCTTTCGTTTCCTGCAAGAACGAAAGCCCCAAGACCTCTCCGGCCAACAAAAGCGGCCTTCCCGCAGCAACAGCCGCGGGCGGACCGGTCATTGCCTACATCGAAGTCGACAGTATCCTGACGCAATATACTTTTGCCAAGGAACAGATGCTCATTATCGAGAAAAACCAGCAAGGATACCAGAGCCGCCTCGAGGCAAAGCGCCGCGAGTTGGAAAATGCCATGCAGGCTTTCTACCAGAAGGCCCAGGCCGGCGAATATACCGAGGAAACCGGTAAACGTGCGCAGAGCACCTTGCAGAAACAGCAGAGCGACCTCGAAGCTCTTCAGGCCCAACTCACAGAAAAGGCACAGAACGAAATGATTCATTTCAATGAAACGGTGCGCGACTCCCTGCAAAATTTCCTAAAAGTTTTCAACAAAGACAACAAATACAGCCTGATCCTCGCTAAACAAGGCGACAACATCCTGCAGGCCGACGCATCCATGGATATCACGGATGCTGTAATCAACGGTCTGAACAAACGCTATCAGACGAAAAAGAAATAAGCAGCCGACCCGCTTCCCGGGCTGTATAATGCCGCTTTTGAGGCCGCCGTCTCCCTATTAACGATTCCTGTCAGAATAAAACCGGCACCGTGCCATTGTGCACGGTGCCGGTTTGCTTTTGTCCGTCGGGATTTGCGCTGTCCCGAAGCCATTCAGTGCAAACGGGCTGCATAGAAGGCGGCTATGCGGTCGAAAGGAATCTTGTCGAGGTCGTCATAAAGGTCGCAATGACTGGCACCGGGAACGATAAGCAACTCTTTGTGCTGACCGGACAGTTGTTTGAACGCATCTTCGCCGAAATAGCGCGAATGAGCTTTCTCGCCGTGTACAATCAGCACGGCGCTTCGGATTTCTGAGGCGCGGCTGAGCAGCGGAAAGTTTACGAAAGGTATGGCCGAAGTCACGTTCCAGCCGTCGGTCGAGTTGCCCGAGCGCGGATGATAGCCGCGCGGCGTCTTGTAATAGGCATGATAGTCCTTCACGAATTGCGGAGCGTCGTCGGGCAGCACATCGGCCACGCCTCCGGCCCGGCGATACGAGCCGTTGCGGAAATCTTCCGTGCGCTGGGCGCTGAGCATCTCGCGCAATTTGCGGCGACACGCCTCATTGTCTTCGCCGTCGAAGTATCCGTTGGCCGTCACCCGGCTCATGTCGTACATGGTCGAGGCTACTGCAGCCTTTATCCGCGTATCGGCTGCCGCTGCGCCGAGCGCCATTCCGCCCCAGCCGCAGATGCCCAGAACACCGATGCGGTCGGCGTCGACATCGGCTTGTACAGAGAGGAAATCGACGGCGGCCGAGAAATCTTCAGTATTGATGTCGGGCGAAGCCACGCGACGGGGCATGCCGCCGCTCTCGCCTGTGAACGACGGGTCGAAGGCAAGGGCGAGAAAGCCGCGTTCGGCCAGCTGCTGAGCATAGAGTCCGCTGGACTGTTCCTTGACTGCGCCGAACGGACCGCTCACCGCAACGGCCGGAAAGGGGGCCGGCTGCCCCACGGGCCGGTACAAATCGGCCGCAAGCGTGATGCCGTAGCGGTTGACAAAGGTCACTTTGGCGTGTTCCACTCTGTCGCTTTTCGGGAACACCTTGTCCCATTCCTGCACCAGCTCCAATCGCTCGGGCGGCGCCGTGTTCGTGTCTCGGTTTCTGTCTTTCATGTTTTGTATGTTTGCGACCGGCGCGACTGTATGCCGCACGGCCAGATTCGTCACTATGTTTCGCGATGCAAAGTTAGCATTTGCGCAGCAAACGCAGCGCACAGCCGGCCCATGGCCCTGTTCCGGCAGCCGGCAGGAGGCACTGCGGGAAAACGGGCCGGTGTCGCCCGCCTCTCCGTCCGGCTCGGAGGGGCGTTTCCATGCCTCTGTTTTCCACGCTTCTGCGAAAGCGAAAACTTAGTCTGAGTTAGTTCAAACTTAGTCTGAGATAGTTTGAACTAACTCAGACTAAGTTTTGCGCAAGCGGGCGTTACTTTCTCCGAAGCTGGCGGACGTTGTGCAAAAAGCTTTATTCGTGGTGATAAGGTTCGCCGCGCAAAATGGTCATGGCGCGATAGAGCTGCTCGACAAAGAGCAGGCGAATCATCTGGTGGGAAAAAGTCAGCCGCGAAAGCGAAATTTTTTCGGCGGCGCGGGCATACATGCGCGGCGAGAAGCCGTAGGGGCCGCCTACGACAAAGACTAACCGTCCGGAGAGCCGCACTTGCATTTTTTCGAGATAGGCGGCAAACTCTATGCTGCGCATTTCGCGCCCTCCCTCGTCGAGCAGGACAACGTGGTCGGACGTTTCCAGACGTCCGAGCAACATGTCGGCCTCGCGCTCTTTCTGCTGGTCGAACGTCAGTGCACGAGCGTTTTTCAACTCGGGGATTATTTCTGCGGAGAAGGGTAAGTAATACTTTAACCGCGACGTATAATCGTCTATCAACGAGACAAGTCGTTTATCTACGGTCTTGCCGACAACCATCAGTACAGTTTTCATCGGGAAAGGCGTTTTCAAAATTCCACATAGGGGTCGAGGCGCTCGAAATCTGCCGGCGTAAAGACTTTGGAGAACCGCAGGTCGCCCCAACTTCGCAACTCGCCGTCGGTCTGCCGGTAGTTGAAAATCTCTTTGACCTGTTCGTAAGAAAGATAGGGATGGCGCACCAACTGCTTGAAGGCGGCTTTGTTCACATTGAGCCTGCGCACACGTACGGGCCGCTCTACGACAAACCATGCGGCAATGTCGGGCGGCAAGTCTTCGTGCGCTTCGCTCACTTGCCCGGCATGCACGTATCCACCCAAACGTTCGCGATAGTCAACGATGCATCGGGCGTAGTAGGAGCCGATGCCGGGAATTTGTTTGAGCAGCGTGGTGTCGGCCGTATTGGCTTCTATCGTACTGCAGGCCGGCAATTTTGGCGTGCGCCGGGCCCGCAGGCTGTCAATTCGCAGAAAAGCGTCACTCTCGCCGTAGCTATAAACATCGGCAGCCATTTCTTCAGGAGTAAAGCGAAGATACGGCCGCAGACGTTCGTACTGGCTCCGCGTCAGTCCGTAGAGCCGGGCAAAATGGGCGGCATCGCGCCAACGTCCGCCTTTGCGCCGGTATTTCATCATGTTAGCCACTTGCCAGGGACGCAGACCGAGCCGCAGCAATGTAGACGAATCGGCCGTATTGGGGTCGAAAGGAAAAAGTTCGGCTTTCTGCGACCTGCTGCGCGCGGCCCGTGAGGCAGCATCCTCGGCCTGCCACAAACTGTCGAGTTCGCGCGCGTTGCGGCGTGCGGCTTCGAGTAACGCAGTGTCGGCACGACCGGCATTGCGGCGCATCCAGACATGATGAACGCCCACCGCTGCCAGCAGAACCAGCAGCAACACGCAAAGACCGAGCCGGTCGGATTGGGAAAGACGCATGGAAAGGCTACTTGTGGGCAATAAGCGGAGATTTTCCCTCAGTCGTAAGCAGGCATCCCCTCCTTAATCCACCGCATCACGTCGGCCGGCGGAAGTTGGCGCTGCAAACGGTTTTTCATAAAGTCCATGTAGGGCGCGACGTGGGCGAAAAACTTGCGATAGCCTGCACAAAGATAATTATGGCCCGGCTCGCCGTCGGCACTGCGGGCAAAACGCAGGCGCGGGCACTCGCCATGACAAGCAAACAGCCACTCGCACTCGCGACACTGGCGCGTGAGCAAATCGCGCTTGTTGGCACCGAACTGTAACTGAGCCGGATCGCGCATCAACTGCGCCAGCGGAGTTTCTTTCAGATTGCCCAAACGAAACTCTGGGAAAACAAAATGGTCGCAGGAAAAGACATCTCCGTTCCATTCCACGGCTCCTGCGTGTCCGCAGGTCTCGGCCAGCACGCAAATGCCGGGAAGCACTCCCATCCAGCCGGCCAGTGTCGAGTCGAACAGCTGTACGAACATCGTGCCGACGTCTTTTTTCACCCATTCGTCGAAAACAGTACAGAGAAAGTCGCCCCATGCCTCGGGCGAAACGGAAAAATCGGTAATCGTCTCGGTTCCGCCTTCGATGGGCGAGGCCAATTCGCGCCCGTCGGGATGACGGAACGTGCGCTCCACGACTGGCGTAAACTGAAGGTAACGACAGCCGATTTGTTTGAAGAAACGGTAGAACTCAAGTGGATATGCTGCGTTATAATCATTGACTACGGCCAGCGCATTCCACTCAACTTCGTGTTTATTCAGCAGCCGGATGCCTTGCATCACACCGCGCCAGGAAGGAACGCCGGAACGGCTGCGACGATACTCGTCATGAAATTCCTTAGGGCCGTCTATGGAGACGCCGACAAGAAAATTGTTTTTTTTGAAAAAACGCGCCCAATCGTCCGTTATCAGTGTGCCGTTTGTTTGCAGACAATTGTCGATGCGGCGGCCGCCCGCATATTTTTGCTGCAGTTCAAGAGCTTTTTCGTAAAAGGAAAGGGGGCGCAAAAGCGTTTCTCCGCCATGCCAAGTGAAAAGCACGGAATCCGTCGTCTGCATCTCAATATACTGGCGGATGAACTTTTCCAGAATTTCATCGGACATGAGATGCGCATGTCCGTGGGCATACATTTTGGACTTTTCCGTGTAATAACAATAGGTGCAGGCCAGATTGCACTGCGAACCGGCCGGCTTGGCCATCAGATAGACCGGATGGGAAAATGGACTTATTTCCATATATCAAAAGGAAAGCCGGAGCAGCCAAGCGGGCCGCACCGGCTTCGTTTAGAGAAAAAACCGAATCAAAGGTTATGCTGTTCAATATCCTTGAAATACTTGTAAGTGCCGTGCTTGATTTCTTCGCAAGCAGCCTCGTCGCAGACAATGATACCGTGCTGATGCATCTGGAGTACGGAAATCGTCCACATTTGCGTGACAGGGCCTTCCACTGCAGCCTGCAAAGCGCGGGCTTTGTTGTGGCCATTGCAAAGGATCAATACTTCCTTAGCCGACATTACCGTTCCTACACCGACTGTCAGCGCCGTAGCGGGCACGTCGTCGGGATTGCCGCCGAAAAAGCGGCTGTTAGCCACTTTCGTGTCGGTAGTAAGGGTTTTCTGACGCGTGCGGCTGGTCAGCGAAGAACCAGGCTCATTGAAGGCAATGTGTCCGTCGGGACCGATACCGCCGATAAACAAATCAATGCCGCCTGCTTCTTCAATCATTTGCTCATAACGGATGCACTCGGCCTCGAGATCGGGGGCATTCCCGTTGAGTATATGGATGTTCTCCTTCGGGCAGTCAATATGATCGAACAGATTCGCAGCCATAAAAGAGTGATAGCTCTCGGGGTGGCTTTCGGGCAATCCTACATATTCGTCCATGTTGAACGTAACGACATGTTTGAAACTCACACGTCCTTCCTTGTTGGCTTTGACAAGGGCTTTGTACATCCCGATGGGGGAAGAACCGGTCGGAAGACCGAGTACAAACGGTTTTTCCGCTGTCGGACAAGCTGCATTGATACGATTTACCACATAATCGGCCGCCCACTGCGACAATTGCTCATAATTGGGTTCGATAATTACTCTCATGGCTGTTACTGTTAGTTTTCAATTTCTGCACAAAGTTATTATTTAGTTTTCTGACAACAAAAAAAGAGACGCTAAAACTACGTCTCTTCGAGGTGCCCAGCGGATTCGAACCGCTGTAGACGGTTTTGCAGACCGTTACCTAACCGCTCGGTCAGGGCACCGTTTCTTTTGCGGATGCAAAGGTAGCACTATTTTCTGTTCGGGCAAACTTTATGACAAGATTTTTTCTCCCGGCAACAACAGCAAGCTCCTTCGCAGCGGGAACGACGCAAAGCCTGCAAAGCTGCACGCACCATATAAAGGGCAGCTATCAGTATCAAGAATACAACGGCCGTTGTCTGCATCATAGCTCAATTAAACCGGATGGAACCGTGCGGGGGAGCGGATCGACGGGGCAGATACTGATGCCGGACATGGCTTCCACGACTTTTTGCGGCGTATTGTTTTCTGCACTTAAGTGGCAAAGCCATACATGTTTAGCCGAAGGGGAGAGACATTCTCTGAGCATTTCGGCCGTTTCCCGATTGGAGGAATGTCCTGTACCCGATGTAATCCGAACTTTCAAATATGCTGGATAAGGACCATGTTGCAACATTTCAGGATCATAGTTGGCTTCGACTATAAGATAATCCGCCTTTTTTATATAGCTTTTCATTTCTTCGGTATAAGCGCCTATGTCCGTCATCAGACAGATTTTTTTTTCTTCGCACGAAATGAAATAGCCAATATTCTCGGTACTGTCGTGCGGAACACAAAAAGTTTCGAGCGTAAAAGAGCCGCATACAATCGTTTCACCGGGCTGAAACGGCTGGCACAGCAAAGCCTGAGGCTTGCGCCGTATATAAGGACTTTGCCGGATGGCATCGTGCACACGAACTGATGCATAAACGGGTACTTTCAGTTCGTTAGCCATCGGACCAACCGCCCGGACATGGTCGTTATGGTCGTGCGTGACAAAAATGGCTTTGATGCGCGGCAGGGCCAACCCGTAACCGGCCATATGCTTTTTAAAAGCCCGGATACCGACTCCGATATCGACAAGAAAACCTTCTCCCGCATGTTCGAAATAATAACAATTTCCGCTCGAACCGCTGCCTATGCTGATGAATCTCATGATTGTTCTAAAAAGGTAAGCCCACGGCAAAATGGAGCGTGAAGTCGCGCCTGAAGTCGGGGTGGACAATCGGATAATGAAGGGGACCGCTCGCCACAGCGGGGTTGACAGCTTTCATGCCGCCGTCAAAACGCAACACGAAGTAGTCGAAATTGAGACGGACGCCGAGACCGTAAGCCACAGCTATCTCGCGATAGAACGCGCTCAGTCTGAATTGTCCGCCGGGTTGGTCGGCATAGTTACGCGTCGTCCACACGTTCCCGGCGTCAACAAAAGCTGCGCCGCTGATTTTCCAGAACAGTGCCGTACGATATTCTGCACTGAGATCCAGTTTCAGGTTACCTGTCTGCATAACAAAGTCCGTACGGCCGTCCGTACCCACATAGGACCCGGGACCGAGACCGCGCACACTCCATCCGCGTACACTATTGGCTCCCCCGGTATAATAGCGGCGCTCATAGGGCACAATTTGCGAATTACCATAAGGAATGGCTATGCCGAACGCCGTGCGGAACGCAATACTATTGCGTTCGTTAATCGTAATGCTGCGGGCATAGTCGAAATCCAAGCGGGCATACTGCGAAAAGGGCACGTTGAAGATTTCCCGCTGTCCGTCGGCGTTACGACGGCCTCCGGCCAACACCGAAAGCCCTTGAAGCAGATTGCCTGCCACTTCCGCGCCGACGCGAAGCTGCTGTGTACCCTGTCCGTTCTTCTTACGCCACACACCGCTGTAAGCCATTTTCATAATCAGCTGGTTTTCGTAAGAATTGCGCAGCAGCGCATAGCGGGGATCGTCGCCTTCGAGATAGTTTTCCCGGAACGTATCGGAAATCCACGGCATAAACACATAGTTGACCGAAAGCAAATCATAACGGTGCGTCCATTGGGGGCGCAGAGGCTTCGTCCAGCGGTAAGCCCAAGCAGCTGTCAACAAGCGGCGGTGGAATTCCGGACGGTCTTGCGACGAATAAAGCAGCGAAATCTCACTGGTGGCTCGGATCCGCCGACGCCAATTGTGCATCATGCCGGGAAAGGCGAACACGGGGAAACGAAGTGCCGCTTCGGCGTTCAGTTCCACATAATTCTGCCCGCTGTATCCCTCGAGACCCGTGATAGCTTCATAGGCGCCGCGTACTTTCAACGTGAGACTCTCGCTTCCTCTGAACAGATTCCGGTTCGTATAGCTCACCGAGACCGCTGCGCCCAAATCGCCCGACGTATTCGTTCCTTCCAGCTCGGCCGAAATGCTGTGCATCTTGTTGAGTTTAACCGTCACGTCGGCATCGAGCAAATTCCGCAACGTGTCGGCCGGCATTATCCTGACGGAGGTATAGCCGACGGCCGGCA
This sequence comes from Prevotellaceae bacterium, assembly GCA_022508615.1. Taxonomy (GTDB): domain Bacteria; phylum Bacteroidota; class Bacteroidia; order Bacteroidales; family Bacteroidaceae; genus Alloprevotella. Next base: position 10,019 of record JAFLUW010000008.1, on the reverse strand, counting down.
AGCCGCCCAAAAGGCTGTATGTACGCTGTACGGAGGCGTCGCGATAGAGCGAATCGGGGCGTATGGCGACATGTCCGGCATACAAACGGCGCTGAAAGTGGCGATGACCGCTCCAGCAGACCTTGATGCCATCGTAAGCCACCGAGTCCGTCTCCTGTCCGCGGGCAATGTTTTCAAATATCCGCACCGAACGAAAACGGTAGCGGGAATAGGCCTTGTCAGCCGCCGGACGATCGGGCTTTTTCACGGAGAGCGTGAGCAGCGCGCCCTGTTCGCCGCTGACTGTGTCCACACGAAAACCGACGAATTCTTTGTTAAATGCATAGTAGCCATCGTTCTGCAGCTCCGTCACAATGCGTTTTCGCTCGTTTTCGAGCCGCGAGATGTCGATGGGCATACCTTTGTGCAGCAGACTGCGCGATGCACCCGACAGAATCTTCTGCCGCACCGCCTCATTGTCTGTGTCGAAAGCGATACTGTCGGCATAATAGAGCGGACCGGGCGACAAGACATAGCGGACGCGCGTGCGCCGCCGCGATGTCCGCACGTCGGCACCAGCCGTCGCATCCAAGTAGCCTTTGGCCCGCAATGCAGCGGTCAGCGCTTCGCACGAATAGTCCGTCAACGCCGTGTCGTAGACCACCGGCGCCTCGCCCATGCGGCGAAAAAAGCGGTTCACACGTTTCGTCGAGTCCGTCCCCGATAGGCAGTAGATGCCAAGCGACACTTTCAGCAAATTAAACCACCGCGAGTTGGCCTCCTGCCGCACATAGGGGCGGAAATCGCCGGCCTTAATCCGCCGGTCGTCCGACTTTACGCCGACCGACGCCAGAATCGTCTCGTCCTCGCCGAGAAAACGAACCGGAGAACAGCTGCCCGATACGAACAATACAAGCAGCCCGAGCGACATACTTATGATTCCGCGAGGCTTCATTCTATGCAAAAATAACAATTCCGCAGCGAATACACGTCTTTTTCAAACGAAAAGCCCGTTAGTGAAAAATTACTTTGGCCAAGTTGCAACTTTCTCAGACTAATTTCAAACTTTCTCAGACTAATTTTTGCGCATCCGGGAACAATGGTCTATTTTTGCAAATGCATTGCAAAAATTGTAATGATTTCAGAAAAATGAAAGCCACAGCAACAGCCCGACTCGCTATGCAGCAGATCCGTCCCTCGGCTTCGCGCGTGGCAATCATGCGCTATCTGCTCGAGCATCCCGCCCACCCCACGGCCGACGCGATATGGCGGGCGTTGCAACCGGCTATTCCCTCGCTGTCGAAGACAACGGTCTACAACACGCTGAAACTCTTTGCCGAGCGTAGCATAGTGGAGACCATTGACATTGACTCGGAGAACGTTCGTTACGACGCAACGATTCGCGAACACGCCCATTTCCGCTGCGACGTGTGCGGAAGCATCCACGACATTGACCTCGAACCGGCCATATCGGACAAGATCAGCCGCAACTGCCCCGAAGCGTTCGGAAAAGCACGCGTATCGGTCCATCTGCACGGCGTCTGTCCCCGTTGCAGGGCAAGCCGCTCACATCCGGAAAACTAAAGACATTCACCCTATATAACAACAACTTAAATTCAAAACGTCATGAACAAGAAATTCATCTGCACCGTGTGCGGCTACGTACACGAAGGACCTGAAGCCCCCGCAAAATGCCCCCAGTGCGGCGTGCCTGCCAGCAAATTCAAGGAACTCAGCACGGGCGACAGCCTTAATTTCGTCACCGAACACGTCATCGGCGTGGCCAAAGGCTGCGACGAAGAAATGATCACCGATCTGAACGCCCACTTCAACGGTGAGTGCACCGAAGTCGGCATGTATCTGGCCATGAGCCGCCAGGCCGACCGCGAAGGCTATCCCGAAATCGCCGAAGCCTTCAAGCGCTACGCCTTCGAAGAGGCCGAACACGCCGCACGTTTCGCCGAACTGCTCGGTGAAGTGGTTTGGGACACCAAAACTAACCTCGAAAAGCGCATGAACGCCGAGTCTGGCGCTTGCGAAGACAAGATGCGCATCGCCAAGCGCGCCAAAGCACTCGATCTCGACGCCATTCACGACACCGTACACGAGATGGCGAAAGATGAAGCCCGCCATGGCCGCGGCTTCGAAGGCCTCTACAAACGCTATTTCGGCAAGTAAGCCGACGACGCCCTTCCGAGCGGCCGGTTTCCAAAACGCGGAGCCGGCCGCTCTGCTTTATTTTCGCGCATTCGGCGAACGCAAACGCATCGTCTTCGGACTTTTTGCGCTAAATTTGCTGCGGCAAACCGTTGATGCATGATTTCGAAAAGCAAACTGAAATTTATCCGTTCGCTGTCGCTGAAAAAATTCCGTGACACCGAGGACGCTTTTCTCGCCGAAGGTCCGAAAGTCGTCAGCGAGCTGGCCGCAGCCTTTCCCTGCCGGATGCTGGTGGGCCGTAGCGACTATCTCGCCGGAACGCACAGCATTGTGGCCGACGAGGTTGTCGAAGTGTCGCAAGAGGAGCTCGAACGGTGCAGCCAGATGCGCATGCCACAGCATTGTCTTGCCGTTTTCGGCAGAAAAAGGGTTGCAGCACAACAAATGTCTGCGCAACACGACGGACTTACCCTGGTACTCGACGACATACAAGACCCCGGCAATCTCGGGACAATCATTCGCACTTGCGACTGGTTCGGCATACGGCAGATAGTTTGTTCTGCGAACACGGCAGACGCCTTTCAGCCCAAAGTCGTGCAGGCCACCATGGGAGCACTGGCCCGTGTCGACATCACTTACACGGACTTGCCCGATTTTTTCTCCCGCTGTCCGGCCGACATCTCTATATACGGCACTTTCCTCGACGGCGAAAATCTTTTTACCGCACCGATAGAAAACCGTCGGGCCGTCATTGTCATGGGTAACGAAGGACACGGGATTTCCCGGGAGGCGGAAGCTTACATCGACCGCCGGCTGTTCATACCCAACTATCCGCCGGGCGAAGTTTCCGGCGAAAGTCTGAACGTAAGTATTGCTACGGCTATCACACTCGCCGAATTTCGCCGGCGAAAGCTTGTGTAAACACGCTTTCACACAGCCATTCCACCCAATGATTCTGTCTGTTTCCGCTTTTTTCACCATTCTGTGGACAGCGCTCGGTACCAACTTGTTCGCGCTGGCCGGTCTGTGGGCATTGCGCTGGCGTCATTTCTTTCTATTGCAGAGACTGTCCGTCCGCAGCGAGAAAAGCACTTCGCGACCAGGCATCAGCATCGTCATTCCGGCCAGCAATGCAGCCCGGACGCTTGCTTCCCATCTGCCGATGCTGCTCGACCAGGATTATCCTGACTTTGAAATTATCGTTGCCGACGAGGCCACTGACGATGAAACCGAAGATTTGCTGAAAGTACTTGAGAAAACGCACCTTACCCTGCGCCATGTTTCCCTTCCTAAGGGCTGTGCCCATCAGTCGCGCCGACGCATGGCCGCCACGCTCGGCATACGGGCAGCACGCCACGAATGGATTCTGCTGACCGAGGCCGACTGCCGCCCGGCGACACGCAAATGGCTGCTGCGCATGTCTGAGCAGATGACCGAAAGGCACGATTTGATCGTCGGCTGCGCTACGTTTTTCGACCATGAGAACAAACGTTTTCCCCACGCGGCTTTTTTGCGGATAAGAGAGCAACTGCCCTGGCTACACTCGGCCTGTGGGGGACGGGCTGCGCTGGTCAACAGCGCAAATCTCGCTTTCCGGCGCTCATGGTTCGAACAGGAAGGCGGCTATGCCTCAACCCTTTCCTTTCCGCTCGACTACGGCGAAAACAGCATGCTGGCCGGCACCCATTGCCGCAAGGGACGTTGCAGTGCTGTCTGCTGTCACGAGGCATTAGTGTTGCAGGATTTCTCCGGAAAGAGTCAGTCGCGGAAAATGCAGAAAGAGCAGCGGCAGCTGGTCTCCCATTTGGGGCGGAGCGCCGGTCGGGTACGGTTCGGGCAGCGATGCGCCGCCTTTTCGGCAGGTCTGTTCGCCGTTTCCTGGCTTTTGTTTTTCTCTACACTGACGTGCTTTTTCCTGACACGGACTTTCTCAGAATTGTCTTTTTCTCAGCTTCCTGCCTCCGGACAATACGGCCTGCTTACAGCCTCCGTTTTGCTCTTCGGCTTTCTTTTTGCGCTGCTCGGCGTCCGTCTGAGAAACCGGAAGGCCGTGTGCAGGCTGCTCTACGGGCACTGACTAAGGCCGAACCGGCATTTCCGCCGTTTCAGCCTTAGTCGGGACACAAGAATGGAGACAGAAATTTTCCTTTCCCGCACTTAGTAAAAACTTACCCTGAGATAGTTTGAAATTACCTTGTGATAGTTTGAACTAACACAAGGTAATTTTCGGCCTGCTTCGGGAAACGTTTTCATCGCGCAAAGTCAGGCCGCGTATACTCTCTTTTTCTTAACGTTACAGCGAAGATTTCGTCCGTTTTCGTTTTTTCCGTATCGATTTCATATTGTTCTGCGCCCAGCCGGTCAGCTGAAAGATGACATCGGCGACAACTATGCGGCACGTGATAACCAGAAGTCTTCGTTCTCAGCAGGAAATCACTTCATCCATCTGCACATCCCATGGCTCGGCCGGCACGGTATCGACCAATTGAAAAGGGAAACAGACTCCGATCTTATAGGTCTGCCCAAATTCAGGCTGTGCAAGGAAACGGTCGTAATATCCACGGCCGCGGCCAAGGCGCCGACCCGTATGGTCGAAAGCAACACCAGGCACTACGGCAAGATCTATTTCAGAATAAGACAAGAAATACGGACCCGACGGCTCAGCAATGCCAAATGCGCCTCCTGACAAATCAGCTATACCCCGGAATTCTTTTACATACATATCGTCGTCTTTCACTACCGGAAGCAGTAAGCGTTTGTCATTCAGACACGACACAAGAACAGAAAGAGTGGAGGGCTCGTCGGGAAGCGAAGAAAACAACAAGACTGTGCGAGCCGAAAGAAAACGGGGATGATTGCGAAGCCGATGCATGATAAGTGCAGAATCCCGAATGAGTATTTCAGCCGGCAGTTGACTTTTGCGCGCTTTAATCTGCTGTCGGAGGTGTTTTTTTTTGAAATGGAGATCTGTCGACAAATACATGCGGCTAATGTTTTCTTTGGGGAGTCTTTTCGCCGTTCGCAGAGACCCCGGGGAACGTAGCGTCAGCACGAATAACCTCTAACGCTTTCCGCACAGCCGGATCGAAAGATACAGCATACTCGGTTGCAGCCTCGGGGCCGAGTATATCGTTGATGATATTAGTACTGATGTGCTGCAACAAAAGGTTATGGCTGGTCTTTATCATCAGATTACGGCGCTTCACCCCATTTTGTGCCGCAAAATCGACGAATTTTTCCACGATACGCTGTTTATTCAGATAGAGAGCTAAGGCCTGAGGTTTCGTATAGCTGCCGAGCAATTTACGACGGCCATCGACATAGCCATAAGAGAACATCGGTATCAGTCCTTTCAGATAGGCTTCGCGAAAATAGTTCGTAATGCCCAGCGTATCGCGAGCGACAAAAATATCAGGGATGATACCGCCGCCGCCATAGACAATGCGGCCTTTGGTTGTCCGGTATTTTTCGCCACTCGTCTTTATGGAGTCTGCATTAAAATATTCGCCATGCTCTGCACGCAATAGTAAATCGTTCTCATACGTATCGCCGTTCTCTTGTGCATAGGGTTTTTGCAGGCAACGGCCGGAAGGCGTATAATATCGCGCCGTGGTCAGCCGCAACATGCTGCCGTCTGCAAATTCGACCGGCACCTGCACAAGGCCCTTGCCAAACGTTCGGCGACCGATGATGGTTCCGCGATCATTGTCTTGTATGGCTCCACTCAGAATCTCACTGGATGAAGCCGATACTTCGTCAACGAGTACGGTAAGCGGCAAAGTCTGATAGGTTCCTGTACCGTCACTACGATAGTCTTTGCGTGGCGACTTGCGACCCTGCGTATAGACGATCAGACGGCCACCGGGCAGAAATTCATTGGCTATCTGTACAGCCGGGGCCATATATCCTCCCAGATTTCCCCGTAGATCAAGAATCAGACTTTTGAACTTCGCACGTTCGAGCCGCGCCAGCGCAGATAAAAACTCGGCATAAGTATTGTCACTGAAAGTCGAAATTTTGATATAGCCAGTCGCTTCATCCAGCATGAAAGAGGCATCTACGCTTTTTAATGGGACATCCCCCCGAACGATATTGAATGTCTGCTTTTTTTTGCGACCAGGGCGAAAAACGTCCAATGTGACCTTCGATCCGTTTTCTCCTTTCAGCAACTTGAGGGTCTCTTCATTCGTTACTTCTTTTCCTGTATAAGGCTTTCCATCTACCGCCACAATGCGATCGCCAGCCTCAAGCCCCGAGCTTTCAGACGGACCGCCTTTAATTACCCGAACGATGCGCACCGTGTCCTGATAAATGTAGAACTGCACACCAATGCCGGAAAAACTGCCGTTCAAGTCCTGCATGGACTCTTCCACTTCGTCTTTCGTAATGTAAACGGAATGGGGATCAAGCTCATGCAAAATCTTGGGCATGGATTCTTCAACCAGATAACTGATGTCCACAGTGTCGACATATTGGTCATCAATCAGATGGAGCAAATCGTTGAGTTTATTGGTAGAAGTATTGATAATGGCAAGTCGTTTGCCTACATAATGATTTGCATAGAAACTTCCTAAAAGTATGCCGACAACAACGCCTATCGCTACGAAAAGGGGAACAAGTTTAATGGTATTGAACTTTGCCATTTCTTTATTCAGGTATATAAACAACTTCGATTCCCGCGCGTTTCAGCAGATCGATTCCTTCTGTCAGACGATACGTTTTCGAATAGACGACACGGCGTATACCAGATTGTATAATTAGTTTGGCACATTCGATACACGGTGAGTCTGTGACGTAGAGCGTTGCGCTGTCACTGTTATTACCAGATCGGGCTATTTTGGTTATTGCGTTGGCCTCGGCGTGAAGTACATAGGGTTTAGTTCTTCCTTGTTCGTCTTCGCAGATATTTTCAAAACCAGAAGGTGTCCCGTTGTATCCATCACTGATAATCATCTTGTCCTTCACGATCAAAGCACCGACCTGCCGACGATGACAATAGGAGTTTTCTGCCCAAATACGTGCCATGCGCAAATAGCGCTTGTCCAAATCATTTTCTTTATTTGTCATTGCGTGTAGAGATTGCGTTTATGCCATTTCGTCTCAGCAATGCGTCAATCGTAGGATCCGTTCCTTTGAATGCCCGGTACAATTCGTCAGGCGGACATGTTCCGCCTCGAGAGAGTATGCAGGAACGAAAACGCGAAGCGATCGTGCGATCGAAAATCCCGTGCTCCCGAAAGACCTCGAAAGCATCGGCATCCAAGACTTCAGCCCATTTATAGCTATAGTAACCGGCAGCATAACCACCTGACATGATGTGACTGAATTGCGCAGCCATACATGTCGATTCAGGTACAGGAAGCAGGCGAACTGGCTCCATTGCTGCACGCTCGAATGCAATAAGATCGGTGGAAAGAGGTTCTTGTAGTGTGTAGAAAGCCATGTCAAGATAGCCGAAAGAAAGTTGTCGCAGACAAGCATAGGCTACATTGTAGTTTCGGACACGGCAGACGCGCGCAATCAGTTCAGCGGGAATGCATTCTCCCGTTTGATAATGAAACGCAAAAGTTGAAAGGAAATCCGGTTCAACAGCATAATTTTCCATGAATTGTGAGGGTAACTCTACAAAATCCCACAACACATTGGTACCGCTCAACGAACTATAACGGGTCGATGCAAAGATACCGTGCAAAGCATGGCCAAATTCGTGTAACAATGTTTCCACCTCATCCAATGTCAACAAAGCGGGTGTAGTTTCCGTCGCCCTCGTAAAATTCATCACGACCGACACATGAGGTATATTATCGGAAGAGGCTTCACGGTAATTCGTCATCCAAGCACCGCCTTGTTTGCTCGGCCGGGGATGAAAATCACAATACAATACAGCCAGCATACGACCGTCCTCATCGTAAACTTCGTAAGCCGTAACGTCTTTATGATAAACAGGAATAGATGGATTCTTCCGGAACGTCACGCCATACAGCCGCGTAGCCAATCCGAAAACACCGCGTTTTACGTTAGACAACTCCAAATATGGCCGCAACTCCTCCGGATCAAAGGCAAACTCCTTCTGTTTTCGTTTTTGTGCATAATATGCAAAATCCCATGCTTGCAAAGGGAAAGGGGCATATTGCTGTACGGCTGCAACCTCCTTTTCTGCCATCGGTCGGTAAGCCTCAGCCAAGCAATCGAGCAATTCGTAAACTTTCTTTTTCGACCGAGCCATACGCCGCTGCAAAACATAGTCCGCATATTCTGAAAATCCCAATATATTAGCTTTCTCACGCCTCAAATTTACAAGACATCGTACAATTTCGAGATTATTCTCGTTATTATCTTTCGTACATCGCGTGGCATAAGCCATATACATATCATGGCGCAGTTCACGGTTATCTGCATACATCATGAAAGGGCCGTAACTCGGTGCATGCAAAGTAAACACCCACCCTTTCATTCCCCTTTCTTCAGCAACCATAGCAGCCACCTCCCGTTGAGACGCTGGCAATCCGGACAGATCGGCTTCATCGGTTATATGCAGAGTATAAGCATTAGTTTCTTTAAGCAGATTTTGCGAGAATTTCAACGATAATTCGGCCAACTCGGCATTGATTTTTCTAAGCCGCATTTTTTCACTCTCATCAAGACCAGCTCCTGCACGCTCGAAAGATTCAAAAATTTCTTTCAGCAACATGGCATCCTCTGCATCTTCAGGCTGTTCGGAAGCATAGACCAGACTGATGCGTTTAAAAAGGGCCGCATGCAAAAAAACATCCGAGGCATGATCCGACAAAACCGGTGCCACTCGTTGCGAAAGAGCCTCAAGATCCGCATTTGTTTCTGCCGAAAGCAAATTATACATCAGTGTCGAAGCACGGTCAAGCAACATTCCTGATTTCTCAAAAGGTACGATCGTATTGTGAAAAGTTGGCTTCTCCGCATTTGATACAATCCGCTCGATCTCTTCGTTATGTTCTGCAATACCGACGCGTATGGCTTCCTCAATATTTTCGACAGTGATACTATCGAAAGGATAAGTTTCATATGGTGTGGAAAAAGGACTGAGCAATGCGTTCATTTTTACATGATTTTTTGTATTTCCTCAAATTTCTTTCCCATGTTTAGTGCCAAATATGCCTGATAGAGCAACGGAGCCCATCTATCTTTGTCATCAGGACATCCCTCTCGATAGCGCTCCAGATGGGGTAATGCAAATTGGTAGTATTTTCGCTGTTGTGCCTGAGCCTCTTTATAGGTTTTCGACGTAATGCTTGCAGGCAAGCGGACTGCAGACGCCAAATTACACCAAGACAAGCCGATAAAATAATTCGCCATTTTCTCTTCACTATCCAGTTCAAGCACTTTCTCCGACACAGCAATCAAATTCTCCCAACGTCCCAGAGCGAGGAGCGACAAACATTTTCCATAAAGCAACTCTTTGTCTGCCCCCATTCGAACTATCAACGAATCGCAAAAGGCAAGAGCTTCCTCATTGCGTCCTTCCTCCAGCAATTTTTCGAGCAGATAACTGAAAAAAGGAAGATAACCGGGAAAATCGGCAACGGCTTCGTGCAACGTCTGCTCATATCTCTCCGTATCGCCAAGTTCTTTGTAAGACAATGCTAAATACTCCAACGTAAGGCGTCTGTGCAGCGAATCCTTCAATGCCAGTTCAGAAGCTTCGACAACTTGTGCATATTTATTTTGCAGATAACAACATTGCACATAACGCATGGCCAGATAATCCCTTTTTATCCCAGGTGCATCAGGGATAGACCTCCACAAATCGCTGTCGGATACTTTCAGACAAAGGGCAGCAAAACGTACTCCTACTACATAATTTTTCTTCCGAAAAAAGTAAATGATGGCCTACTCGAGATAAG
>JAFLUW010000079.1 GCA_022508615.1 Prevotellaceae bacterium | reverse complement strand
TAAATATCAGGAAGTTATAGCACCTTCCAGCCTACTTTTTGCATATTAGGCCTAATTTGACAAAAAAGCCGCCCCGTCGCGGGCGGCTGAAACTGCGGCGGCAGAAAGTCCGACCGCAGGAAAAGAAAAAAGGCCCGTCCGATGATGTGATGAAACTCCGATAGTAAAAGGATTTGAGCGCACCCCTGCCTCTGTAATCCGGCTCTGCGCACAAAACGCATGCCGGCACGCCATTAACAGGTTAGCAGACTCGGTTTCATTGGTTATAAGTGATGAGAATCCCAATCGAACCGGACGCGGCCTTGTGTTACGCAGGCAAAGATAGCACTAAATGCAAAAAATCCGAAACATCCGGCAGAAAGATGCGTTTCGGACGCACTTTCTACCGGATGTTCCGGCTGCCGGACGGGAGAAAGGCCGCGCACGGCGGCCCTTGCGCGGCCTCAAGTCAGAGCCGGCGAAATTTGGCAAAGCGCAACAGCAGGCGTTTCGTGCCGGCATTGTCGAATTCGACCGTAGCTTTGGCGCTCTCTCCAGCCCCTTCGACAGCCGTCACGCGGCCGCGTCCGAAACGGTCGTGCTCGATGCGGTCGCCCACGGCCAAATCGCCGTCTTCCTCTCCGACGGCGGCCGGCGACGCCGGCGCTACGCGACGGAAGCCCGACGGAGGAAACGACGGGCGGCTCTGCGCCGGCCGGGACACAGCCTCGGACGCGACTGCGTCCCTGTCGCGGCGGAGCGAAAAGGACATGCGGCCCGGCGATGCTGCGGCAGCGCCCTGCAAACGGCCGCCGCTATCGGGAAAGCCGTCGCCGAAGCGTGAAAACGGGGCGAAACGTTCGCTCTGCGGCCATGCGCCGCCCCTTGTGCGGTCCGATGTTTCGCGCCGGACGTACTGTTCGTCAATTTCGCGCACGAAAGGACTTTCCGACTTATATTCCATCTGGCCGTAACGCCAGCGCATCTGGGCCGAACTGAGATAGAGGCGCGTCTTGGCGCGTGTCAGGGCCACGTAGAACAGCCGCCGCTCCTCCTCCATCTCGCGCGGATAGAAACGGGCCGTGGGTGCGGGGAAAAGGTCGTCTTCGAGTCCCACGACAAAGACGGTGTCGAACTCCAATCCCTTGGCTGCATGCACGGTCATGAGCGTCACGCGCGGCTCGTCGTCGGCCTTTTGGTCGGCATCGGTCAGCAAGCTGACCTGGGCGAGATATTCCGTGAGCGGCACTAGCGTGCGGCCCTCCTCTTCGAGGCGGTCGCGCTCGAAGTCCCGGATGGCGGCGATGAGTTCGTTGACATTTTCCACGCGCGAGAGGTTTTCGGGCGACTTGTCCTGCGTGATTTCTCGGCCGATGCCCGAGCGTTCGATGATGTCGAGCGCAAGGGCCGAGCCGGGCCGCGTGTCGAGTCCTTCGGCCAACGTTTCGATAAGCGAACGGAAGGTTTGCAATTTCGAAACAGCCGCTCCCTTGATGTCGCAGCCGAAATCGGCCGGCCGGCAGAGCACGTCCCATAACGGAACCTCTTGTTCGCGGGCGCAGGCGGCGATGCGCTGCACAGTGGTCTCGCCTATGCCGCGCTTGGGGTAGTTGATAATGCGGCGGAAAGCCTCCTCGTCGCTGGGATTGGAGATGAGGCGGAAATAGGCGATGAGGTCCTTGATTTCTTTGCGCTGATAAAAGGAAAGACCGCCATATATGCGATAGGGAATAGCCTCGGAGCGAAAGGTTTCCTCGAACACGCGGCTCTGGGCGTTGGTGCGATAGAGAATGGCGGCCTCGCTCCACTCCAGCCCGCGGCGATGCAGGCGGCGAAGTTCGGCTGCCGTCTTGCAGGCTTCGTCCTTGTCGCTCGTGTTCTCGAATACATGAATCGGCTCGCCCTTTTCGCCCAGCGAATAGACTTGTTTGCGTATCTGTTCGCGGTTGCGCGCGATAAGACTGCTCGCTGCGTCGACAATGGTCTGCGTGGAGCGGTAGTTGCGTTCGAGCTTGATGACGCGCGCCGAGGGATAAGCCGACGTAAAGTGCAGAATGTTGTCGATATTGGCGCCGCGGAAAGAATAGATGCTCTGCGCGTCGTCGCCCACCACGCAAATCCGGCTTTCGGGCGAGGTGAGCAGGCCGACGATGCGGTGTTGTGCGAGATTAGTGTCCTGATACTCGTCCACAAGAATGTAGCAGAAGCGTTCCGTATAGCGCCGGCGCACATCATCGTGGCGCGCGAGAAGCAGATACGTCTGGAGCAGCAAGTCGTCGAAGTCCATGGCGTCGGATTGGCGCAAACGGGCGGCATAGCGGCTGTACAATTCGGCCACACGGGGGATGCCGTCGGCCGCATCGCGGCGACGGAACGCGTCGTCGGCCGCATAATCTTCGGGAAGCAACAGCAGATTTTTGGCTTCACTGATGCGGTTTTGCACAGTCGAGGCACGATAGACCTTATCGTCGAGTTCCATTTCCCGGACAAGTGTCTTAATGAGCGAACGTGAGTCTGCACTATCGTAAATCGTGAAACGCGGGGAAAAACCGATGCAGGCGGACTCTTGATGCAAGATGCGCGAGAAAACGCTGTGGAACGTGCCCGACCAAAGCCTGCGCGTGCAGTCGTTGCCCACGAGTTGCTCGATGCGTTCGTTCATCTCTTGCGCCGCTTTGTTGGTAAAAGTCAGCGAAAGAATGTTCCAGGGTGGAACACCTTGGGCAATGAGATAGGCGATTTTGTATGTCAGCACGCGAGTCTTGCCCGAACCAGCGCCGGCAATGACCAGCGAGGGCCCGTCCTGGTAAGAAACGGCTTCCCACTGGTTCTCGTTGAGTTGCTGCTGGAACTGCTGAAGCGTCATCATGGCTTTTTACGGCCGATTCCGGCCTTTTTATCGTATTCGAGCTTGCGGGTGTAGAATTTCACTTTCATGGCCAGTTCATGCAACCTGTCGGAACTGTCGGGCGGAACGGCTCCGAGTTGCCGGCGAGCCTCAGCGAGCGATATGCTGTCGTCGAGCAATATGCCCTCGGCGCGTGCCGAAAGTGCAAGAGGAAAACTGTCGCGCAAAGTACGGATAGCGCCACGGGCCTCGGCGAACTGCCCGCGGGCAAGCGCCCGACGGGCCTCGGCCAGCAACATACGGCCCTCGGATTCGTGAATACGACGTCGATGGGACATACCGTTATCTTTTTCGCCAGAGCCGCAGGCTGAGAGCAAGCCGGCCAGAATAAGAGGGAGTATCTTAGCTTTCATTGTCATTGCAGGATATTCAATATATACGGGAAGAGGCGGTCGAGACACAGACTTTCTCTGTTCGACTGCCGCGGCGACGGATATAAACGCCGGATCGGCGGATATTTGTGGCCGGACGACCGTCGAGTGTAAACCAACTTTCGGGCATATCTCCCTGAGAAGAAACGGCACCAGGCAACCCGGACAACCCGGGCAAAGTGAATGTCAGCTCACAAAGCTTACGGCCGTTTGCCGTACAGACTACTGTATAAGTTTTTCCTCCTTCAACATGAAGAAAACGCACCGTTTCGGTCGTCATTTCGCCGGCAGGTATATAAGTATAGGTGTAATGAGTGCGTGGTTCGGATGTCGAAGCCGAAGCACCCTCATGGAGAGCATAAGTCACCAGCCGGCCGAAACGAGCGCTGCCACTATTGGAAAATGTCATATAAAGAAAAAGCGTATCGCCTTTTGTGTCAGCCAAAGCCTGAGAACAAGAAACCGCCGAACTGCCTGTACGGACAGTGATGTCTGCCGTAACTGCGCCTATCATTGTTTCCCCGTCGGGCGATACGCGTAGCACGCGCTGACCCTCGCGCTTGAACAAAGCGTGTACCACAAATGTTGTATCGGCCCCTGGAGCGAGTGTCACACCGGTCGTGGCTACGACATCTGCCTGAACCAGCAGCGCTGTGTCAGAGGGCAGATTGGTAAACAGCTCGAGCGGTGTCGTCAACGCACGACTTCCCGTATTGTGCAGAGAGAGCACAAGTGGCGTATATACGCCCGTTTCGGGCGCAAGCAGGAAGTTAAGATTCGTCACAACGACTTCCCGGCCGCTGCGTCCGAGCGTATCGGGCAACTGAACAGACTGTTCGTCGGGATGAAGCAGGAGCATTTCTTGATTGCAGAAGAACCCTGCGGCTACACTTGACGGCAAATAGTCATCAGCCGGTTCGAAAGGACAAAGCACTTCGAGACGGAAATAGCCGTCGTAGCTTCCGCCATACCCCCAATTGACATGGTAAAGCCCGTCGGCATCGCGACCGTCGACGACAAAGGCATGGCCGCCGACATGCTGCGTATATCCGGCATAAAGTACCGGACGACCAGCATCAAGTTCGGTATCGAGTATCCGGCGCCAATCCTCGGGTGTATAATTGTAGCTGTCGCAATAATGTACGTAGCCGTAACCCATCGCACGCCGGAAAGGTTCGACCAATCTGCCGATATTCGCGCCACTTTCTGAAAGACCGTAACTCATGTGGGCAGCCATACCGCACCAAAGCGAGAGGCGGGCCACGGCATCGACAGACTCGGGAGAATGCTGTCCGACATCGTAATTGTCTGCAATGAGACGGCAGTCTACAGCCTCGCCGGGGAGCGCATCGGCTATGACATAATGTTCGGTTGTCCAGCCATGGAGCGTATCACGCAGCTCAACAATACGGCGATAATAGCTGACAATTTCCTCAGCGGCCGTAGCCACGCATCCGACAACGGTGCGTTCAGTACTTGTCCCGTTATCGTCTGTATAATAAGGGCATAAATTATTATAAGGCGCCCGTTGGTGGCGCACAGCCGTAAGTAACGGGCCTACGGCGACGGTTTGACGGGACGGAAGTGCTTTAGGAAAGGGAATACTTCCAAGCATTACACGCATATTCCCGGGTAAAATATTACCAGAACTGCCATAGCCTAAAATAACGGGCTGACCGTCGTCACGTCCAATGAGTACAAAAGACGTGCCGCACTCTATGACAAAAGCCGCCGCAGTTTCGCCGGCCAGACGGCAGGAGGCAGAAAAATCTTTCGCACTAAGCGTAGAAATATTATGACCAGATGCAAAAAAATCGCGGGCCATAGCAAGTGCCTGACGACGATTGATCGAACCGGATCGGGCACTCAACACGAAACAGCAAGAAATAAACAAAAAAAACAGGCGGATCATAGCAATGGACTGAAAATTCGGGTGACGGAAGCCGCAAGACGTTCACCAAGAGGACGCGACTGCCATTCGGTCAAGCTGATTTCACGACACAATGCGAGGTCATGTGTCATGATTTCCCTCACGGCCACTGCCGTTTGGGGATCGTAAACTATCACATTCGTCTCGAAATTGTTCTCAAACGAGCGAAAATCGAAATTAGCACTGCCCACCGAAGCCGTTTCATCGTCTACGGTAATCGCTTTCGCATGCAAAAAAGCCGGCGCACGCATGAGATAAACCCGAACGCCAGCTTCGAGCACTTCACGCAAGTAGGTAGCATTGCCCCAGCGAAGTAAACGGCTATCAGGCTTTTCGGGAAGAATCAGACGCACGTCAACACCTGCCATTGCCGCCGACTGAAGCGCTTTCATTACCGGCTCGGTCGGGAGAAAATAAGGCGTCTGGACATATACATTGCGGCAAGCAGAAAAAATCAACCGTGTCAGCCCCATTTCGAGCTCGGGAAAGCGGGCTACGGGAGCACCGGAGACCACCTGCATGCAGACATTCTGTTTTTTTTCTTGCGAGAAAGTACACTTATCGAGAGATATGTACTGGCGCGTGGCATATTGCCAGTCGCGAACAAAGATTTTTTGCAATTCAGCGGCCGACGCCCCACAGGTACGCAGCTGAAGATCGCGCCATGGACGGTTTTTACCGAGCGAAAGATAGCGGTCGGCGATATTCATACCGCCGGCATAAGCCGTATGGCCGTCTATTACGCATATTTTACGGTGATTACGATAATTGGCACGGCGCGTGAGTCGGGCAAAACGGACCGGCAGGAACGCTGCCGTCTGCACTTTGCCGAAAGAACGAAAAAAAGCCTTTTTCGTCGCATAACTGCCTACATCATCGTAGAGCAAATACACCGAGAGTCCGGCTTCGGCCTTACGAACCAAGGCATCGCGCAGCGTACGCCCCATTATTCCGTCTTCATAAATAAAAGTTTCTATCAATATATAACGCTTGGCCTGACTTATGTCTGTGAGAAGGGCCTCGAGATAGTCCTGTCCTGAGTCGAGCAGGCTGACACTCCCTCTGCACAAAGGAGCATGGTTGTCGCGGGCAAAGAAATCCTGCAATGTGCCCTGCATTTTGTGTTCGGTCTCCGACTGTGTCTCCCGAAACACGTGATTGGTTCTCAGTCTGCGTCTTCTGCGCAAATCCTGGCCAAAGAAAAAGAAAAACACGAGCCCTGCCACCGGGAGTAAAGCCAGCACCACCAGCCACGCAGTCGTCTTTGCCGGCTGGCGATTCTCGAGCAAAACGACAAGCATCGTGCCCAGTGTGACCACGGTGTAGACAATGAATATCGTCCATTGTGTTATTTCTACCCAAAGAGACATCTGCACAAAGTTAACGAAAATTTTCCGGCCGCAGCTCACTGCCGCAGAGCTGCTGCTTTGGCCAATTGACGAGATACACACGCTCCGTGGCCCGCGTCAGCGCGGTATAGAGCCAGCGCAGGTAAGAACGGACGTCCATGTCAGGCGGCAGCCAGCCCTGATCCACATATACATGGCTCCACTGGCCGCCCTGCGCCTTGTGACAGGTCACGGCATAGGCGAATTTCAACTGTACCGCATTATAATAGCTGTCTTCGCGCACCCGTTTCAGTCTTTCGCGTTTCGAGGGGACAAATTCGTAATCGGCCAGCACCGATTCGTAGAGCCGATTGCTTTCTTCGGCCCGGAGACTCGGGCTTTCGCTCTCAAGCGTATCGAGCAACACGCGGCATTCCAGCTCAAAGTCGTCGTAATCGGGAAAGCGGAGCGTGGCATCGGCAAACGTGAAGCCGTGCATCTCGTGTTCGCCGCGAATACGCTCGACAACGGCTGTATCTCCGTTTGCGATGAAGTCCATCGGGAACTTTTCTTTCTCTCCCTCCTTGCTTTCCCGCGCGAGACGCTCTGTCCAGAAATAATTGTTCTTGACAGCCATGACCAAATCGCCGCGACCGATACGGTCGTCCCGGTCGAATACGCGCGAACGTATACCCTGATTGTATCGGTTGGCCAATTTGTTCGACCTTGTCACGACTATCGTGTCGGCCGTTCCGTGCTCGCGGTAGCTTTCTTCGAGCGTTTCGATGAGTTCTGCCCCGCCCAGCCGACGCACCTCGCCGCTGTCGGCGGCCGTCAGCGCTGGAAGCGTCTGCGAGCCGGCGTCGAGCAGATTTCGCAACGCGGTGGCATTCGACAACACGTCCGAACCGTCGCTTTGGCGCACCACTTCGGTCAGCGAGGCCGTCTGCACACGCAGTCCGTAGCCGCAAAGCACGTCGGGACAAAGGGCTGGGCTTTCCGACTCCGACACCGGCGGAAGTTGCGCCGCGTCGCCTACCAACAGCAGCCGGCAACCCTCGCCTTCATACACATAACGCACAAGGTCGTCTAACAAAAGCCCCGAGCCGAACAGGCTTCCGCCTGCGTCCATCGCAATCATCGAGGCCTCGTCGACGATAAACAAGGCATGACGCAGTTTATTGTAGCCCAAAGAAAAGCGCGTTCCCTCGCCGTCGAACGTTTTCTGCCGATATATGCGGCGATGTATGGTAGAAGCCGGCGCACCGGCGTGCTCGGAAAAGACTTTGGCCGCACGTCCCGTGGGAGCAAGCAGCACCGTCTCGCGGCGAAGGCGGCGCATCACGCGCACCAATGCGCCCACCAGCGACGTTTTGCCCGTTCCGGCGTAGCCACGCAACAAAAAGCAGCAATCATCGCCCGGATGGGCAATGAAGCGCGCCAACGCAGCGGCGGCCGTCTGCTGGCCGTCGGTCATCGGCATGCCAAATTCCTTTTGCAGGAACGTTTCGAGCTGCTGGCCGATCATCGTGCCAAAGTTACTGAAAAAAGTTGATTTGCGACAACCGCGGCCCTCTTATCCCGCAGTTCCCGTCGGGCGAACAGGGAAAGCGTCCGCGGGCATAGTTGACAGTGCCCGACAGCAGCCGAAAACTTAGTCTGAGTAAGTTTGAACTATCTCAGACTAAGTTCAAACTTACTCAG
>JAFLUW010000078.1:5305-8247 GCA_022508615.1 Prevotellaceae bacterium | reverse complement strand
CCTGCCGCGCCGGCTGCGGCTGAGAACGGCCCACAACACGGCGGGCGCGCCCACGAGCGGCGTGACTACGCCGAGCGGCAGCATGCCGCCCGCGAGCGGCAGCAGCGTAAGTTCGTGACAGCCCACGGCCACGGCGCCTCCCCACAGCATAGTGGCGGCCAGCAGCGGCTTGTGGCGGCCGGCGCCCAGCGCAAAGCGCGCGGCATGGGGCACAGCCAGCCCGACGAACGACACGGGGCCGCAGGCAGCCGTGACCGCGGCCGCGATGAGCCCGCAGCAGAGCAGCAGCAGCGTGCGTTCGCGGCGCACGGCCACACCGAGATTGCGGGCATAGTCGTCGCCGAGCAGCAGGGCGTCGAGCCTTTGTGCCCTGAGGGCGACGAAGCCCGCCGGCGCCGCGAGAACGGCCGCATAGGCCGGAAGAAGGGCCAGCCGCACGCCGCCGAAACCGCCCAAGCCCCAGACGACGTAAGATTGCACGCCCTCGGCCGGCGCCAGAAAGCCCAGCAGCGACGTGAACGCCCCGACGCCGAAACTTATCATCACGCCCGCCACGAGCAACGCAAGCCGCGACGGCGTCAGCGCCGAGCAAAAGGCCAGCAACGCAATGACAGCCACGGCGCCCGCCAGCGCAGCGGCTACCGTCAGCCCGAAGCCCGAGAGTGTCAGCGTGCCGGCCGTGAGCGTGCCGCCCAGAGCGAGCATCGTCACAGCCACGCCGAGCGCGGCGCCCGAGTTGACGCCCAGCAGCGAGGGGTCGGCCAGCGGATTGCGAAAGAGTGTTTGCATCGCGAGGCCCGCCACGCTCAGCGCCGCGCCCGAAAGCCAGGCGGTCAGCGCGCCGGCGAGCCGCGCTTCGGCCACAAGGCGCTCCAGCGCGCCCGACGGTGCGGCCGCGAGGGCCGTCCACACGTCGCAAAGGCCGAGCGGCACGCTGCCGGTCTGCAACACGGCCGTGGCGCCCGCGGCGGCGAGCAGAAGGGGCAGGACTGTAGCGGCGAAGGTGCGTCTCATGGGGCTTGTTTGCGTGGCAACGGCGGCGCGGCGCAGGGCTTTGGGCCAGCGGAAGCCGCCCGCCGGCGCAAAATTAGGCAAAAGAATCTGTCACGCCGCGCAACGGGGCCGGAATGTGGGGCCGGCTGCCGCTTTGCAGGCGACGACGGAAACCGCGGCAGGCGACGGGCGGAAATTGTAAAATATTTTGACAACCGGCGCCGTGTCTCGGCCGACTTGAAAGGGCTAGCCGGCGTGCAGCGCAGTTTGTTTGCCGCTCAATGGCCTGAGACGGAAAAAATTGGCTAACCTTGCCGCAGCCATCGCGCGGGCAGCGGCCGAATTGTGCATCCGGACACACAACATCGTGCTCGGATTGTGAGCCAGCGGCTGCAAGGAGTCGGACCAGCGACGGATGGTGGAAACGAGGGCTGACCGACGAAAAAAGGGCGCAATCCTGCAATCAGGATTGCGCCCTTTCCGTGTGGTCAGACCACGGAAGCGGGAGCTTTTCAGAGGCTCCAGTCTTCCTGCGTCTTGCGGACGTAGGAGCGGTAGCGGCGCTGTGCAGCGGCTTTGGTGGCGGCATAGAGCTCGGCGGCGGCTTCGTCGCCGAGGGCCTTTTTCAGCGAGAGGAAACGCACTTCGCCGTCGAGGTATTCCTGGAATTTGTCCCACTGAGGCTCTTTGGAGTCGAGCGTGAAGGGGTTCTTGCCCTCGTCGGCCAGCGTGGGATTGTAGCGCCACAGGTGCCAGTAGCCGCACTCGACGGCACGGCGCTCTTCTTCCTGACTGCGTCCCATGCCGCCCTTGATTTTCAGGCCGTGATTGATGCAGGGAGCGTAGGCTATGATGAGCGAGGGGCCGTGATAGGCTTCGGCTTCGCGAATGGCTTTGAGGCACTGGGCCTGATCGGCGCCCATGGCGACCTGAGCGACGTAGACGTAGCCGTAGGTGGCTTGCATGAGGCCGAGATCTTTTTTCGTCACGCGCTTGCCGGCGGCTGCGAACTGGGCGATGGCGGCAATGGGCGTGGCTTTCGAGGCTTGTCCGCCGGTGTTGGAGTAAACTTCGGTGTCGAGCACGAGTATGTTGACGTCTTCGCCCGAGGCAAGCACGTGGTCGAGGCCGCCGTAGCCGATGTCGTAGGAAGCGCCGTCGCCGCCGATAATCCACTGGCTGCGCTTCGTGAGGAAGTGGCTGAGTTCGGCGAGTTGCTGGCAAGTGGGGCAGCCTTTTTCGGCTCCGGCCTTGATGAAGGGTTCGAGTTTGAGGGCTGCGGCGCGGCTGAGGGCGGCATCGTCCTGACCGGCTATCCACTCCTGAGCGGCGGCCTTGTAGTCGGCGGGCGCTTCGTCGCAGGCTACTACTTCGGAAAGCAGGGCGGTGAGGCGCTTACGCATTTTCTTGTTGGCGAGCACCATGCCCATGCCGAATTCGCAGAAGTCTTCGAACAGGGAGTTGGCCCATGCGGGACCTTGGCCTTTTTCGTTGACGGTGTAGGGCGTGGAGGGAATGGAGCCGGAGTAGATAGAGGAGCAGCCGGTGGCGTTGGCTATCATCTGACGGTCGCCGAAGAGTTGGCTGACGAGCTTCACATAAGGCGTTTCGCCGCAACCGGAGCAGGCGCCGCTGAATTCGAAGAGCGGAGTGGCGAACTGAGAGTTTTTGGGATTGAGCGCGATGTCGATTTTGTCTTGTTTCGACGTAACGTTTTTGACGCAGTATTCCCAATTGGCCTGTTCGGCTTCCTGTCCTTCGAGGGGCACCATGGCGAGGGCTTTGTTGTCTTTGAGTCCGGGGCAGACGTCGACGCAGTTGCCGCAGCCGAGGCAGTCGAGCACATCTACTTGCTGGCGGTAGTGCAGGCCTTTGAATGCGGCGGGGGCTTTCATTTCAATCGTAGCGCCGTTGATGCCTTTGACTTCGGCGTCGTCCATCACGAAGGG
>JAFLUW010000078.1:0-5205 GCA_022508615.1 Prevotellaceae bacterium | reverse complement strand
GCGGCCCATGCGGGGTCGACGGCGAGTTGTTTGTATTCGCTGCCGCGGTCTACGGCCTGATAGTTCTTGTCGACGATGTCCTGTCCCTTCTTGCCGTAGCTCTTGACGATGAATTTTTTCATCTGTTCGACGGCGAGGTCGACGGGAATGACTTCGGTGATGCGGAAGAAGGCGGATTGGAGAATGGTGTTGGTGCGATTGCCCAAACCGATTTCCTGTGCAATCTTCGTAGCGTTGATATAATATACGGTAATGTTGTGTTCGGCGAAATAGCGCTTGACGGAAGCGGGCAGATTCTTGGCCAACTCGTCGCCTTCCCAAATGGTGTTCAGCAGGAAGGTGCCGCCGTCGCGCAGACCGCGCAGCACGTCGTACATATGCAGGTAGGCCTGAACGTGGCAGGCTACGAAGTTGGGCGTTTTAATCTGATAGGTGGAACGAATGGGCGTATCGCCGAAACGAAGGTGCGAACAGGTGAAACCTCCGGACTTCTTGGAGTCGTAAGAGAAGTAGGCTTGACAGTATTTGTCGGTGTTGTCGCCGATTATCTTGACGCTGTTCTTGTTTGCGCCCACGGTACCGTCGGCGCCGAGGCCGTAGAATTTCGCTTCGAATATGCCTTCGCCGCCGAGTGCCATTTCTTTTTCGAGGGGAAGCGACTGGAAGGTGACGTCGTCTACGATGCCGACGGTGAAGTGGTCTTTGGGCTGCGGAAGGGCGAGGTTGTCGAAGACGGAGACAATCATCGTGGGCGTCGTGTCGCACGAACCGAGGCCGTAGCGGCCGCCGACGATGAGCGGGCGGTTTTCTTGGTCGTAGAAAGCGTCCTTCACATCGAGATAGAGGGGTTCGCCGTTTGCGCCGGGCTCTTTGGTGCGGTCGAGCACGGCGATTTTCTTGCACGAAGCGGGCACGGCGGCGAGCAAGTGCTCCACCGAGAACGGACGATAGAGGTGTACGCTGACCATACCGACCTTTTCGCCCTTGGCGTTCAGGTAGTCGATGGCTTCGCGGGCGGCTTCGGTCACCGAACCCATGCAGATGATGACGCGTTCGGCGTCGTCGGCGCCGTAGTAGGAGAAGAGTTTGTACTCGCGGCCGGTAATTTTGGAAATGGCGGCCATGTATTTCTCAACGAGCGCCGGCACGGCATTATAATAGGTGTTGCACACTTCGCGGTGGGCGAAGAACGTCTCAGGATTCTCGGCCATGCCGCGGGCTTCGGGGTGTTCGGGCGTCAGTGCACGGGCACGGAATTCGCTGACCTTGTCCATGGGCACGAGCGGACGGATATCTTCTTGATCCATGACCTCGATTTTCTGATATTCGTGCGAGGTGCGGAAACCGTCGAAGAAGTTGATGAACGGCACGCGGCCTTCGAGGGCAGCCAAGTGGGCTACGGCCGAAAGATCCATGACTTCCTGCACGCTTCCTTCGCAGAGCATGGCGAAACCCGTCTGTCGGCAGGCCATTACGTCGCTGTGGTCGCCGAAGATGCAGAGCGAATGCGTGGCCAGCGTGCGTGCCGAGACGTGGAACACGGTGGGCAGCAGCTCGCCGGCTATCTTGTACATATTAGGTATCATGAGCAGCAGACCCTGCGAGGCGGTAAATGTCGTGGTCAGCGCGCCGGCCTGCAACGAACCGTGCACGGCGCCCGCGGCGCCGCCTTCGCTCTGCATTTCCTGTACGCTTACGGTGTCGCCGAAAAGGTTTTTGCGTCCCTGTGCCGACCATTCGTCCACGTGTTCGGCCATGGGCGAGGAGGGCGTGATGGGATAGATGGCGGCCACTTCCGAAAACATATACGCAATATGCGCTGCGGCCTGATTGCCGTCGCAAGTGATGAATTGTTTTGCCATTGTCTTTCTGATTTTATTTTTGGTGTTAAGTTTTTCGTTTGGCATAGTCGGCCGTGCCGGCTCTCTGCTGCCGGATGTCAGTAGAGAAAGCCGAAGAGCCAGATGGGTATTTCGTTGTCGCGGCCCACGTCCACGCCGTAGCGGGCGTAGTAGACGCCGTCCTTGCGTCTTGTGCGGTGCGTGCGGTCGCACACACAGATGTCGCTCGAGCCTTTCACGCGGTAGTAGCCCGCGCGCCGGCCCTTGCAGACAGTGTTGTGGCGCCAGAGGGAGTTTACGAAAAAGGTTTCCATGATGGTCTGTTCGTCCATTTTGGGCGAATAGACGGCATACATGAGATTCGTGTTGTGCAGTTTGACTTCGGCCGGTTTTTTGGGGAACGATTCGCCCTCACGGTAGATCATGTTGATGAGCCGGGCCTCTTCGAGGTATTTCAGGTAGTTCATCACCGTAGCCCGGCTCGTACCGATGGCTTCGGCCAGCCGTGACACGTTGGGCGCGCTCTCTTCGGCTGTGGCCAGCAGGTAGAGCAGTTTTTTGAGATTGGCCAGGTATTTCAGCTCGACCTGCTTGCAGAAAAGCACGTCGACCTCAATCATCATGTTCATGGCTTTGAGCAGCGATTCGGTGAAGCTGCCGTAATCGGCAAAGAAGGGATAGTAGCCATGATGCAGATAATCCTGAAAATAGTCCCACGGTTTCACCTTTTGCAGGATGCTCTTGACGATAGCCTCGTGCCCCGAGAGCAGTTCTTCGAGGCTGTAAGAAGGTATCTGCGCGCCGGTCTTGACGTTCACGTAGTCGCGAAACGAAAAGCCGTGGAGCACGTAGGTGCGCGTCAGCCGCGAGAGCTCGTCGTCCTCGTCGCCGCTGTCCACGGGCGTCGTCGTGTAAATGATGCGCAGATAGGGATAGAGGTTGTAGCAGTCCACGAGCTGCCGCTTCCAGTTTTGCAGCTTGAAGGCCTGATCGATGAGCAGCACGCGGCCGCCTTCGTCGACGAAACGCCCTGCAAAGTCCACGATGCCGCGGCTCTGGAAGTAGAAGTTGTTCATGTTCACATACAGACATCTGCGCAGCCGCACGTCGTAGTGCTCCTTGGCGTATTGCAGCAGGAACGAGGTGCGCCCCACGCCTCTCGGTCCGCGAATGCCGATCATGCGGTAGCTCCAGTCGATCGTATCCATCAGCGAACGGCGTATGGGCGCTTCCGAATGCTCTACGAGGAAAGCATGTGCCTGAAAGAATGTCTCCATGGAAGTTTTAAGTTTTTTTAAGTACGGAAATATGTGCAAAAATAACCAACTCTGCCGGATTTGCAAAGTGGATGTTTCAAAAAATATGCGCAGACGCTGTTTCTCTGTGCGTTTGGAGAAGTATTCTGCGCCCCGGCGGCGGGCGGCGGCCGCTTCGTCGTACCTTTGCCGCCTCATGAACAGTTTTGAAACGCTCGGCCTGAGCGCGCCGCTCCTGCGCGCCGTGGCCGAAATGGGCTACGAAGCCCCCATGCCCGTGCAGCGGGAGGTCATTCCCCTGCTGCTTTCCGACAATCAGGACACCATCGCCCTTGCCCAGACCGGCACGGGAAAAACGGCGGCCTTCGGGCTGCCCCTGCTCGAGCGCACGGACTGCGCCTCGGCCGCCACGCAGGCCCTTGTGCTGGCCCCCACGCGCGAGCTGTGCCTGCAAATCGCCGCCGACCTGAAAGACTACGGCCGCTATCTCGACCATTTGCGCGTCGTGCCCGTCTACGGCGGCTCGTCCGTCGAGAGCCAGATGCGCGCCCTCGGCCGCGGCGCGCAAATCGTCGTGGCCACGCCGGGCCGTCTCATCGACCTCGTCTCGCGCGGGGCGGCGCGGCTCGAAGGCGTGCGCCGTGTCGTGCTCGACGAGGCCGACGAAATGCTCAACATGGGCTTTTCGGAGAGTATCGCCGAGATTTTCAGTTTCCTTCCGGCGGAACACTCCACGCTCCTGTTCAGCGCCACGATGAGCCGCGAAGTGGAGCGCGCTGCCGAGGGATATTTGCGCGCGCCGCGCCAAATCGTCATCGGAAGCCGCGGCGAGGGAGCCGCACACGTGACCCACACCTATTATATGGTACACGCGCGCGACAAATATGCCGCCCTCAAGCGCCTTGTCGACTATCATCCGCGCATCTACGCCATCATCTTCTGCCGCACGCGCCTCGAAACGCAGGAAGTGGCCGACCGCCTCATCCGCGACGGCTACAACGCCGAAGCGCTCCACGGCGAGCTCAGCCAGACGCAGCGCGACCAGACGATGCAAAAGTTTCGCGCACACCGCACGCAGATGCTCGTGGCCACCGACGTGGCCGCGCGCGGGCTCGACGTGGACGACTTGACGCACGTCGTCAACTACGGCCTGCCCGACGACGTCGAGAGCTACACCCACCGCTCCGGACGCACCGGCCGCGCCGGCAAGCGGGGCGCAAGCCTGAGCATCGTCCACCTGCGCGAGCGCCGCCGCATACGCCTCATTGAACAAGCCATCGGCAAGCGCTTCGACGAGGGCACCCTGCCCGCTCCGCAGGAAATCTGCACCAAACAGCTCTACCGCGTCATCGACGAACTCGAGCGCACCGAGGTTGACGAAGAGCAGATAGCCCCCTTCATGCCCGAAACGCTGCGCAAGCTCGACTGGCTCACGAAGGAAGACATCATCAAGCGCCTCGTCGGCCGCGAGTTCGGCCGCTTCCTCGCCTACTACGCCTCGGCGCCCGCCATCGAGCCGCCCGCCGCGCGCTCCTCCGCCCCGTCCGGCGGCCCCGGCTCCGCGCGGCGCGCCCGCGGCGACCACCGCGCCGAAGCGGGCTACCGCCGGCTGTTCATCAACCTCGGCAAGCGCGACAACTTCTACGCCCGCGAAATCATCAACCTCGTCGGCCGCTACACTTCGGGCCGCGTCGACATCGGGCGCATCGACCTGCTGCCCCGCTGCTCGTTCTTCGAAGTGCCCGAAGCCGTGGCCGACGACGTGAAGCGCGCCATGCGCCGCGCCAAAGTGGGCCAGCGGCGCGTTGTCGTCGACGAAGCCGACCCCGCCGACGGCACGGCGCCCGCTGCACGCCGCAAAGCCGCTTCTCCCCGCGACGCAGCCGGCCCCGACACACGCCGCAAGGCCCCCAAGCAGGCCCGCCACGACGGCCGCGCCCCCGAAGCCCCCGCCAACCGCCGCAAGGGGCGCACGCGGGCCGAGTGGCTCGACCTTTTCGACGACTGAACGCCCCGCCGCAAAGCGCCGGCCGACGGCATGCCGGACATGCGCAAAACTAACGCTGAGTAAGTTCGAACTTAGTCTGAGATAGTTCAAACTTACTCAG
>JAFLUW010000077.1 GCA_022508615.1 Prevotellaceae bacterium | reverse complement strand
CGACCACGACTGCCGCGAAGGCATCTGCGGCATGTGCTCGCTCTACATCAACGGCACGCCTCATGGCAAGACAGCCACCGGCGCCACCACCTGCCAGCTCTACATGCGCAAGTTCAAAGACGGCGACGTCATCACCGTCGAGCCGTGGCGTTCGGCCGCGTTCCCCGTCATCAAGGACTGCATGGTCGACCGCTCCGCCTTCGACAAAATTATTCAGGCCGGCGGCTACACCAGCGTGCGCACCGGCCAGCCGCAAGACGCCAACGCCATACTCATCCCCAAGCAGGACGCCGACGAAGCCATGGACTGCGCCACCTGCATCGGCTGCGGCGCCTGCGTAGCCGCCTGCAAGAACGGATCGGCCATGCTCTTCGTTTCGTCCAAGGTCAGCCAGCTCGCCCTGCTGCCCCAAGGCCGTCCCGAAGCCGCCCGCCGCGCCAAAGCCATGGTGGCCAAGATGGACGAACTCGGTTTCGGCAACTGCACCAACACCCGCGCTTGCGAAGCTGTCTGTCCCAAGAGCGAATCTATCGCCAACATCGCCCGCCTCAACCGCGAGTTCATCAAAGCCAAGCTGGCCGACTAACTCCGTCGCAGCCACTTGTCCGCCCCGGCCGGCGGCGAAGTCCTTCACAGACTTCGCCGCCGGCTTCTTTCGCATACCGGCGCACTACTTCCATCCGATTTGCCGCAGACGCCCCGGGCCGCACACATTCCGGCCACGACCGCACACGCAATCGCACCGCGGCGGGAACGAACGGGGCGTAAGTTCCGATTCATTCAGAGCCTTTCCCCGACAAATCGCAATCTGTCCCGGCGCCCCCGGAGCCAGCCCGACCGGACTCCGAAATTCCTGCGAAAACTCCGGAGCCCGCTCCACCCCATTCGGCAATGGCCGCGACCAACGCTGCGATTGTCGAAACTTACTCAGACTAAGTTTCGCGCCCCGCTGCGCACTGCGTACTTTGCGGCGTCAACGACAGCACGCACGCGACGCAAGCCGGCCGGCCGACGCGCATTCGTATGCATCTCTGCGCCCGAGCCGGCACGTCTACACGAACGAGGCCGGCCGAGCCTCATCCGACCGACACAAGAAGAGCATCATACGCTCTTGCGCGCCATCTTCGGGAGAGAGACGGCCACACAGCTGCAAAGCCGGCCGCAAAGATTTCGCATCATATCAACATGCCGTTCGCCAACGAAGAACTGAAAAAAGATTGTACGCTTTTTGCAAAAACAGCAGGCATCTGTTTTCCCGCTCAGCCTGCTGCCGCACCTTATTATCCGAAAGAGAACGCAACGGACAAACCCCGATGTCGAAAAAAAAGAAAGGGCTAACGGAAAACTTAAAACGATGGTCGTTAAATTATCCTTTAAGTTTTTCGGAGTTAAAACAACTTACACATTTGAGGCGAAAGTATCGCTGAGAGTAAGGTTTAGACTCCGAGGGGGAGGCCGCGAGGCCTCTATTTCCGTTTGCCCGATTCAAAGGTCGCAAATAGAGGGAATAACCGTAAACGGAAAGCGCAGCGAATTCACGGCAGAGGAATACGACAAACTGACGGCAGCGCTTCGCGCCGTGGCGGCGAAACGCAATGAATATGCCGACGCGACAGACGCGGCCTAACTGAGCGAAGATTAAAGCGCCCCGCCCACA
Organism: Prevotellaceae bacterium; assembly: GCA_022508615.1. Classification (GTDB taxonomy): domain Bacteria; phylum Bacteroidota; class Bacteroidia; order Bacteroidales; family Bacteroidaceae; genus Alloprevotella. The sequence continues at coordinate 6,593 of JAFLUW010000077.1, read as the reverse complement.
TTAACGGCTGACTCACTTGCAGACGGCTTTCCGGCGCAACGCATTTGCGCCGGTTTCTGTGTGTCTTCGCGCAACAAAAAGCCTGCCGGAGCGGGTTGCAAAGGCTGAGGGAACGCTCAAAAGTCTGCCGCCGGGCCTTTCAACGCGCCGTCGCGCGCCGAAAGGCGGCCACGAGCCTCCGGCCGAAAAAGGAGGAAGCAGAAACTTACGCCGTGCGCCGGCGGAACGGTGCGAAAGCCCCTCCTGCACGACCCGAAAACAAACGAAACGCGCTGCGTCTGCCGTAAACCGGACAGGCGCAGCGCGTCAAGACAAAATGGCGGAGAGAGAGGGATTCGAACCCCCGGTGCCTCGCGGCACGGTAGTTTTCAAGACTACTGTAATCGACCACTCTACCATCTCTCCTCAGGGCTTGCAGAGCGCAATTGCACTGCAAAGGTACTAATTTTCGGGAAAATTGCAACTATTCCTGCCGAAACCTGCCCCGAACGGGCCGCCAACCGAAAGCGAAACGCTCTTGCAACGCCGAACGGGCCGGCCGGAGGGAAACTGCGGCCCGACGAGCGAAACGAAGCCGGAATCCGGCGAAGCACACTTGCATGCTTCGCCGGATTCCGGCTTTCCGGCTTCGCGCAACGGCCGGCTATTCGTCCATGAATGAGCTCCAGTCGTCGCTCTCGGCGAGGGGGAGTTCCCGGCGGCCAGCCTTGTCGGCATTGTCCACGTCTTCGTCCTTCACGTTGAACGAAGCGCTGAGAAAAGATTTCGGCAAAAGGCATTCCGCCAATTGCATTTCGGGTTTATGATAGGTCTTTTTCATACTTGCTGGTTGTTAGAGGGGACTTACCACACGCATTTCTTTCCGTTCACGATATACAGGCTGCCTTTGACCGGATTCGGCACGAGCCGGCCCGAAAGATCGTAAACTTTCGACTCCTTGGAAACCTCGGCGGGAGCGATGCCCGCGCCGGTGGTTTGGCCACCGTTGAAGAAAATCGTGCGAAGCTGCGCACCAAGGCTCCGACCTTCGACATAGGCGCGGAAAGCTGTCACTGTGCCCGCGTCGGAAGTGACGCCGAAGGCGGTTCCGTCGCTGTTGAGCTTGTATTTTCCTGCGCCGATGGGCGTATTGACGAAACTGCCGCACATCATCACGTCCGGCGCGCTAACAGCAGATGCAGGCATGCCGACCACGTCTACGTTCGTTTTTTCGAGCGACCACGAGTCAAAGTTTTCGGGGCAGTAAATCAGACACGGTTCGCCCGCGGCAGCCTCGGTGTAGCTGTCGTCGAAGCTGACTATGGTCTCGCTGCCCGACCGGCTGACGCTGCTGAGTTTGGCTATCTGGCTGCCTTCGCCGAAATCGGTTGTGCTGACGGGGAAAGGCAGGCAGACACTGTTCCATCCGGCCGTATTGGTACGCGCATAGGTCAGCGTGTTGGCGTGGAATGAAGCGGGAGCATAGAATGCCACCTTGTCCGTAAGCACCAGTTTTGCGGCCGTTCCGTCAATTACCACGTTCGCCGCGCCGGCCAACAGGCCGTAGCCCTCCGGCTCGTGGCCTTCGGCACGCAGCACAGCGATAGCGTTGGCAGGCAGCGCGGGCAGCTGGCTTTCAGTCTTTGCCTCTGTATGAATAACTTTGGCTGAGGAGCTGCCGCAATAGGCATCAAGCGTATAGTAAAGCCCGGTTTTGTCGGGTATGGAGACATCCTCACCGTTTCCAGCGGCGGCTTTCACCTCGATGCCGTGTTCTTCGGCAACTTCGCGGACGGATTCGGGCAACGTGAAGTCGTTTTCATTGGAGACATAGAGCAATTCGCCCGTCTCTGCGTCATAGATTTTCACACCCACGGCACCTTCGCCCTCAACGGAAATGTACCCCTCCTCGTCCATGGTGTAAAGATAGCCGTCACAGTCGTTTTCGCCGGTGAAGTCGGAGTACTGGCCCATATCGCCGTAATAACCGCCGGCTATGTCCCTGCCGTTCCAGTCGCTGCGCGGGCCGCTGCCATCTTTGTTTTCGGTCAGTTCGATGCGGTCGTCGATGAAGAGAATGTTACCGCGGGCCGGGCCGCACGCTTTCATCTTCGCTTTTGCATCGCTGATCATTTCGGGCGTCACGTAAAGATAATAATTGCCGTAATCGTCGATCAATTTGCAATCAGATCTGTCTCCACATTTCTGAGTCGCGCCCGACAGCGGTTCGAAGAAGCCATAGACCTCGAAAAACTCGCTCAGATCCTCGCCGGCCACCTGACAGCACTTCACGGCGAACTTCAGATAATCGTCGGCGGCAGCCACAGGCGTATTCGCCCGGTGAATCATCGGATCAGTGCGCAGTGCGCGGAAAAGGGCGGGATAGAAATCCGGCTTATGGCCCTGGAGGTGATAATACATGTAGAGTTGCCAATAAAGACGCGTGCGTTGCCAGAGGTTACGGTCTTCCCAGTTGACGCCAGCCGCAAAGTCGCCGAACATTTCGGCCGGTGCGCTGGTTCGCGACGTGATGTATCCCTGTTCGTAAACGGCAACATTGGAGAAAGCGTTATTCGAGATTTCCGTACAACCAATCATATTGATAAGTTGCTGGTTCACATGGCCGTTTTCGTGCGCCGGTCCCCAGATGGCGCCCGTCGTGCGCATCTTTTCGTAGTTCATCACTTCAGACAGCGTCTCCGTGTGATAGTAAGTGCCGTAACTGCTTGCATACATATAGTTATGGTCTACGGCACAAGCCGTCAGCACGCAGTTGAAGTAGTCGGCGAAATCGTCGGCAGCCATCAGGCGGTGCTGCATCTTCAAGATATTGTTCCACACGCCCAGCAGGCCTGTCATATGCTCGGGACAAGCCTCCGTCACGAGCTTGCGCGGCATGAGGAAGACAATTTTTTCCGTTTTGAGTTGCAGATTTTCGGCTTTGAGCAGATATTGTTGCATTTTCTGCCAGTCGGCGTCGGTATGTCCGCGCGTTGCGTCGAAGAAGCCGTTTACGCTGCCGCCCTCGATGTGTATTGTCACCGGCGCGACGTCAGCCAGTTTCTTTGTCGTCTCGGTCACGTTGTAGAAAATGAACAAACTGGCATCGACCTGAGCGAAAATCGCGTTCATACCTTTTTTCAGTTTCATCTGTTCGCCCGTCGAGTTGCAGTTCGTCACGACTTCGAGCTTGATTTCCGTGCCGGCGGGCGCGTCGTTGCCGACATAAATCGTCACAAGGTCGCCTTTCGCCACGTTGATGCCTGTCGGGTTGCTGAGTCGGCCGAGCACGTAGCCTGCACCAATCTTTCCAGCCCACGCAACGTTGTCACTGTAAGCCTTATATTGGGCTATACGCCAAGTACGCTCTGTCTTGTCCCATCCGTCGGCGTATGTTTCCCAAGTATTGTTTTTCACTTTCAGGGCCATCTCCTGCACACTTTCGGGCAGGGCAGACATCGCTTCACGCAACGTTGCATCGTCCATGCCGGCATAAACTTCGCGCAGCTCGGTGCAGGCGGCGTCGGTGAAGAAAGTCTCCAGAAGTTCGATGCTGACCGTTTCGTTGAGATGCTGGCTCTCTTCGTATTTGGCGCGGGCCTCAGTGAGTGCTCCAGCATCGGGCTCGATGCGTTCGAAATGCCATATCGAGGCGGCGGCATTGGTAAACCATCCCACCACGCTCCCGCCGGCGTCGCAGTGCAAGCCGCGGTCGGTCTGTGCCACGCCTGCTCCGTTCTTGTATGCATCGAAAATGGCATAGTCATAGAGATACGTTCCGCTGCAATCGGTCAGGTTGAAATAGCTGGCCGATTTCCCGGTCGTATAGACCTGCGAAAGGCTTCCGTTTCCCTTGCGCTGTATGTAGAGACCGGTCAGTGCGTTGCGCAAAGCGTAGGTTTCGCCGTCTTCGCCGGGTATAAGTTCCCACATTTGCGTGAAGTTGGTAGCGTCTTTCTTCATGCAGAGGGCTGAGCCGCTTTGCGGATTGCCGTAGATCACGCTGCCGTAGTAGTTGTTACTGATGAAATAGAATTTTCCCTCGCCGACATTCTCTTCGTTCACAGGATAGTGTCCGTCGAACTGGCTCAGCTTGTCCCTGATGCCTTCCCGGACATACTCCTGCTCGTCTATTTCCTCGAGTTTCCACGACGAGGCGAAGTCGTCGCCGGCTGCCGCCAAATCGCGGCTGACAAGCTGGTGGTCGGCCGCATGATGGAGCAGCGTTTTGCCGGAGAAATCGGCGGCGGAGCTGATCAGGACGTAGTCATCGCCGGCTTCGCTCTTCGTTACATAGAACATACCGGGACTGTCTGCCGACGGCTCGCCGCTGTTCTCGGGTATCGCCACGGGGACGTAGCGTCCCGTCGACATGTTGCGCAGCGTGTATCCGCCGCCAGCCGCGGGCTGCATCTGCCACACCTGTTGCAGGCTCTCGCCGCTGTCCTTCTTCGAGTCGGCTACGCTGAGATTGTCCCCTCCACCCGTGTCGGTGAGATAGCGCTTCGACCAAGTCGTGTTGTGGCCGGCATGATTGTCCAGCCGGTAGAGGCCTCCGTCGGGATGTTCCCACATAAATTCGGCGCGGCCCAGCGTGTTTCTGTCGATGTCGGCCTCGACGAAATACCACGCCGAAGCTGCGTCGTTCTCGCAGTCGCCGCGCACCACGTTGTGGCTCGCGTCGCAGAGCAGGCCCAGGTTTCCGGCGGCGTCGGCCAGCGTATAGGTGTCGAGCCACAAGTCTTTGTCGAGGTTGCGCTGCGTCAGGACGAAAGCGGTCGCGCCGTCGGCGTCGGCCGTCACGTAGACGGAGCCCGGATTGCCGTCGGGTTGACTGGCATAGCGGCCTGTGCCGAGGTTGCGCAGCGTGAATCCGTCGCCCGTCCGCGTCAGTTTCCAGTATTGGCCGAATGTGCCGGCAGCGGCTGCCGCGCAGGCCAGACGGCCGCCGTTTTCGACCAGCGGAAGGCTGGTGCTCTTGTTGTAGAGCTGATAGTACTTTCCGTCTTCGGGCGTACAGTTGAAGGAAGCCTTGATTTCGTCGGCCGAAACGTCGTCGGCCGGCTCGACAGCCCAGGCCGAGGCCTGACTGTCCGCGGTGCCGACCCAGCGCACCACGTTGTTGGACGCCCCTTCGTGCAGACAGGTGTGTCCGGTGACCGTAGCCGCTGTGCTGAACACGACATAGGCTTCGTTGCCGGCCCAGGCCGAGGCGTAATAGACCTGCGGCGTGCGGCTGGTCGGCGCCGGCGTGTTGTCGGCCGCGGGATGGTTGATGAACATGCCCGTCTTGGCGTTGCGCAGCGTGAATCCGTCTCCGCTCGGCGCGAACAGCCAGATTTGCGACAAGTCTCCGGCGGCCTTTTCTGCGATTTTCACCACGCCGTCGGCCACACACATGACGTGAGTGGGGTACAGCTTATTGAAAAGCCGCACAGGCGTCGGCTTCGCCGCGAGGTCGGCTATGAGGTCGCGGCCATGCAGCAGCGAGCTGCTTTCTTTCAGCGTAACAGGCCGGAAAGCCCAGTCTGCATTGCCGTTCAGGTTGCCGACGCTGCCCGTTCCCCAGCCGGCAAGCGTGCCTCCGGACTCGTTGCAGTCGAGTATCACGCCCGCAGCGTCGTTCAAAAAGAAATGGCCGGCCGTATTGGCTATCGTGCCGCAGGTGTAGGCCGAGGCCGCAGCCTTGTCGGACACATTTGCCATAATCTTGCCGCCACCGCCGCCGGCCGAACCGTCGACCAGCGCACCGAAATAATAGCCCGTGCCCGTTTGCAGGTAGTAGCCACCCCCTCCGTCCGACTCCAGCCGCACCAGAAAACGGCACACATCGGCCGAGCCGGCATCGGCCAGGAGAGCAAAGGCCGACTTCGAGGCGTACATTTTCCGATCCTCGATTTTTTCGCCGGCAAAGGCCTTGCGGCCGCGGTTGTACATCAGATACCATTGCCCCTCTTGCAGCTCGGCTGCATCCGTGCCGATGCCTCCGACAATGCAGCCGGCCAGTTCGGGCAGCTGGGCCTGCGCCGGCAGAACTGCTGCCCACAGCGCGAGCAGACAGGTTCGCAAAAACAGTTTGTATTTCATATGGTGCATGTTTTTATGTCGTCTTCCCATGTCGGAAAAAGAGCCTGCGCCGAGCGGCCCTTCAAAGATTTTCACACAAATTTATAAAAAAGCCGGCGTCGCGCGTCAAATGTTCAGCAGGAAAAGGCTTTCAGTGCCTTTACCTCCCCCCCGTTTTGCTAATTCAGAGTTAGCAAAACGAAGCATTTTGTGTTGAAAATCTAATACGGCGCATGCCGTCCGGCAAGCGTCCTGCACGGCGGGAACAGCCGCGCAAGGCGTCTGCCGCAGAGGCAGAAAGGCCCCGACGGGGAGGGAAAGCCCGCCTTTTCGCCGTCGGCGGGCGGCCGTGCGCCGTCCCGTTCCGGCCTTACGCCGGCCGCACGCTGCCGGCATTTGCGCAAATAGACATTCGCTCTGCGTTCGTTTCACCTTACGCAGCGTGAACGAGGACTAAATCTGAACCGGTCGAAACCAAGCCTGAGTTAGCTGAAACTTAGTCTGAGTAAGTTCAAACTTAGTCTGAGATAGTTTCAACTTACTCAGAC
>JAFLUW010000076.1 GCA_022508615.1 Prevotellaceae bacterium | reverse complement strand
CCGAACGACGCTCAACGATGCGCAATCCGGCCAATCAACGCCGCCAGTCGCCCGGCGTGAGCCTCCGACCTGCGCCGCTGCTCGTCAATCTGTTCGGGATTCGTGCGCATACCGTAGCTCACGCCGCCCGTGAACACGCAACCCGCATACACCATGCCGCAAAGCCGGCAGGTGGCGCGAAATCCCATGAGAAAATCCTCGATACCGGCGCCGGCCGCCCCGTCGGGGGCGTAGGCTTCCTCGGGCGCGCCGGCCGTGACCGACAGCACGAGACGCTTTCCCCGCAACGCCGTGCCCGTCGAGCCGTGCGAGAAGCCATGCAGAAAAGTTTGCTCTATCCAGCGCATCAGCAACGAGGGCGCGCCGTACCAGAAGAGCGGAAACTGCAACACGACGACGTCGGCCGCGCGCAAACGCTCCTGCTCGGCCGCGGCGTCGATGCGGAAATCCGGGTAACGCTCGTCCAGACGCACCACTTCGGCCTCGGGCAGCAACTGTCCGAGGCGGTCGATAATCGTTCGGTTGGCCACGGACGCATTCAAGTCGGTATGGCCGGAAACAATCAGCACTTTTTCTTTCATATCCTCATATTTTTGTGTTAAATTCTTTTATTTTCATGCAGTCAGAGCGATGCGAACCGCCGCATACGCCGCATTTTTCGGCAAGCCTAATAGACCTCGATTTCGTCGCAGAAAATCCACCCGCCGAAAGCACCCGCCGTGGCCTCGACCCGCACAAAACGCCCGCGGGCGCGGCCCGACCAGCCGTAGCGCCGCACGTCGGGCTGCGCCGTCTTGCGCACGGGCTCGCTGCGGCGGCAAAGTTCCGTCCAATGCTCGCCGTCGTCCGAAATGCTCACGACAAACATCTCGGGATAGAAAATTTCGGGGCCGCAAGCCTGCATGAACGTCGTCTCCACGCGGCGCACGCGGCGCCGGCGGCCGAGGTCGACCTCTACATCGAAGCGCTTGCCGCGGATAAAGCCCTGCCAGCGGCCGTCGTTGTTGGCCCAGCCGCCGCGAAGCCCGTCGGTCAGCGCCCCGTCGCCCGCCGCGGCGTAAACGGAATGGTAGGGCAAATTATATTTGACCGGTGCGCCGAGCGCCATGTGGCGCACGGGCACACTGCGCTCGGGCCGCTCGCCGCACTCTGCGGCCAAATCGAAAGCCTGCACGCCCTCGGCGCGCAGACGCGCCGTTTCGGCCAGCGCGCGGCGGCGAAAGTCGGCAAAGGGCGCGCGGCTGTCGCCGTTCCAGCCGATTTCGCTGATGGCCAGCAGGCGCGGCCAGAGCATATATTCGGCCGCGGCGGGCGTAGGCACGTATTCAGCCCAAAGATTGGCCTGCAAACCGCGCACATGGCGCGCCTCGTCGGCCGTAAGCCCCTCGTCGGGCCGAAAAGCGTAGACTTTTTCGAGCGTAACGAAGCCTCCGGCGGCCTCGGGCTGCGTGGGCGGCGCGTCTTGGTAGTAGTCGAAATAGCAATGCGAGGCGGGACTGAGCACTACGTCGCAGCCTGCACGCACAGCGTCGCGTGCCAGCGCCGGGTTGCGCCAAATCATGATGCTCGGACGCGCGCCGAGGGCCGCCGTCTGCGCGGCATCGGCAAAGCCGCCCGCGCCCACCGTCTCGTCCCAGCTCACCGTGCGCCGCCCCTTCGCGGCCAGCACGGCAGCCATGCGGCGCACGAAATAGCCTTGCAGCTCCTCGACGTCCGAAAGGCCTTCTTCGGCCATGCGTCGGCGGCAAAGCGTACAGTCGCCCCACGCGGCTTTCCCCGCTTCGTCGCCTCCGATGTGAATATCAGCCGAAGGGAAGATGTCGAGCACCTCGTCGAGCACGTTTTCTAAAAACGTGTAGACCGAATCGTTGCCCGGACAGAAGTCGGCCGCGCCATAAGGCTCGCGGGTGCACGACAGTTCGGGATAGGCGGCCAGCACTTCCTCGCTATGCGCGGGCATTTCGATTTCGGGCACGACGACTACGCCCCGTTCGGCCGCATAGCGCACGAGCGCACGCAGTTCGTCCTGCGTATAGCAGCCGCCGTGGCCCGTAAGCGCGTCGGCGTAGCGCCGGTCGCCCGCCCACCACGTCTTCCACGAGGCATCGGTGCGCCAAGCGCCCTGTTGCGTGAGCCGGGGATAGCGTTTGATTTCGATGCGCCAGCCTGCGGCGTCGGTCAGATGGAGATGCAGGCGATTGAACTTGTATCGGGCCAGCAAATCCACCTGCCGGTAGAGATGAGCAAGGGGAAAGAAATGCCGCGAAACGTCGAGCATGGCCCCGCGCCAAGCATATTCGGGCCAATCCGCGATGCGGCAGCAGCGAAGCGAGTCGCCGTGCGAAAGGGCGGCCAGCGTCTGCCGCGCACGCAGGAAACCCGCCGCCGCACCGGCCTCGATATGCACGCCGGCAGGCGTCACTTCGAGCCTATAAGCCTCTTCGCCGGGCAAACCGGCCACCGTGTCCGTGCGCCACGGGGCCGACGAGGCCCGCACGAGCCACGCCTCGCCCCACTCCACTTGTCGCGGCATGGGAATCAGCGGTTGGGCGGCGGCAACGGTCGCAGACATTATATATATAAGGAGTGTGCAGATGTTTGCAAGGGGGTTGCAGACGGTATTCTTCATTTTCTGAAATTTTTCGGACAGCCTAACGGGCCGCAAGTTACGTTAAAAACAACGGGCAGAAGACCCGCAGCTGCGAAAAAATTTGTATTTTCGCTGAACTATGACGGAAATCACGCTACAAATCGATTATCGCACGGAAGAAGGCCAGCGGCTGCAAGTATGCTGGACCGACGACGAAAACGGCTGGAACACCACGCCGATGACGGCCGGAAAAGACGGCCGGACATGGCGGATCGCGCTGCAGACGAGGCATGCGCACGGCTTGCTGCAATACCGTTACGCCGTGGTCAGCGCAAACGACGGCCGCACGCTGCGCAACGAGGAAGGCGGACTGCGCAAAGTGCGCCTGCAAGGCAAAAGCCGGCTGCTGCTGGCCGACAGCTGGACGGCACAACCGGCATTGCCGGCCGAAGCGTTGAGCACAGCGTTCGAAACATGCGTCTACCGCTGCGAAAAGCCCGGCAGCCTGACCGCAGGCTACCGTTTGCGCCTCATTGCCCTGCCGGCACCCGAAGGATGGCACTGGTGCGTGTCGGGAGCCGCGCGCAGTCTCGGCGCATGGGCCACAGAGGGAATCGTAAGGTTGTTGCGCACGGGAACTTACGAATGGAGCGCGCCGCTCCGGGCTACGGATTTCCGTCAGGGAATGGAGTATAAATATCTGCTCCGCAACGATGCCGACCCGACGCAGCTTCGCTGGGAAGAAGGCCTGAACCGTCGGCTGCTCCCCCTGAAACTGGGAGCCGGACAGGCCGCCGTGCTGACCGACATGCTGCCCCGGCTGCCCATGAAGCGCTGGCGCGGCGCCGGAGTCGTGATTCCGGTGTTCTCGCTCCGCTCCTGCGAGAGCCACGGCACGGGGGACTTCGGAGATTTAGCCCGTTTCGTCGAATGGGCCGCGGGCGTCGGGCTGAAAGCGGTGCAGTTGCTGCCCGTCAACGACACTACGGCCACATTTACCTGGCGCGACTCCTATCCCTATTCGGGCATTTCGGTTTTTGCTCTCCATCCGCTCTATCTCGACTTGCGTCCGTGGCGAAAATCCGAGATTTACTGCCGTCACGAGGCCGAAGGACAGCGGCTGAATGCGCTCGACGAACTCGACTACGAGGCTGTCATCCGCTCGAAAATGGCTTTTCTCGAAGAACTTTGCAACAAAACGGCCAATAACCTGATGCGCACGAAAGCATACGCCGAATTTGCCCGGCGCAACGCTTCCTGGCTCGATGCATATGCCGATTTCTCCGCCCGACGCGACGCTCAGGGCACGGCAGATTTTCGCAAGTGGGACACAACGCCTGCCGAGAAACGCGCCGTGCGCTTTTACAAGTTCGTACAATTCCTGCTCCACCGCCAGCTCAGCCAAGTGCACGAACTGGCCCGCCGTCTCGGCGTAATTCTCAAGGGCGACATTCCCATAGGTATCTGTCGCGACAGCGTTCCGGCCCGACAGGACGCCCGGCTCTTTCATTTCGACGGACAAGCCGGCGCGCCGCCCGACGATTTCGCCCGTCAGGGGCAAAACTGGGGCTTTCCCACCTACAACTGGAAGAAAATGGAAAAAGACGGCTACGCATGGTGGCGCGAACGTCTCGGCCACATGGCCGAATACTTCGATGCCTACCGCATAGATCACGTATTGGGCTTTTTCCGCATCTGGGAAATTCCGTTCGATCAGCTTTACGGCCTGATGGGCCGCTTTCGACCGGCACTTCCGCTGACTCCAGACGAAATTCGCAGCTACGGCTTCGGAGAGAACGCGGCCCGGCTGGCCCGGCCGCTGTTTTCGCACGAAGAAGCCGAGCGTCTCGGCCCTGACGTGCAGCCCTATCTCGAACCCGACGGCGAGAGCGGGCTGCTGCGTTTGCGCAGCGCGGTCGCAACGGGCCGCCGGGTGCGCGCATCGGGCTGCGACGGAGAACTGCGTGCCCGTTTGGAAAAACTGACGGCTGAAGTGCTTTTCATCGAAGACCCGGAACGGCCCGGGACCTACCATCCTCGCGTAGCGGCACAGCAGACACGGCGCTATGCCCTGCTTTCCGAAAGCGACAAACGGGCATTCGACCGTCTCAGCGACGACTTCTTCTACCGCCGCCACACGACATTCTGGAGCAAAGAAGCAATGAAAAAACTTCCTGCCCTGACCGGAGCTACACGCATGCTGGCTTGTGCCGAAGATCTCGGCATGGTGCCCGACGGCGTCAAGGAAGTGCTCGACCGGCTCGGCATTCTTTCGCTCGAAATCCAGCGTATGCCGAAACGCTGCGGACGCCGTTTCGACAAACTCAGCGAAAATCCCTATTTCAGCGTTTCCACCATCGCCACCCACGACATGCCGCCGCTCCGTCTCTGGTGGAAAGACAACGCCGCGGCCCGCACGGCCTACTGGCACGAAGTGCTCGGCCGCGACGGCGAGACTCCGGCCGAGGCTTCGCCGGAAATTTGCGAGGAAATCATTGCCGCGCATCTGGAATCGCCTTCCATGCTCTGCCTGCTCGCTCTTCAGGACTGGCTGGCGGCAGACGGTAATCTGCGGCGGCCCGACGCGGCGGCTGAACAAATCAATATTCCGGCCGATCCCGAGCATTATTGGCGCTATCGCATGCATCTGACCATCGAAGACCTCGTCGCGGCCACGTCGTTCAACGAAAAAGTGCGCGCCCTCGTGCGACGCAGCGGCCGATAGCCTTTCATTTTGCCGGCCGCCTGACAAACGGCATCCGAACGCCGGCACGCTCTGCCCTTTCTGCGCTTCGGGCGCACATAACCCTCAGTTTCCGCCATGTCACACCCGGCACAAATCATTTTCGACCATTTTCCCGAACTCGATGCGCAGCAGCGCGCACGGTTCGACGCGCTCGACGCGCTCTATCGCGAGTGGAATGCCAAAATCAACGTCATCTCGCGCAAAGACATCGACAATCTTTACTCCCATCACATTCTTCATTCGCTCGGCCTGGCCAAAGTCATCCGCTTTCGTCCCGGCACCCGCGTCATGGACGTGGGCACGGGCGGCGGACTGCCCGGTCTGCCGCTGGCCATTCTGTTTCCCGGGACGGACTTTCTGCTTCTCGACAGCATCGGCAAGAAAATCCGTGTAGTTCAGGCCATTGCCGGCGAACTGGGCCTTGCCAACGTGACGGCACGCCACTGCAACGTGGCCGACGAGACGGCGAAGACGGACTTTGTCGTCTCGCGCGGCGTGATGCCCATGGCCGAACTCGAACGCTTGGTGCGCAAGAATTTCCGCAGCGGCGGCCAAAACGCCCTGCCCAACGGCATTTTGTGTCTGAAAGGCGGCGACCTGACGCGCGAACTGCTTCCTTTCAAACACAAAAGCGACACGTGGGACTTGTCGCAGTATTTCGCCGATCCTTTCTTTGAAACGAAAAAAGTGGCCTACGTGGCCATGACGAAATAACGGCCTGCCTTATGCTTCAAGTCAAGACATTCGAAGTCAATCCGCTGGGCGAGAACTGCTACGTGGTCTACGACGAGCCGTCGCGCCGCGCTGCCGTCGTCGACGCCGGCGCCTATCGCGAGGAGGAACGCCGTGCCGTCGAAGCGTTCATCGAAGACGAGGGGCTGCTCGTCGAACATTTACTGCTGACGCACGCCCATTTCGACCATCTCTTTGGCGTCGACCGCCTGTCGCGCCGTTTCGGCCTGCTGCCGCGCTGCCACGAGGCCGACCTTCCGCTCTATGCCACGGCCGGCGAGCAGATGTTGCTGTTCATGCACCGCGACATGGGCCTTGTGCTGCCCGAGGCGGGCGCACCGTTGCACGAGGGCGACGAGCTGCCCGTCGGCGGCGAAAGCCTGCGCGTCATTCATACGCCGGGCCACACGCCGGGCGGCATTTGTCTTTATGCCGGGTCGGGCCTCGTCTTCACGGGCGACTCGCTGTTCCGCCGTTCGGTGGGGCGCTGCGACCTGCCCGGGGGCGACGCACGGACGCTCGTGCGCTCGCTCTGCGAGAAAGTGCTCACGCTTCCGCAGGCCACGCGCGTCTTTCCCGGCCACGGGCCGCAGACCTCCGTGGGCGAGGAGCGCCGCGAGAATCCCTACTTGGCCGGTTAGAGCGGCCGGCACGCCTGTTGCCGCCTGCGCCATACGCCTCCGGGCCGCACGACGCTGAAGCATCGTGCGGCCCGGTGTTTTTATGTGTCCTTTCGGGGCGGAAAGGGCGGATTTATTTGCTGTAAAGCAACCATGCGCCGGCGTAAGTGCTGCGCAACTCGTCGCGGCTGCTCAAGGCCGAGGCTTTGTCGTCGTAGCTCGAAGCCACCACACGGAACCAGCCTGTCTGTCCGTTGATGGTCTCGTTGGTCTTGACCACGCGGCTGTCGTATCCCTTGCCGCGCAGCGTCGTCATGAGGCCTTCGGCGTTGGCTTGCGTCACGAAGGAGCCGACCACCACGCTGTATGTCTTGAGCGGCGAGCCGTTGATCACGGAGAAGCCACCCTGAATCGTGCGCACGTCGGCGTCCACAACAGCCTGCCCGGCAGTTTGCTGCTGTTGCGTCTCCTGCGGCGCCGGCTGCGGCTGCGGCACGGTCACGGTTGTCGTTTCAGTCGTCTGCGCCACAGCGGTTTGCTGCGCTTGGGCTTTCTCGTAAGCGGCCTTGTAGGCGCTCTCCTGGCTCTTGCATCCCGTCGCGAGGACGGCCATGCCGAGCGTCATGGCGATGAGGGAATTGTTCTTCATTATCGTTAGGATGTATGAATGTTATAGTTTCAGGTTATACGTTCGCAAAATTACGGATAAAAATCCAAAAAACGCAGTTCTTCATGTTTTTTAAGACTCACGGCCGCCTCGGCCTGTTTTCTCCCTTCGGCTTCGACATCCGTCGGGCATTGGCGGACGCTGGCACGGGCCATAAAAAACTTACGCGGCACTACGGAAAAATAGTGCCGCGTAGGTTTTAATTTATACTGAGTAAGTTCAAACTAACGCTGAGTAAGTTTTCGCTCCGGCCGGCTTGCGTGCAGTTCACTCTGCTTCAACCGCTTCTTCAGCCTCTCCGGCCTCCGTTTCGGCCGCAGTCGAGGCGGCTTCGGCCTCACGGGCCAGCCGGCGGGCCAGCAGCATGAGCACGACGGCGGCCCAAAGCTCCGTCAGTCCGTAGACCACGCAGCCCGCGCCGATGAAGACGAACGGCATGGCCGCGGCAAACTGCACGTCGAGCACCACGAGCAGCGCGGCCACCAAGACCAGTACAGGCATCACGTAGGCTGCGGCCGGAATGCGGGCGCCGCGGCGCGAGGCGCCTTGCAACTCCACGCACTGCAAGGCGGCGGCCACGATGAGCACGGCCGCAAGCACATACATCATCAGGCTCACCAGACGTTGGGCCATGAAAAAGACCACCAATCCCAACACAACGGCCGCCGCACCCGTGAAAGGCAGCAGCAGAGGGCGCCCTTCGGGCTGCGTGCCGGCCGGCACATCGCCCGAGGGGCGGAACAACGAAGCGATGCTCACCTGTCCGGGCACGATGAGCAGGATGCCGGCCGCCTTGACCAGCCATACGGGCATGTCCTCCGAGCGAACCACGAGCAGCACGCCCAGCGCGAGCAGACAAACGGCGCGCAGCAGGGCGCCTTGCAGAATGTTTTTCATTTTCTTTCCTTTTTACGTGTTTCTTCGGCGGCAAATATAAGCATTTGTCGGGAAACAAGCGGCCGACGGCCCGCAATCGGTGCTCTTTCCGGTCGCTGCGCGCCTCTCCGGCGCGGCCGTCGGGGCCGTTGTGCCGGAAAAGGCGGCCGCGACTGCGGGACGGGACGGACTTTAACAAATCTTAAAAAGACTGTAAAAAAGTTTGCATATACAAAAATTAAACTTTAATTTTGCCACGTCAGGGTGTCATTAAACCGACAAACTGATAAAGTCTAGTTTAGTTTTTGTGTTGGTTAATGGAGACACTGCCGCGCGCAGGCGTCTCCATTAATTTTTTCGGCCTGTCGGCCCGTTCTGCGGCCGCAACCCGCGCATGAACGGCAGCGCTT
>JAFLUW010000075.1 GCA_022508615.1 Prevotellaceae bacterium | reverse complement strand
AAAAGGATATATAATACTTATGGACGCGCGCGCACGTGAAAGACAAAGAGAAAACAAGGTGTTGAGCGAAAGGTTGGCAGAGGGACACCAAAAGCAGAAAAAACGCCGCACAATCTATTTTCGCAAGAACGAAATATGATACCGGAAAACTTTAGCCTGAGTAAAGCGAAACTTGGTCTGAGTAAAGTGAAACTTAGTCTGAGTAAGTTCGATTTTACACAAAGATAGTTGCGAACAGGTGAAACGGAACGAGACCGCACAAAAAGACACAGAAAAGCTGAGCTTATTTTATTCTATTTTATGGACACGCACGTTATATTATCGAGAGGACCGGCGCATCGTGCGACTAAGAACGAAGCGGTCCGCTGCGTGAAACGAAACGCAGCGGACCGCATAGACAAGGGATGGCGGAAGATTATTTTTTCGTAATGTATCCGTCGTAGCTGCCATAGCCATAGCCGTAAGCATAGCCGTAGCGATGATAGCCGTAGCGGTAACTGCCATAACGTCCGGAGACAAAGTCTGCGCCATTGAGCATAAGGGCCATATTTCGAAATTGACCTTCGAGATAGAAGTTTTCGATTTCTTTCAGCAAATGGCGCTCCATGAGACCGGCACGCACTACAAAAATAGAGAGGTCGGCATATTCTTTGATGATGTTCGTATCGGCCACGATTTCGTAAGGCGGACAGTCTAAGAGTATGACGTCGTAGCCGTTTCGCATACTTTCAATGAGAACTTTTGTATTTTCAGACAGCAGCAACTCGCTTGGATTGGGCGGAATGACGCCGACAGGGAGCAGATCGACCCCGCCACCGAAAACATCGCGAACGATCAGGCTGTCGATATCTTCGTTGCGTCCGCTCAGATAGGATGTAAGTCCATGTTTGGGTCTGCCGATTATTTTCGAGAGGCTGGCACGGCGCATATCAAAGTCGATACACAACACTTTTTTGTTTTTCAGCGCAATGGCTCGAGCGAGATTGGCCGTGATGAAAGTTTTTCCGCTTCCGGGATTGAAGCTGGTAATCATAATGATTTGCGCTTTATCCTGCTTGCCGGCGAAATAGTCTAACTTTGTACGCACAATGCGAAAAGCTTCGTTGACAAGATTCTTGCTGTTCTCCTTGACTACAATTTGTTCGAGGCCTGTCAGTTTGCGAGATTTTTGCCACCAGTGTTTTTTCTGCGTAAGTTGCGGAATCTCGCCGATGAAAGGTACATCGGTAGCTTCAAGATCCTTTCGGCCGCGCACTTTCGTATTAAGTGTCTCTTTTATATAAAGCAACACGGAAGGGATTGCCAAACCTATCGCGAAAAAGATGGCATAGGTCTTGCTTTTTTCCGGCTCAATAGGAACATCGGTCCCCATGGGCGGTTGAATAAGACGGGAATTACTTGCCGTAAAACTTTTGGAGATTTCACTTTCCTCGCGTTTCTGGAGCAAATAGATATATAGTTGTTCCTTGACTTTCTGCTGCCGTTCGATTGAGACGAGCTGCTGCGAACGATAGGGAGCACTGGCCATTTGCGAAGATGTGTTGCGTTCGACACTCTGTATATTGGCGATCCGTCTCTCGTATTGTTGTATTAGGTTTTTAAGAGAGCGTGCTAAGCTGCTTTTTGTAATCGCCAATTCTTCGGTCATTTCCTTCACAATGGCATTTTCCTCACTCGAGTTTTTCAACAATCTATTGCGTTCCGACAAAATCCGATTATAGTTCTCGATAAGGGAGATTGTTCCTAAATTAGTCAAACCGGAATTGACAGGAAGTATTTGATTTTGACTGGAATTATCATTGATATACTCATCAAGGTAACGAATAATACTCAATTGGTTAGAAAGTTCGATATATTCATCCTGGCTCCTTACGTTTTGAGAGAAATAGCGACTGGCTTGCGAACTTCCGTCGAGCATTAGATGAGAACTTTTGAAATCGCTCACACTATTATCCGCACTCTCCAATTCACCAGATATGGTCAGCAAGCGTTCGTTGATGAATTGAATTGTGCTTTCTGCCACGGCATTCTTATCTTTCAACCAATTCTCATTATATACATCGATCAACGTAGTAATGATATCGCTTGCACGCGAGGGTGATGCATCTACGACAGAGAGATTGATAATTGATGACTCGTCTTTACTACTCGAGGCGCGGAAACGAGCCGAATAGCTACGGGCGATACTTTTTGCCGAAGTTTTACGTACATATATTTCTTTCTTGCGGTTGAATATATCGAACGACGGTGTTGATGCGATATGTATACGCCCAGCCGGCGTACTAACTGTTGAGCCGATACGGGTCTTAAAGGTTTTATCGAGTTTCTTTCCACCGACAACAAAGTCATAAAGAAGCACCTCGCGGCCGTTTCCAAGTTTCATCGTGAACAATGCATTTCCTTCTTCAGGATTCTCGAATGTCAGTGCAACCGGGGCTTCATTATAAAGCGGACGCATATGCAGGCTCTCTTCGATGCTCAATTCTACATTCAGGCACAAACGGCGCACCACCTCTTCCATAATCATAGGCGCCGAGATTGTCTGTATTTCATTATTTATATCGGAACGATAGTTCACTATACCCATCGACGACAAGTCGTTGATTGTAGAATTGCTCTGGGACAAATCTTTTATGAGCAATGACGCTTTGCGTACATAGGTAGGAGTCGTGCGTTTCACTTTAATGACTGCAAGAGAAACGGCTATGGCTGCAGAAATAACGAACCAATACCAATGAGACAAAAACAAAATGAGATAATCCTCAATATCTCTTGTATTTAGCGTTTGTGCTTTTTTTGTTTGTTGATTTGACTTCATTCGCTTATATTAATTCTATAAGGTGTGTATAGGTTGAATGTCTGCAAAAATAACACTTTTTTTTAATTTACGATGTACATTTTCGGATTCTCGGCCTATCCGCAGAAAATCAGACAAAAGTTTGCCAATTTGTGTTGTTTCTGCAAGAAAATGCTTATCATCATTTTAGTATTATTATAAAGTTGGGGCGACACAAACGAGTCCCGTTTTTTTATTACCTTTGCACGCAGCCTCCGGAAAAGTTCGGACGGCTTAAATTAAGCGGTATAAAATTATGTTAACAATAAAACAACTCACAGAGAATGTGGAAGCCGTCGTGCGCGGACTGGAGAAAAAGCGTTTCAGCAACGCACGGGAAGCCGTGACAAAGGTTCTTGAAGCGGACAATCGGCGCAAATTGGCTCAGAAAGAGCTCGACGCTCTTTTGGCCGAGATAAAAATGCTGAGCAAAACCATCGGTGTTCACATGAAGAACGGGGAAGCCAAACTTGCCGAAAGCGCAAAACATGCCGTAGCCGAGATAAAGGCCCGTACCGGAGAACTCGAGGCTGCTATGTTTCAGGCTGAGGAAGATCGCAAGCAGTTGCTTTATAGCATCCCAAACCTTCCTTATGAAGAAGTGCCCGAAGGAAGAAGTGCCGAAGACAATGTCGTGGTCAGCACCGGCGGCAGGTATCGTGATCTCCCAGAGAATCCGCTTCCCCACTGGGAATTGGCAAAAAAATACAACCTAATCGACTTCGATCTCGGCGTAAAAATTGCTGGTGCAGGTTTCCCCGTTTATATTGGTCAGGGTGCACGGCTGCAGCGTGCGTTGATCAATTTCTTTCTTGACGAAGCCCGAGTAGCAGGTTACGTGGAAATCATGCCGCCGACCGTAGTCAACGCCGCATCGGGTTACGGTACGGGCCAATTGCCTGACAAAGAGGGCCAGATGTACCACTGCGAGGAAGACGACCTCTACCTTATCCCCACGGCAGAGGTTCCTGTAACAAACATCTACCGCGACGTGATTCTTCGCGAGGATGAGTTGCCTATAAAGAATTGTGCATACACCCAATGTTTCCGTCGCGAAGCCGGTTCCTACGGTAAAGAGGTGCGAGGTCTGAACCGTTTGCACGAATTCTCGAAAATCGAAATCGTCCGTATCGATAAACCCGAACACTCGGCTCAGTCGCACCGCGAAATGCTCGACCATGTCGAAAGTCTTCTCCGCAAGCTCGAACTTCCCTACCGCATTTTGCGCCTTTGCGGCGGAGACATGAGCTTTACGGCCGCCATTTGCTACGATTTCGAGGTTTACAGCAAAGTGCAGGACCGCTGGCTCGAAGTCTCGAGTGTGTCGAATTTCGATTCCTACCAGGCCAACCGCCTGCAATGCCGTTATCGCTCGGCTGACAAAAAGATACATCTTTGCCACACGCTGAACGGCTCGGCGCTGGCCTTGCCCCGCATTGTTGCCGCCCTTCTCGAAAACTTCCAGACACCCGACGGCATTCATATTCCAAAGGCGCTTCAACCTTATTTTGGCGCAGAAATGATTAAATAAGTCTTTCGGCCGATATTTCGGCTGGCCGAAAGGCGCAAAAGCCCCCAACAACAGACTAACCCCGGACAAATAAAAATGAAAGGAAAAGTAGACGCCCTTCTGGGCATCGTATTCGGAGATGAAGGCAAGGGAAAAGTCGTAGACTACTTTACACCCCGGTATGACGTTGTAGCACGTTTCGCCGGCGGCCCCAACGCAGGGCACACCATAATCTTCGACGGCAAGAAATTTGTGCTTCGCGCCATTCCCTCCGGCATTTTCGACGAGAGCAAGCTCAATGTCATCGGCAACGGCTGCGTCATCGCCCCCGATCTCTTCATGGCCGAAGCCCAGGAACTCGAAACCGCGGGCTATGCGCTCACCGAGCGTCTCCACATCTCGCGCAGGGCACATCTCATACTGCCCACCCACCGCGTTCTCGACCGTGCCTACGAAGCGGCAAAGGGAAAGGCAAAAGTCGGCACGACGGGAAAAGGCATAGGCCCCACATACAGCGACAAAGCAGCCCGCATCGGGCTGCGCGTCGGCGACATTTTCGAAAATTTCGCGGCTAAATACGAAGCCCTCAAGGCCCGCCACCTGCAAATTCTTTCCGACCTTCATTTCACCGACTTCGACATCAGCGAAGAAGAACGAGAGTGGATGGCAGGCGTGGAATACATGAAGAAATTTCCCCTCACCGACACTGAAACCGAGTTGAACGAACTGCTGGCCCAAGGCAAAAACATACTGGCCGAGGGTGCGCAGGGCTCGTTGCTCGACATCGACCACGGCACTTATCCCTTCGTTTCGAGTTCGTCCACGACAAGCGGCGGCGTCTGCACCGGACTCGGCGTTCCGCCCAGCAGTATCGGCCGCGTCTACGGCGTATTCAAGGCCTACTCCACCCGCGTCGGCTCGGGCCCTTTCCCCGTGGAACTTTTCGACGAAACGGGCGACCGCATCCGCGAGATAGGCCATGAATACGGCGCCGTAACGGGCCGCAACCGCCGTTGCGGATGGATAGACCTCGTGGCACTGAAATATGCCATAATGATAAACGGCGTGACCGACCTCGTAATGATGAAAAGCGACGTGCTCGACACATTCGACACCATCCGCGTGTGCGTGGCCTATGAAAAAGACGGCATCCGCACGGACACGATGCCCTACGACACCGAGGGATGGACTGCCGTCTGCGAAGACCGGTCCGGTTGGCGCGAGCCGCTCGGCGCCGTGCGCGAGGAAAACCAGTTCCCGCCGGCATTCAAGGCTTATGTCGACTACCTCGAACGCGAACTCTCCACGCCTATTTCGATTGTCTCCGTCGGTCCGGACCGCGAGGCCACGATAATCCGCCCCTCCGCCGGCCTATAGGCCTGTTGCCCTCCACCCGGCGGGTGCGAAGGCCTGTTGCCGGCCCCCCTTCCGCATGGAATAAAAAAATTGACGGACAGCGTGAAAAATTACGCTGAGTAAGTTGCAACTAACGCTGAGTAAGTTTGAACTTACTCAGCGTTAGTTTTTCGTAACCCGCAGCAAAATCCGGCTTCCTCTCACTGCGGGCGGAACGATGCTGCGCAACGCGCCGCCAAGACGGCGTCTGCATGCCGGCACACAAGGCCTATTTCTTGCAGCACGCAGCCGGAGTCCCCTTCTTCTGGCAGCCGGCCGAGGGAGCCGCGTCCTTCCGGCAGCAGGCGGCTTCGGGCTTTTTCTTACAGCAGGCCGAGGGCTGTTCGTGCTGCTTGCAGCAGGACTGCGCAGCCGCCTCTTTCGAACAACAAACTCCCGATTCCGGCTTTCCACCCTTCACGACAGCGGCATTGAAGCCGATTTTGCGGAATGCCGCGAGGATTTTCTCCGTGCCGGTCTTTTCCGCGTCGTAGGTAATCGTAATCGTGTTTTCCTTCAAGGAAACGTCGATTCTCGAAATGCCTTTTTCGAATCTGAGGTTTTCCGTGATTTTCTTCTGACACATCTCGGACATCTGATGGTCGAGCGTGAAGACCTCGACCGTCTTTTTGGCGGCCATGGCGGCCGCGGCGGATAGCAGCAGGGCGAAGATCAAAATTTTTCTCATAACTTTATGGTTTTAGGATTAAACGATTGACTAATATCTCTTCAAATTGCAGCGGAAACCGACGTAGGCCATCGCACCATGCACGGGCGCATAAATCATGGTGGCGTCGAAGCGGCTTCCCCACGGGTCGTCCGAGCCGACAACGGGCGTCTGCTGGCGATAGCCCGTGAGATTTTCGCCGCCGACATAGACAGACCATTTCCGGAAGTTGCGGGTAATCTGGGCATTCAGCTGCGGAAAAGCCCCGTAACGGGCGTTCCACGAAAGCAGGCCGCTGTCGAGGACATAGGGCGCAGGCATTCTTCCTCCTCCGCAAAGGGCAAGCGTAGCGTCGACCTGCCATTTTCCCATCATCGGCGTCCAGCTGGCCGAAAAGAGGCCCTTGTGCCTCGACGTCAGCGGCTTCTCCTCCAGTCCGCGGCCGTAATCGGCCCGCACGTCCGTGTAGCGGTAGGCAGCCGTCAGCGTAAAATCGGAAACAACCGGGCAGGACAATTCGATTTGAAAGGCCCGGGAGAAACTGGGCCGCCGTGCCGAGTCCTTAATGACGACAGCGTGCGGATCTGCGTCGAGGTCGATGAGCATTTGGTGGCTGAAACGGGTGAAATAGACCTCGGCATTGTAGCTGAGCGGCCGGCCGAAGAGTCCGACGGAGCCGAAAAGTCCGCCGCCATAGTTCATTGCCGACTCTTGACGCAGCGGAGAGGCGGCGATTATCCGGCGCGAGGAAGCCATATAAAAATGATTTTCGGCCAGAACGCGGGGCGAACGGTAGCCGCGGCCGAGCGAAGCGTGCAGCGAAAGCGCGCCGTCGAGAAGATTCCACTTGGCGTGGAATCTCGGCGTGAACATCGAGCCGTAGACCGAGCTGCGGTCGTATCTGAAGCCTCCCATGAGAATGAGCGACGAGCCGAAATCCAAAGTATATTGGGCGTAGGCGCCCGGCGTGGTTTCCTTCTCCGTCTGGCGCACCGGCTGGAGCGAGGCGTCGTTGACGAAGCGGAAACGTTCGTCGAAACGGTCGTGGTTGAGGCTCAGTCCCGCCGACAATCCGTGCAGACCGTCGCGCCACTTGCGTTCATAGATGAGCGAGGCGTAGAGATTGTCCTGACTGACGTCGTAGCATTTGTGCCCGTAAGCCGCATCCTGGTCGTGCAGGGCCGCCGAGAGAATCAAAGCGACGTTCTCCTGATTTTCGGTATTGAGAAACAGGGCGTTTTTCGCGAACAATTCCCACCGGCGCGTGTCTATTTCGATGACATAGGGCGTGTGCGCGGCCGCAGCGGGGGCATTGTGGTGCGTATCCTGCCCGCTGAGCCGGCCTTCGGCAAGAAAGCGGACGCCGGCCTGGAACATATATTTTTCTCCCGTGCAGGTCCAGCGGTTCATGCCGGCAAACTGCCTGATGCGCGGGAGGTCGGCGAAACCGTCGCCGTTGCTGTCGTGCGAAAGGAAGCCATTCTCGGCATGCAGCAGCAGCCCCGTGGACCAGCGTTTGTTCAAATGGACATTTCCTGCGGCATTGAGCTCGGCCTTGCCTTGCAAGTCGGCATAAGCGTTGGCCGTGAACGACTCTTCGGCCTGAGGTTTGAGAAACTCCACATTGATTTGCCCGGTGATGGCCTCGTAGCCGTTTTTCACGGAGCTCGCGCCTTTGCTCACCTGTATGGATTGCATCCACGTACCGGGGATAAAGCCCAGCCCGAAGGGCGTTGCGGCTCCGCGAAGGTTGGGAATGTTTTCGGTGAGCATCTGCACGTAGGTGCCCGAAAGGCCTAACAGCCGGATTTGGCGGGCTCCGGTGGCGGCATCGCTATAATTGACGTCGACCGAAGCGTTCGTCACGAAACTTTCGCCGAGGTTGCAGCAGGCGGCCCTGAGCAATTCGGTCTTGGCGATGAGTTCCGTATTGGTGGGCAAAAGCAAAGATTTCCTCGTACCTCTGACGCGCTGCCCCACGACGGCTTCGCCCAGCTTCGTCTCACCGAAAGAGAGGGTATCCTCGGGGATGCTGTCGGCCGCCGCAGGCTTTGCCGGCGGGCAACTGCCGCAGACTGCGCCATGGGGCGCAGCCATGCCGCAGAACAGCAATGCGACAAGATATTTCTTCATGACTTCGATGTTGCGTAACGGAGCGGGCCGGCCGCGCCGCCTTTTCGTCCGGACCGCGAATGTAGCGATTTTTTCTTAATCCCGGGCTGCGGAGCAGCCGGTCGGAGAACAGCCGGCATGGCTGCTGCGCAGGCAAATT
>JAFLUW010000074.1 GCA_022508615.1 Prevotellaceae bacterium | reverse complement strand
TTAGTCTGAGTAAGTTTGAACTTAGTCTGAGATAGTTCAAACTTACTCAGACTAAATTTTCGCTAACGCCGCGTTTCGCCGCTCCATACATGCAGCGCGGCCGGAGCGGAGAGGGGGAGTCGGGACAACGGCGTTTTCTGCGGCGGAAATCGGCGCGGGAACGTTTCGCAAAATGGGCACAAGCAAAAAAAGTCTGTCCGCGCCGCGCACGAATCGGGAACACTTTGTAACTTTGTGGCCATACTGTCTACCGACAACCCGCATGAACCGAAATATACGCATCATCATCAGCGGAGGCGGCACGGGAGGCCACATTTTTCCCGCCATCTCGATAGCCGGAGCCGTCCGCGCGCTGCGGCCCGGTGCCGAAATCCTCTTTGTCGGCGCCGAAGGCCGCATGGAGATGCAGTGCGTGCCGGCAGCAGGCTACGAAATCAAGGGACTGCCCGTCGCGGGCTTCGACCGCAAGCGGCCGTGGCGCAACATCGGCGTTTTGGCGCGATTGGTGCGCAGCCGCATGCTGGCGCGCCGCATTGTGCGCGCGTTTCGTCCCGACGTCTGCGTCGGCGTGGGCGGCTATGCCAGCGGACCTACGCTCAGTGTGGCCGCAGCCATGGGCATTCCCACGCTCCTGCAAGAGCAGAACAGCTATGCCGGCGTGACGAACAAACTTCTCGCCCGCCGGGCGCGGCGCATCTGTGTGGCTTATGCCGGCATGGAGCGCTTCTTTCCTGCCGACAAGCTGCTACTGACGGGCAACCCCGTGCGCGCCAGCCTGCTCGCTGAACAAATCGGCCGGGACGAGGCATTGCGCCGGCTTGGGCTCGACCCGGAGCGGCACACCGTGCTCGTCGTGGGCGGAAGTCTCGGCGCACGCACGCTCAACGACTGCATGCTCGGCGCGCTCTCGCTCATTCGCCAGCAAAAGGACGTGCAGTTCCTCTGGCAGACGGGCAAATATTACAGCCAGTCCGTAGCCGCCGAGCTCGACCGCCGCGGACGGCCCGCCAATCTCAGCGTGACGGACTTTATCGCCGACATGGACGTGGCCTATGCCGCGGCCGACCTCGTCATTTCGCGTGCCGGCGCCGGGAGCATCTCTGAATTCTGCCTGTTGGGGAAGCCCGTCATACTCGTGCCCTCGCCCAATGTGGCCGAAGACCACCAGACGAAGAACGCGCTGGCCCTCGTGCAGAGCGAAGCCGCCCTCTACGTGCCCGACACCGAGGCCCGGCAGACACTCGTGCCGCTGGCCGTGAACACCGTGCAGGACAAGGCGCGGCTCGAAACGCTCGGCCGCAACATCCGCGTCCTGGCGCGGCCCGACGCCGCGGCCGACATTGCCCGCGAAGTCATTAAACTTGCAGAAGAACATGGAAATTAAGTCCGTCTACTTCATAGGCGCCGGCGGAATCGGCATGAGCGCCCTCGAACGCTACTTCCTCTCGCGCGGACTGCCCGTGGGCGGCTACGACCGCACGCCCACCGAGCTGACGCAGCGGCTCTGTGCCGAGGGAGCCTGCATACATTTCGAAGACAACCCTGACGCCATCGCGCCGGCTTTCAGAAATGCCGACTCGACGCTCGTAGTCTACACGCCGGCCATACCTGCCGATAACCGCGAGCTGGCATGGTTTCGCGCAGGAGGCTTCGAAATACAGAAACGTGCCCAAGTGCTCGGCACGCTCACGCGGCAAATGAAAGGTCTCTGCGTGGCCGGCACGCATGGAAAGACGACTACTTCGTCGATGGCCGCACATCTGCTCCACGAAAGCGCCGCGGGTTGCAACGCATTCCTCGGCGGAATCGTCAAAAACTACGGCTCGAACTGTTTGCTCAGCCCTGCCAGTCCTTATGTGGTCATCGAGGCCGACGAATTCGACCGCAGTTTCCACCATCTGCGGCCCTATGCCACCGTGGTCACGTCGGCCGACGCCGATCATCTCGACATCTACGGCACGGAAGCGGCTTATCTGGAAAGTTTCGCCCACTACACGAGCCTCGTGCAGCCCGGCGGCGCGCTTGTCGTGCATCGCGGTCTGCGATTCGAGCAACGGGCGGCCGAAAGCGTGCGCCGCTACGACTATTCGCGCGACGAAGGCGACTTTCACGCCGAAAACATCCGCATGGGCGGCGGCCGCATCGTCTTCGACCTCGTTTCGCCGTTCGGAAACATCGCCGACGTAGAACTCGGCGTGCCCGTTTCTATAAATATAGATAATGGTATCGCCGCCATGGCTCTGGCGCAGATAGCAGGCCTCGGTTCCGACGAAATACGTGCCGCCATGAAAAGTTTCGGCGGCGTAGACCGCCGCTTCGACTTTCAGCTCAACACACCCGAAGCCGTATTGCTCAGCGACTACGCCCATCACCCCGAAGAAATCCGCCAGAGCCTGCGCTCCGTGCGCGAAGTCTTTGCCGGCCGTCGGCTTACAGCCGTCTTTCAGCCTCATCTTTACAGCCGTACGCGCGACTTCTACCGCGAATTTGCCGACGCGCTCTCGCTGGCCGACGAAGTGTGGTTGCTTCCCGTCTATCCGGCGCGCGAACTGCCCATAGAAGGCGTCGACAGCGCGATGATTGCGCGCGAAATGGCCGCCAACGTGCCCGTGTGTCTGGTGGAGATGGAAGATTTGGCCGGACTTGTCGAAGAAAAAGAGACGGACGTCGTCATGCTGCTCGGTGCAGGCGACGTAGAAAGCCGGGCCTGCGAACTGGCCGACGTGTTACGCCGGAAAAAAGGCCTGCGGGCGTGAAAGAATCAGACAAACCGCATGAAAACTCTGACGAAACTCCTTCTGCTGCTGGTCTGTGCGGCCTATCTGGCCTTCGTGTTTCTCAAAGTGAGCCGCACGGAGACCATAACGAAGTGCGAAAGCGTGCGCACACTGGTTGCCGACAGCGCAAAGGCCGGTTTCATCACGCCTGCCGAGGTGGAACGCATACTCCAACAGCATGCGCTCTATCCCGTGGGCCGCGAAATGGGAAAAATCAGCGGTGCCGAAATCGAAAAAGCCCTCGAACGCAACAATTTCATCCGCAAGGCCCACGTATACAAGACGCCCGCCAACCGGGCCGTGAACATCATCATCAGCCAGCGTACTCCTTTGATGAGAGTCATGACCAAATCCGACGACTTCTACGTGGACGAGAACGGACAGCGCATGCAGGCCGGCCGATATGCCGCCGACGTGCCCGTAGTCACAGGAAGTGCTGACTTGCGCTACGTGCGCCGCAAACTTCTTCCCCTGGGACGCCTGTTGCGCGACGACGATTTCTGGAATGCGCAGATACAGCAGCTCTGCGTGGAGCCCGACGGCGAAATAGACCTTGTCCCCCGCGTCGGAAGCCAGCTCATCCATTTCGGCGATCCCGCGCAGCAGGCCGAAGTCAAGCTGCGCAATCTCCGGGCCTTCTATGAAAAGGTAATGCCCGAGGTGGGATGGAACAAATATCGGCAAATCAACCTCGAACACACCAACCAGATTATCTGTAAAAAGTAGAAAGAACAAGCGATATGGACAAAAAATTCATCGTGACCGTCGAGCTCGGCAGTTCCAAGGTGACAGCCGTGGCGGGACGCCGCGAACCCGACGGTGTCATCAGCATACTGGCCTCGGTGCAGGAACCTTCGGCCGATTTCATTCGCAAAGGGCGCATCAACAACGTCAGCAAGATGCGCGCCTCGGTGCAAAAAATCCGCGAGACGCTCGAACAGAGCATCGACCGCAAGAAACGCGTCACACTGCGCGGCGCATTCGTTGGCGTGACCGGCATGGGCATGCACACCACAAAAGGCATCGTGCGCCGTACGTTCAGCGAGAAAACCGAGATAACGCAAAACATCGTCGACGAGCTCTGCGTGGAAAATCAGCGTAGCGCCGCCACGCCCGACCGCGACGTGCTTGAAAGCGTCGCCCTTGAATACCGCCTCGGCGCCCAGCGGCAGAGCGAACCCGTGGGCATACTGGCCGACAGCATCGAGGGAGAATACCTCAACGTCATGGCCAGTTCGAGCATGAGCGTCGATGTGGCCAACTGTTTCGAGGAAGGCGGCCTGCCCGTGCTCAAACAGCCCATTGCTTTCGAGGCACTGGCCGACGCCATGCTCGGCGATACGGAGAAACGCTCAGGCTGCGTCTTCGTAGACATGGGTGCCGAGACCACATCCGTGGCCGTCTACAAAAACAACCTGTTGCGCCACCTCGCCGTCATCCCTTTGGGCGGCGCCAACGTAACCCATGACATCTCCTCCCTCTTTCAGATCGACGAAAGCGAGGCCGAAGCCCTGAAACTCCGCTACGGCCATGCCATATCGGACGAAAGCGACGCCGAAACCGGGGCCATAGCCCTGCAAGACGGCCGCTCCGTCGGCTACAGCGAGTTGAACGCCGTCGTTGAAGCCCGCATGGAAGAAATCCTCTGCAACGTCAAGCACCAGATAGAACTCTCGGGCTACGGAAAAGGGACACTCATTGCCGGCATCATTGTCACCGGCGGCGCAGCCAAGATACGCGACTGCGAAAAAGCCATCGGCGAGTTTACAGGCTTTGACAAAGTGCGCCATGCCACCAACACGCGCCTCTCCGTGCGCGGCGGCGGAATGGACTTCAACAAAGACGGAACGCTTAACGTGGCCATCGCCCTCATCGACAAGTGCGACGACGGCGAAGTGAACTGCTGCGCAGGCTCCGACGAGCGCGGCGACATCTTCGGCGGCGGAAATCGCGAACAAACCGAGGTCGAAGCCGCAGCCGCCCGCGAAAAAGCCGAGGCCGAAGAAGCCGAAAAAGCCCGCAAAGCCCGTTTGGCCGAAATCGAAGCCGAAATCTTCCGCGACGAAAAGCCCGACAAGAGCCGCTTGCGCCGCCTGCGCGACCTTTTGGCCGAAGCCCGGAGCCTCGGCGCCGACACTTCCGCCATGGCTGGCGAAATAGCCCGCCGCGAAGCCGAATTCAAGAGCGGAAGGTTCACCGGAGTCAAGAAACTCTGGGGCGCAATCTCCAAAATCGTCAACGAACCCGAGTGACTCTCGGCCCGGGCCTCGCGCCGCGCAGGCCTGCCGGCCCTTTCGTCCGGCCCGACGTGTCCCGTCGCCGCGTCCGAAAACCACAAGGCCGCATGGCGAAACAACAACTCAGCCTAACTTCCAACTTACTCAGAGAAACTTCCAACTTACTCAGAGAAACTTTCAACTTACTCAGAGCAAATTTCGCGTTCCTCAGGCAAAAGCGCAATCCGCTCTCCGCAAGCAAGTTCCGACGAGCACCAACGACCCCATAGCATGGACGACATCTTCACCAACGACCAGCTCCTCGTAGATATGGGCCTGCCCGTGTCCACCACACCGCACATCATCAAAGTCATCGGCGTGGGCGGCGGCGGCGGCAACGCCGTCAACCACATGTATCGCGAAGGCATACACGACGTAAACTTCGTCATCTGCAACACCGACAGCAAAGCCCTCTGCGACTCGCCCGTGCCCACACGCCTGCAGCTGGGCAAAGAGGGACTCGGCGCCGGCAACCGCCCCGAACGCGCCCGACAGGCCGCCGAAGAAAGCGTCGAAGACATTCGCCGCATGCTCTCCGACGGCACCAAGATGGTATTCATCACCGCCGGCATGGGCGGAGGTACAGGTACAGGCGCGGCGCCCGTCATCGCCCGCGAAGCAAAGGCCATGGACATCCTTACGGTGGGCATCGTCACCATACCTTTCCTCTTCGAAGGCAACCGGAAAATCGACCAGGCCCTCGAAGGCGTCAACCAAATCTCCAAGCATGTCGACGCCCTGCTGGTCATCAACAACGAACGCCTGCGCGAAATCTACACCGACCTCAACGTGCTCTCCGCTTTCGAGAAAGCCGACAACACGCTGAGCGTCGCCGCCCGCTCCATAGCCGAAATCATCACGATGCACGGCGTCATCAACCTCGACTTCCGCGACGTTTGCACCGTGCTCAAAGACGGCGGCGTGGCCATCATGTCTACGGGCTACGCCGAGGGCGAAAACCGCGTGACACGCGCCATCGACGACGCCCTTCACTCGCCTTTGCTCAACAACAACGACATTTTCAACTCCAAAAAGGTGCTTCTTTCCATCGCCTTCTGCGCTGAAAACGAGGGCGACTCGCTCATGATGGAAGAAATGAACGAAGTGCACGAATTCATGTCGAAATTCCGCGAAGATGTCGAGACCAAGTGGGGCCTTGCGACCGATCCGTCGCTCGATAAAAAGGTTAAAATCACCATTCTGGCCACCGGCTTCGGCATGGAAGACATTCCCGGCATCGCCGAAAAGATGAACATCGAAAACATCATGGCCGAACAGGAACAACAAGCGCTCAAAGAGGAAAACGAAGAACGCCGCGCCAAATACTACGCCCAGAACGAGCGCGGAGGCAAGCAACACCGCCGACCGAAAATCTATCTGTTCGGACAAAAAGACCTCGACAACGAAGAAATCATCTCCCTCGTCGAAATTACTCCCACCAGTAAGCGCACCAAAGAGCTCTTGCAGGAAATCAAGAACAAATCGGCCGCCGACGGCGTGATCGACATGACCGGAACCGAAGCCGGCAGCGTCATCACCTTCGGCTGACGCCGCGCTATGCCCGCTGCCGTCGCCGCAGCACAGCAAGGCCGGCCGCTCTCCCGCAGCAGAGGGCCCGATCTTTTGCGTCGCTCCGTGCGAAAAGGCCGTGGCTTCGTTTTTTCTCCCGTATAAATATATGTATTCCAAATCTGTTCCCCCTTCCGACGAGCCAATCGTGCAGTTTGCCGACGACGGTTCTGAAAGTTCGGCCATAAAAGTCATCGGCGTGGGCGGTGGCGGTGGTAATGCCGTGGCCAATATGTATACAGGCGACTTTGGCGCGGTCAACCGCAGCGTGCAGTTCTTCGTATGCAACACCGACGCCAAGGCACTCGACGATTCGCCCGTGCCCCACCGCGTGCGAATCGGCCATCTCGGCGTGGGCGGCATTCCCGCCGCGGGCCGCGAAGCCGCCGAGACGCACATCGAGGAAATTCGCCGCGTGCTCGACGAGAAAACCCGCATGATTTTCATCACGGCCGGCATGGGCGGCGGCACGGGCACGGGCGCGTCGCCCGTCATCGCCCGCGAAGCCCGCACCCGCGGCATCCTGACGGTCAGCATCGTCACGCTGCCGTTTCTTTGGGAGGGCAAGTGCACGATAGACAAAGCCCTCGACGGCCTCGAAAGCCTCGAACGCGAGGTCGACGCCCTGCTGATCATCAACAACCAGCGCCTGCTCGAGATTTATCCCGAAATGCCCGTGCTCGGCGGCTTCCGCCGCGCCGACGAAACGCTGTCGACGGCCGTCCGCTCCATTGTCGAAATCATTCAGATGCACGGAACGGTCAATCTCGACTTTCACGACGTAGAAACCTGCCTGCGCGGCGGCGGCCGCTCCATCATGAGCATCGGCAGCGCCGCGGGCGACGGCCGCATCACGCGCGCGCTGGACGAAGCGCTCCACTCGCCGCTGCTCAACAGCGTCGACGTCTACAAGGCCGGCCGCGTACTCATCAAAATCACGCACTCGGCGCAGCCCGACTGCGGCGTGCGCAACGAGGAACTGAGCGAAATTCACCATTTCTTCAGCCGTTTTTCCACCGACTACGAGATGAAATACGGCATAGACAGCGACGACACGCTCGGCGAGCGTGTCAAAATCGTGTTGCTGGCCTCCGACATCGGCGCGCAGGCCGCCGCAGTTTCCGAACGCACCGTCGAGCAGGCCTTTCGCGCCGCCGAATACTACGGCGCGCAGCTTGCGCCGCGCCGTGCGACCAACGTTTTCCTGTTCGAGCCCGGCGAGCTCGACGACGTCGGGCTTTGCGAGCGCGTAGACAGCCATCCCGCCTACGGACGCACGCGCCGCACGCTCGAAACCTTTCGCAACCAATAACTCTTTCCCCGAAACCATAAAACGAAACGCCATGCTTTTCGACCAAATCAGCAAAGACATCGTCTCGGCCATGAAAGCCAAGGACAAAGTGCGCCTCGCCGCGCTCCGCAACGTCAAAAAACTCTTCATCGAAGCCCGCACGGCCCCCGGCGCCGGCGACGAACTCTCCGACGAGGCCGCCCTGCGCATTTTGGCCAAACTCGCCAAACAAGGCAAGGACACGGCCGCCCTCTATCGCGAGCAAAACCGCCCCGATCTGGCCGAAGAGGAAGAGGCACAGGTGGCTGTCGTCGAGAGCTACCTGCCCCGTCAGTTCGCGCCGGCCGAACTCGAAGCCGAGCTGCGCGCCCTCATTGCCGAGCTGGGCGCCGCCGGTCCGCAGGACATGGGCCGCGTCATGGGCGCAGCCACCAAGCGGCTGTCGGGCCGGGCCGAGGGACGCGCCATAAGCGCCGAGGTGAAACGCCTGCTCGCCGAGGGCGTATAGTCGTCCGCCGCGGCGCAAAAAAGAGGCCGAACACACGGTCGGAACAAACGTTTCCGCCTCCGCCGTTTCCGATGAAATTTACGTTTGCAGGGCACCGCTTCGAACGGCGCCCTGCAAACTTTTTTCGGCCTAGTAGACATTTCGGGTGATGTTTTTTTATTCCAAAGTCAGGTCTATTGGTCAAAATGGGTGGTGAAATCATCTCGAAAATTGTCTAATGGTCATTTTGGGTGGTGGTAACAAATTGAAACCATGAAAAA
>JAFLUW010000073.1 GCA_022508615.1 Prevotellaceae bacterium | reverse complement strand
TGTAAGGCAGACGCTCTGAACCAGCTGAGCTAAGCGCCCTTTCTTCCTGAAAGCGTTGCAAAGATAAGGCATTATTTCTTACGCGCAAACTTTTCTCAGACTTTTTCGCCATGCCGCCGCGACGTAAGGCTGCCCAAGGAAACATTCCGACGAACTTATTCCGTCTTCCGGCCTCACTGCCCCTCCTTTACCATGTGGCGACTGCTGCTGATTTTGCCTGAACGAGCAAAAGGTCTGTCGTCATTTGGCACCAAAACAAAATATCGCTATCTTTGCACCGTTCATGCGGCAGTAGCTCAGTTGGTAGAGCATCGGCTTCCCAAGCCGAGGGTCGCGGGTTCGAGTCCCGTTTGCCGCTCCACAAAGAAAGACCCAAACCGGAATGTGAAACGAGGAAAAAGCAGCTTTTTTATAACCCGTTTCGCATTCCTTTTTCTGTAAAACAACACGATAAAGTCATGAGTAAAATCAGAACTATCGGCGTACTCACATCGGGCGGAGACTCTCCCGGTATGAACGCGGCCATACGCTCCGTCACGCGCAGCGCTATTTGCAACGGATTCAAGGTAAAGGGCATCTACCGCGGATATGAAGGCCTTATTCACGACGAAATCAAGACTTTCACGACCGAAAACGTCAGCAATATCATACAGACCGGAGGAACGATACTGCGCACGGCACGAAGCAAAGAATTCGAGACGCCGGCCGGACGTAAAAAGGCTTATGAGACCCTGCGCAAGGAGGCTATCGACGCTTTGGTCGTCATCGGCGGAAACGGAAGCCTTACGGGTGCCATGCTGTTCGCCGAAGAATACGACTTTCCCTGCATCGG
Source organism: Prevotellaceae bacterium (assembly GCA_022508615.1). GTDB lineage: Bacteria > Bacteroidota > Bacteroidia > Bacteroidales > Bacteroidaceae > Alloprevotella. Next base: position 7,981 of record JAFLUW010000073.1, on the reverse strand, counting down.
TCTCCCGGGCACCATCGATAACGACCTTTACGGCACCGATTCGACCATTGGATACGACACTACGCTCAACACCATCACTGATTGTGTAGACAAAATCCGAGATACAGCCGCTTCGCACGAACGTATTTTCTTCATCGAAGTCATGGGGCGTGATGCGGGCTTTCTTGCGCAGAACTCGGCCATTGCTGCCGGAGCCGAAGCGGCCATTATTCCCGAAGACTCGACCGGAAGCGACCAACTCATCCAATTTATGGAGCGCGGCATTCGCAAATCGAAGAAATCCTGCATCGTTATCGTGAGCGAAAGTCCGAAATGCGGCGCCATGCATTACGCCGAACGTGTGCGAAAGGAGTATCCGAACTTCGACGTCCGCGTCTCCATCCTCGGCCACCTGCAACGCGGCGGCTCACCTTCGGCCCGCGACCGCATCCTGGCTTCACGCGTCGGTGTCGGCGCGATTCAGGCTATCGTACAGGGGCAACGCAACGTAATGGTGGGCGTGCGCAACAACGAAGTCGTCTATGTCCCTTTCATCGACGCCATCGGCAAGCGCAAGCCGCTCGACAAAAATCTCATTCGCGTGCTCGACGAGCTCAGCATCTAATCATCTTTCAGACTTATACCCTACTCCTTCACACTTATGTCAGAAAAAATCATACTTACCGGTGACCGGCCTACCGGACGCCTGCATATCGGCCACTTCGCAGGCTCGCTGCGCCGCCGTGTAGAGCTTCAAAACGCCAGCGACTACAAACAAATGTTCGTATTCATCGCCGACGCGCAGGCCTTGACCGACAACATGGAAAATCCCGAGAAGGTGCGCCAGAATGTCATCGAAGTCGCGCTCGACTATTTGGCCTGCGGACTGGATCCCGAGAAAGTCACGCTATTCATACAGAGTCAGATTCCCGAACTCTGCGAACTCACGTTCTATTATCTGGATCTCGTCACGGTCAGCCGCCTGCAGCGCAATCCTACGGTGAAAACCGAAATCGCCATGCGCGGTTTCGAGCAGAGCATGCCCGTCGGTTTTTTCACCTATCCCGTTTCGCAAGCGGCAGACATCACTGCCTTCCGCGCAACGACCGTTCCAGTGGGCGAAGACCAGAAACCCATGATTGAACAGACCTGCGAGATTGTGCGCCGCTTCAATCACATTTACGGAGAAACGCTTGTCGAGCCCGCAATCATGCTTCCCGACAACGCAGCGTGCCTGCGCCTGCCCGGCACGGACGGCAAGGCGAAAATGTCGAAGAGTCTGGGCAACTGCATCTATCTTTCGGACACAGCCGACGAGGTTTGGCAGAAAATTCGCTCGATGTACACCGACCCGACGCACTTGCGCGTGGACGACCCCGGCCATCTCGAAGGAAACACCGTGTTCACCTATCTCGACGCCTTCAGCAAGGCGGAAGATTTCGCCGCCTACTGGCCTGAATACGAGAATCTCGACGCGCTCAAGGCCCACTACACGCGCGGCGGTTTGGGCGACATGAAAGTCAAAAAGTTTCTCAACGAGATCATGCAGGAAACGCTCAGCCCCATACGCGAACGGCGCAAGGCATGGCAGAAGGATATTCCCGCCGTCTACGACATTTTGCGCCGCGGCACGCAACAAGCGCGCGCCGTAGCGGCCAAAACGCTCGACGACGTGCGTCACGCCATGAAAATAAACTATTTCGACGACGTCGAGCTCATTGCCGAGCAGTCGAAACGCTTTTCCGAGGCCGACTGAGCCGCCTTTGCTATCCGGCCGGCAACGAAAGAGGGCTTTCCCATGCAGAAAGCCCTCTTTTCTGCATCCTTTCGGCCGCGCGAAGTCTGAAAACGGCCAACGGGACACAGCGCGACGAAAATTGTAATTTTTTTTGACAAAACGTCCGTCGCTTCCAGAAGCGCAATTCGGCTTTCCGGACACGACGAACCGACAAAACGGACAGACAGAAAGCCTTGCGACGAAATAAGTCTGAGTAAGTTCGAACTTACGCCCTGCAAAATTCAACTTACACGGCGAAAATTCGACTCTCCACAAGCCTTTTTCACCCGCTTTCGTACCGAAACGCGCCCGACGTTGTGCAGGCTTATCTTCAGGACGGATTACATAACACACTGGAAAGCAATATTTTCACGCAAGTGCCGCCGGATTTGCACGAATAGCGCAAATCCGGCGGCGCGAAAAGGCTGACGGCTACACGTCAGCCACGGAGCTGTTTTTTGTAAAATATTTTGACAAATTCGGCAGGCAGTCCGTCGAAATCATCGCCTCAGGACTGAGGTTCACCCTCGATTTGCACGATGCCGCCGGTCGTCGGCGAAAGCCAGACGCGGGTGGTGAATTTCTTGTTGAACAAGTCGCCGCCCAGATGCTCGACATAGCCCATCTGCGCCGCGGGAAAGGTGATGGAAGCCAGTTCCTGTTCGCCGAGCCGGAGCTTGGCCGAAGCCCGGCCGGGAACGATGTAGCGCAAATCCTCGACCGGCTTCTTTTGCTTACCGCCTTGCGCCGCATCGGCGCGTTCGGGCAGACTTTCCAGGGGCGTCACGTCGAGTACAAGCGCTTCTCCCGAAAGGTCATCGGCGTCGACCACGCCCAGCCACTTCGAGAAACGGGCCAGACAGCGGCTTGCCTCGCCTTCGGTCGCTGGCGTCAGGTCGAACACGAAGGTATGCACCTCCTCGGTCTCCGTCCCTTTGAAAAGGCTGAGCAAAGCGGCCTCCTGCACGTCGAGGCTGCCGAGCATGAGGCGCAGCTGTTCGCCGTCCTTGGGCATGAAATCAGCCTGCCCCTTGGTCAGCAGGGCGCGATTCTCGCGTATGTCGTAGATTTCGTCGGCTGTGAGTTCGGCCATCTTGGCTACGGATCCGGCAGAGAGAATGTCCTGCGACTGAAAGTCGGCCGCATCGACGCGAGGCTTTTCCACACGCTGCACGCCGGCTCCTATCAGCACAGGCTCAGGCTTTGCCTCGGCGTTGACGGCGAGTAGCCGGCCGTCGGCGGCCAGTCCGACCAACGGAGCCGAAGTTTTCGGCTTCATACGAATGGTGTAGGCCTGAGAAGGGTCGGCTACGCCGTAAGTTTGCAGCCCGGCCGACTCAATCTGCCAAACGTCGTGCTCGCTCTGCGTCACATCGTTCAGCCGAAGATAGTGGGCGGCATAGGCAGCGTAGGCTCCGGGGCTGTAATGGGTGCGGCGGCAGGTCAGACTGACGCGCAACGCGGTGCGCGGCAGGAAATAGGTGACGCCATCTTCGGTCACACCCGGCTGATAGGGCTGTACGGAGGTCTGGGCCGCCGCAAAATGCAGCGCAACGAGCAGCAAAACGGTTATTGCACAAAGCTTTTTCATAGTCAAGGGTTTATGATTATCATTCAGAAGTACATGCCGCAGCTTCCAGTGCCATGAAGGCTTGCGGAAGGCGGGCTATGATGTCAGAAGCCGTCAGGCTGCGCTCGCCCAGCGCAGCTGCGGCAAAATCGCCGGCCAATCCGTGCAGATAGACGCCCAGCAGACAGGCCTCGAGCGGAGCGACCTGCTGACCCAAAAGGGATGTCAACACACCGGTCAGCACATCGCCGCTGCCGGCCGTAGCCATTCCGGAATTGCCGGTGGTATTGAAAAAAAGCCGGCCGTCGGGCACGCAAATAGCCGTGCGATGGCCTTTCATCAGGACATAAACGCCGTGGTCGGCGGCCATCCGGCGGGCACAATCCAGCAGTTCGCCGCAGTCGCGGGCCGCGGGGAATAAGCGGCGAAGCTCGCCCGGATGGGGTGTCAGCACAGCCTCGGCCGGCAACCGGCCGAGAAGTTCGCTGTGCCCGGCGAGCAGCTTGAGAGCGTCGGCATCGAGTACCATGGGCGCATGGAATGCGCTGAAAGCGGCGGCAAGCATCTGCCGCACCGGGGTCGAACACCCCAGACCGGGGCCGAATCCCGCACCATCGAAGGCTGCGGCATCGGGTAACTGCGTGCAGACATGCGTATTGACGTCGGGGCTGACGATAGCTTCGGGAACGGCGTTCTGCAAGACAGAAAGATTACACGACGGCGTATGTACGGTCACCTTTCCGCTTCCGCTGCGCAACGCAGCACGTGCAGCCAGCACGGCAGCGCCGGCCATGCCGTAGCTACCGGCGGCAAGCAGCACGTGACCGAACGTTCCCTTATGCCCGTAGGGCGATCGCGGCGGTAGCCACGCAGCCAATTCGCCGGCAGTGAACGAACGGGCACCGAGACGCTGCAAATATTCTGCGGAGAGGTGTACTGGCACAGATTTTCAAAGCGTTATTCAAAACGGCCAGAAACGGCGTTTTTTCTTTTCCGGACGTTCGGGAATATCGCCGCCGTTGCGGATATAATCCTCAATGCTGACTTTTTTGGAAATCAGCTGATAAATGACGCCCCAGTCGAGCATTCCGCCGACATTACGGTCGTCAATGAAACACTGGACCTTAAGTTTGCGGGAATAGTTGGCATTTTTTTCGCGTTCGGGAGCATCTTCATCGAAATTCTGATTGACGGCATAGAAGTTCACGCCGCGTTCGCGGCACCACGCCACAGCCTCATCGAGCAACTCGCCTTCGCGCACGCTCCACAGCACGAGTTTATGGCCGTCGGCGGTAAGTTGTCGGAGTGTCGCGCAGGCAAAGGGGAGTTCCTTGCCGATTCGGGGGTATTCGTGTTCGACGATTGTTCCGTCGAAATCTACTGCTATAGTCATTGGCGTTGGGATTTTGAAACACAAAGATTATTTCGGCGAATAGCGGTGGCGCACCTTATATTCCACTCCTCCGGACAAATAGGCGCGGAACGGAGCAAGACGGCTGCCGGTATCGGCCCGACGAAAAGCCGTTCCCGCGGAATTGAGCAGATATAAATTGTCGGAAAACTGAATGGAAAGCGGTTTGTAGGTACCGACAAAATTCGTGGACGCAGACGTCGCGGGAGGAACGATGACTTGCTCTATCGAAGGCGTGAAATCGAAATATGCAACATTGTCGAAACGGATAAGCGCAGGTGTGTGAGCTTGAAGTTGTTCGCATCGAGCGAAAGTAAGCGTGCCTTCGACCTCGTCGAACGACTCGACTGTTTCACATGTCAGGCTGTTCGACGTATTTATTGTGAACAGCAAACAAATTGTCTCCCACCCGCCGTCGCCATACTTGTCGATGCGTCGATAAGTGATCTGACCTTTTTGCACGGAAAAACTGCGATCGACGAGCAGCGGCTCGCCGTCGGTAAGTTCGGCCGAACGAAAAAGCCTATTCCCCTTTTCACTTGTCAATACGACAAAAAGCCACGTCGTTGGAACGCAGTCTTTTTCATTTTCGTCAACATAAATTATTGCATTCGAAGTCGTCGGTCTTCCAGAAAAAGGCTCATTCTGTAACGGAAGATGGATTTGCGACAAATCGAGGTTGCAGAATGTGCTCCAATCTGTCGCCGCCAACGCCGAAGCCGTCCACGAACCATGCAAAATCTTCACTCCGTCGACGATATCGGCCGAAGGAGGCTCACCGACAGCGGACAAACTGACAGCTGCAAGCGACGAAACGGGAATATCCATGCCGAATTCCCACAAAAGAAGATTGCGATGCTCTGTATCAAAGACCAAACGAGAAGCAAGATTGTCTGAAGAGCATATTGCGCCGTCAGACAGCATAAAAGCACGGATGCCTGCCACGAATTCACCTTCCGCATCGGTCAGGGCGAACGTTCCGTTTTCATTCCAACGCAGATCATAGCGTGCAAAAGCATCATCATAAGCCAAACTTCCGTCACTGAGTAAATAATCGGAAACCGGCAGCAAATTTTGCTGTACCCCAATTGCTGCTCCGCCCGCTAATAATGCTACACGGCCGTCTTGTTCGGGAACATAGCTGTCTTCCCAACCGGCATAACCCTCCCTGATTCGGTATAATTCAAAAGAATGGGGGTAATTTGCACTGGACTGAAAAAAATAAGCGACGGGCACATTCAACACTACAGAAAGAAAACGATTTTGGCAAAAGAAAGAAAACGTACCAGTTTCGTTTCCTGGCCGTAACTGATAATGAATCGTATCCGTCTGCGACACTTGCAACCCGGTGTATCCATTGCGCGACAATGCCGCTGCCGAGTCCGGCCGGGCGATCAGCATAGTTCCGTCTGCCTGAGGGCGCAAATGCCATACGAGACTGTAATCATTGCGGACTACACGAGCAGAAGGATATTCTGCGGAGGCATAACCCCGCAATCTTTTTACCGACGCATTATATGTATTGCTCAGAAAAAAGTAACGCCCCTCAATGTTGCAGCCAATCAGGAAAAGCCCTCCGTTTTTCACCTGTTCCATCTGCTCCACCCTCTCGAATTGAGCAGGAAGCAACATTGAAAGATTCTGCGCAAATCCTGCCACACAACAAAACGGCAAGAGACAGTATAGAAACAGGGAACGGAGATTCATTTCAGCCGGTCGTATTCGTCTGCAAGCTTGTTCAGGTATTGCCCGTATTGATTTTTCATCATGGGAAAGGTTAATTCGCGCATTTTTTCAGGGGTAATCCAGCCCTGACGCAATGCTATTCCCTCCAGACAGGCGATTTTCAACCCCGTTCGCTTTTCTATGACTTCGACAAAGGTAGATGCTTCGCTCAGACTCTCGTGCGTGCCAGTGTCGAGCCAGGCAAAGCCGCGTCCCAACGTCTGCACTTTGAGTTTTCCGGCCGCAAGGAACTCCTGATTCACGGTCGTGATTTCCAATTCACCGCGGGGAGAGGGTTGGATGTTTTTTGCGATTTCCACCACTTTGTTCGGATAGAAATAGAGCCCTACAACGGCATAGTTGGATTTGGGGGCAGCCGGCTTCTCCTCTATGGAAATTGCGTTACCCTCTTTGTCGAACTCCACAACGCCGTATCGTTCAGGATCGCTGACACGATAGCCGAAAACAGTGGCTTTATTTTCCTGCTCAGCCATGCATACAGCCTCGCCAAGCATCTGCCCGAGATTACTGCCGTGGAAGATATTATCGCCCAATACGAGGCATACCGAGTCGTCTCCGACAAATTCTTCACCGATAATGAACGCTTGAGCCAAACCGTCAGGAGAAGGCTGTTCGGCATAAGACAAATGTATGCCGTAATCACTACCGTCGCCCAAAAGCCGGCGGAACATCGGCAAATCCTGAGGCGTAGAAATAATGAGTATGTCCCTTATGCCCGAAAGCATCAGAATCGAGATGGGATAATACACCATCGGCTTGTCGAATACGGGAATAAGCTGCTTGCTTATCCCTTTCGTTATCGGGTACAGCCGCGTTCCGCTTCCACCGGCCAATACAATTCCTTTCATACGTTGCAGAGTTTTTATACACGAAGCGAGCTACAAGCAATCGTCTTACTAAAAGAGTTAGGCCTGCTGCTCGCTTTACATTTTCGACTTTCCGTTATTTCAATATCAAGACGCCGAGCGACATGAGGAAGCTCGCGATGCTGATATACGAACCAGGAGTTGCAAAATAGTTTCCTACGCTGTAGTAGTTGTTGGTCTGCTTTTTGTTCGGCTCGATGTACACGACATCTCCCGGCATAAGATTGTAAACAGGCGACTGGAACAACCTTCCCGAACGAAGATCTACGGGGTAAGACTTCGTTCTATTGCCCTCCATGCGGAAAACAATTACTTTGTTACGCCGGGCCGTTACGTTGAGATCGCCCGCTTGTCCCAAAAGTTCGAGCAATGTCATGTTGTCGCGCTTGAATTCGTATTTACCGGCTTTCGTATCGCCGAGCAGCGTCACGAACTGCTCGGAAACCGTAACGCTTACAATAGCGTCATTCAGCACTCCGTTGCGGAAAAGAGCCTGCAGTTTGTCCTGTGCCTCCACGCGTGTGAGTCCGGCCAGCTGAATCCGGCCGATACCGGGAAGTTCACACGCTCCATCCGGCCCTATCGTATAAGGGAACGGATTGTTCTGACTACTGATATTGCTCGTCCCGCCC
>JAFLUW010000072.1 GCA_022508615.1 Prevotellaceae bacterium | reverse complement strand
ATGCCGCCGGGGTAGTTGTCTTCCACATAGGAGTAGAGCTTTTCGTAGGGGGGGAAGTTTGACGTAGGTAAAGGCAAGCCAGTCGCCCAAAATCCCCGATCCGAGCGAAGGAATACCGATCCACATGCCGAAGTAGGTGGGTGTGCCCGTGTAAGGCCCCCTAAAAATGTAAACTTCCCCTTTTTAGGGGGCCTTACATTGACAGAAAATGGCGTAAAATCGGGCGGCGGAAAGGCCGGAGGATTTTACGCGAAGCAGGAAGGGGAAAAAAGTGAAAAGTTCCCGCTTCGCAGGTGGCTTATAAGCAACGGTAAGTGATGCTGAGCGGGGGCGAAACGGCCAGCGTTCCGCGGCGCCACTGAGTCAAGGTGAGCGGTCGTAGTAGACTATGAGCGTGAGGTAGCGCGGGAGGGCGTGGTCGGCCGAAAGTTTCGCGATTGTTTTTTCGCTTTTCACAGATTGTTTTGCTACATTTGCCCGACAAAAGACAGCCCTCAAACCATGAAGCAACACGAACACCGGTTTCGCTACAACGCGCTCCGATACGACGAACTGGCTGAGCCCGACCGCCGGCTTGTCGAACTTGCGCGGCAGGCCACGCAGCGAAGCTATGCGCCCTATTCGCATTTCCACGTCGGAGCGGCTGCCGCTCTTGAGAACGGCGAGACCGTCTGCGGCAGCAACCAGGAAAATGCAGCCTTTCCGAGCGGAACCTGCGCCGAGCGCACCGCCATTTTCTACGCCAACGCGCAATATCCCGACAGCGCCGTGCTGACGCTGGCCATTGCCGCCCGCGACCGCAACGGCCGCTTCGCCGACGCCCCCATATCGCCCTGCGGAGCCTGCCGACAGGTACTCATCGAGACCGAATTCCGCCAGAAGCGCCCTCTGCGCATGCTGTTGTGCGGCGAAACGGAGATTTACGAAATCGAAAGCGCCCGCCAACTGCTGCCTTTCGCTTTCGACGACACGTGCATGTAAACATTTCTCCGCCGGAAGACCGCAAAAAATGTAAAAAAGTGTTGCTACGCAAAAGGCTGCCTGCATTTGGTCGAACCAGCAGCGTCTTTTGTCTATTTTGGCCGCTAAAAGTGCAGCGACCACTGGCTCTGCAAGCCCGAAGCGCCTACTTTTGCTGCCACGAACCATAAGGACTTCGCTTCAACATGACAATCCGAACCACCCTTACCGCTTGTCTGGCCGCTGCCTGCACAGTTGCCGGCATGGGACAATCCAGAAAATGGACATTGGCCGACTGCATCGACTATGCACTGCAACACAACGTCACGTTGCAGAAAAACCGTGCAGCCACAACGACGGCCGGCATCAGTCTTGCCGAGGCGAAAGCCGGACGGTTGCCCTCGCTGGGCGCCAGTGTGCAGCAGAATCTGCAGTATCTGCCTTTTCAGGAGACCGCCGCGCAATATGTCAACGGCGGCATGACCTCGACTTCAGCCAACAAAGTCATACAAGGCGGTTCTTACGGCGTCAGCGCTTCGTGGACGGTCTGGAACGGCCGGCAGACGGCGCTCGGCATACAGAGTGCGGAGGCAGCAGCACGCACAGCCGGACTCGCCGAAGAGACTACGGCGCTCACGTTGCAGGAGAACATCGTCCAGCACTACGTCCAGATTCTTTATCTGACGGAGGCTTTGCGTGTCAACCGCGAGTTGATGCAGTCGGACTCCATATTATATGAGCGCGGGCGCGAGCTGCTGACTCAGGAGCAAATATCCCGCGCCGATCTCGCCCAGCTCGAAGCCCAGTTGGCTGCGGCACGCTACAGCATCGTGGACGCCGGGACACAGGTGGTTCGCATGAAGACGAATCTGATGCAGGCACTTGAATTCGGCCCCGGCGACGACATCGAAATCGCCGATGAAAACGCAACCGCTGGGCAGATTGCAGCTCCCTTGCCCGACAAACAAGTTGTATATGCCGCTGCCCTGCAAAACAGACCCGAGATAAAAAGCGGTGAGTTGGCCGTGACACAAAGTTTGCTGCAAACAAAAATCGCAAAAGCCGCACGCCAGCCCAGCATAAGCCTGCAGGCAGGCCTTGGCAACAGCCACATGACGGGTGGAAGCCGCACTTTTTCCGATCAGATGAAGCACAATTTCAATACAAACCTCGGTCTGGGCATCTCAATTCCTATTTTCGACAACCGACAGACGAAATCCCGGATTGAACGTGCGCAAGTGGCGGAACTTACCGCCCAACTCGACCTGGTGGACGCCCGCAAGCAACTCTGGCAAACCATCGAGAATCATTATCTCGACGCCGTGAACAGCCGGGCACGCTATGAGAGTGCATGCGCTACCCTCGAAAGCCGACAGAGTAGCTACGACATGCTTTCCGAGCAATTCACGCTGGGACTGATCAACATTGCCGAACTGCAAGCCGGCCGTCAGAATCTGATGACAGCCAAGCAGGATGTTCTCCAGAACAAATATACGGCCATGCTCAACCGTACGCTGCTGAATCTCTATCTCAACGGAGAAATTCAGCTGTAATCCATACAAACCACACGACATATCCGCACAATATGACAACCCAAGCCAAGACTATCGCAACCATTGCAGCCATCGGCCTTGCTGGAGCGCTCGTTTTCTTCATCCTGCACGAGAACAAGAAAGACATTCCTGTAACGTTCGAGACGGCAAAGGCCGAACGCGCCACCATCGGCAACTCCGTAACGGCCACCGGCACAATTGAGCCCGTGACAAAAGTGGAAGTCGGCACGCAAGTGTCCGGCATCATCGATCGTATTTATGTAGACTACAACAGCGTGGTCAAACGAGGACAAGTCATCGCCGAACTCGACAAGACTAATCTCATCTCCGAGCTGAACACAGCCCGCAATGCATTGGCCACGGCCCAAAGCGAACTCGACTACCGCCGCCTTGACTTTAGCCGGCAGGAAACACTCTGCCAAAAAGGACTCATTGCCGCCAACGTGCTCGATCAGGCACGCGTCGCCCTTAATCAGGCTACCAATACCGTGGCTTCTTGTCGGGAGAATGTGAAAAAAGCCGAGACAAACCTCGGCTATGCTACCATTACTTCGCCCATAGACGGTGTGATTCTCACAAAAGAAGTTGAAGAAGGACAGACCGTGGCCGCAACAATGACCACTCCGACGCTCTTTACGATTGCAAAAGACCTGACGGACATGCGGGTTATCGCTGATGTGGACGAAGCTGACATCGGCAATGTAGCCGAAGGCCAGCGCGTCACGTTCACCGTAGACGCCTATCCCGACGACACGTTCGAAGGACGTGTGACACAAGTACGCCAAAACGCTACGACCGAAAGCAATGTCGTCACTTACGAAGTGGTCATCAGTGCCCCCAACGATGATTTGAAACTTAAACCAGGTTTGACGGCAAATGTCAACATCTTTACCCTCGAACGTACAGGTATTCTCAGCGTCCCGACAAAGGCACTCCGCTTTACGCCGACAAAAGACATGTTGCAGTCCGGAGAAAAAATCATCGACAGCAATGCGAAAAACAAAGTCTGGGTGCGCAAAGGCCACGATCTCGTTGCCTTGAGCGTGCGCACAGGTATCACCAACGGCAGCCGCACTGAAATTATCGACGGGCTGGCCGAAGGCACGGAAGTGATACTCGATATCAATGCCGACAAGCCCGAAAATGACGAAACGGCCATGGAAAAGAGTCCTTTCGCTCCTGGACCGCGCGGCAACAAGAACGGAAAGAAATGAAAACGGAGGAGAAAAAGGTCGTTATCGAATTGCGTGATGTAAAACGCGATTTCATCGTGGGCGAAGAAACGGTTCATGCTCTGCGTGGCATCTCTTTCAAAATATACGAGGGGGAATTCGTTACCATTATGGGCACTTCCGGGTCTGGGAAATCCACTTTACTCAACCAATTAGGTTGTCTCGACACTCCGACAAGCGGAGAGTTCCTGCTTGACGGCATTCCGGTACGTCAGATGAAGCGCAGCGAGCGTGCCATTTTGCGCAACCGAAAAATTGGTTTTGTTTTCCAAAACTATAACCTCCTGCCCAAAACCACAGCCGTCGAAAATGTGGAACTTCCACTGATGTATAACAGTACTGTCAGCGCCGCTGAGCGTCGTACACGTTCCATCAAGGCTCTCGAGACCGTCGGACTCGGTTCGCGTCTCTATCACAAATCCAATCAAATGTCGGGCGGACAAATGCAACGCGTAGCCATTGCCCGTGCGCTTGTCAACAATCCTGCTGTCCTGCTCGCTGATGAAGCAACTGGTAATCTCGACACCCGTACTTCGTTCGAAATTCTCGTCTTGTTCCAACAACTTCATGCAGCCGGACGTACCATCATATTTGTGACCCACAATCCTGAAATAGCCCAGTACAGCAGCCGAAATATCGTCCTGCGCGATGGTCTTGTCCGCGAAGATACACAAAACGCCTCTATCCTTTCGGCAGCCCAAGCGCTGGCCACACTGCCCCAACCGCAGGAATATTGATTTTCTCAGGCATACGGTTAATTACGCCTTTTCCATGAATATCAGCAACCTTTTCAAAATAGCCATGCGGGCCATCGCCGCCAACAAGATGCGATCATTTCTGACCATGCTCGGCATCATCATCGGCGTAGCTTCTGTCATTGCGATGCTGGCCATCGGTCAGGGCTCCAAACGCAGCATTCAGCAGCAGATTTCCGAGATGGGCTCGAACATGATTATGCTCCGGCCAGGCCAGGACCGCGGACCCGGCGGCGCACGCCAGAATGCCAGTGCCATGCAGACCCTCAAACTCAGCGATTACGAAGATTTGAAAGAACAATGTCGCTATGTTTCGGCCATCAGCCCTACTGTCAATTCGAGCGGCCAGTTCATCAACGGAAATAACAATACGCCATCCTCCCTCTACGGCGTCAATAACGACTATCTCACCATACGCCAACTCAAAATCGACGATGGTGCCGAGTTTTCGGACGAAGAAATCCGGACAGCGGCCAAAGTCTGCATCGTGGGCAAAACTGTGGTTGACAATCTTTTCACCAATGGTGAAGATCCCGTAGGCCGCGTCATCCGTTTCAACAATATGCCGTTGCGTATCGTCGGGGTGTTACGCGCAAAGGGCTACAACTCGTTCGGCATGGATCAGGACGACGTCGTGCTGGCTCCCTACACCACCGTCATGAAGCGTCTGCTGAACATTACTTACCTTGAAGGCATCAACTGTTCGGCCATCACCGAAGACCAGACCCAGGAAGCCATTGAAGAAATCTCTGAAATCCTGCGCCGCAACCATAAAATCAGAGAAACCGAAGAAGACGACTTCACCATCCGCTCGCAGCAAGAGCTTTCCTCCATGATGAACTCCACAAGCGATCTCATGACCACCCTTCTGCTCTGCGTAGCGTGCATTTCGCTCATTGTGGGCGGCATCGGCATCATGAACATCATGTATGTCAGCGTGACCGAGCGCACAAAAGAGATTGGCCTGCGCATGTCTGTGGGTGCGCGCGGCATAGATATCCTCAACCAATTTCTCATCGAGGCTGTGCTGCTATCCGTCACGGGCGGAGTCATCGGTATCGCTGTGGGAATCGGCGCAAGCACCGGCATCCGTGTGTTTGCCGGCTGGCCCATTCTGATTCAACCCTGGAGCGTGCTGCTTTCTTTTGCCGTCTGCACAGCCACTGGCGTATTCTTCGGCTATTATCCGGCAAAAAAAGCCGCAAGACTCGATCCCATAGAAGCCCTCCGCTATGAATAAGCCCTTGTTTCGCGGACATATGGAAATATGTGTCCACCTGCTTGTGTGGATCTACCTTTTCGCCTCGCCGCTGCTCTTCAAGCGCCCCGGAGAAAACATCGACGTGCTCCACTATTTGCAGCGCGCTTTCTATCCGCTACTCGTCTGTGCCGTTTTCTACATCAATTATCTTTTTCTCGTCCCCCGCTACCTGAAACACGGCCGCTATCTGGCCTTTGTCAGCTTCAATCTCGCGCTCATCGCCTTGGCCGCAGGCCTGCACCGCTATTCCTTCCAGTTCTTTCCGCCTTTCCCGCGCCGTCTCAGGCATCACCATCCGCCCGGCCCATGGCGCAGCGTGCTGTTCGTCATGCGCAGCGCTTTTACCTTTGCCGGCGTCGTGTGTACGGCCATTGCCGTGCGCTACAGTCTGGCCTGGCGTCAAGCCGAAGACGCCCGCCGGACAGCTGAACTGGAACGCACGGAAGCCGAACTGAGAAACCTGAAAAATCAAATCAATCCCCATTTTCTGCTCAACACGCTCAACAACATTTACGCCCTGACGCTCATCGATGCGCCCCGTGCCGGCGAAGCCATACAGGAACTCGGGCGCATGTTGCGCTACATGCTCTACGACAGTCAGGACGACAGAGTGCCGTTGCAAAAGGAAATCGACTTTATTGAGACCTATATCGAACTCATGCGCATGCGGTTGCGAAAAGACGTCGACGTGCGCTTCGAAACCCGCATTCCCCGACCCGAAACGTTGTTCGTGGCGCCGCTTCTTTTCATTTCACTCATCGAAAACGCCTTCAAGCACGGCGTTTCCCCCACTCGCCCCAGCTTCGTGCACATCAGCCTCAGCCTCGAAGAAGGAAAAATCTGCCTCGACGTGCGCAACTCCAACCACCCGAAGACTTCGGCCGACAAAGCAGGCAGCGGCATCGGCCTGCAAAACGTGCAGTCGCGCCTCCCGCTCTGCTATCCCGACGGCCGCCACAGCTGGCAGCACGGACTGACCGCCGACGGGCTCACTTACCGCTCGCGCCTCGTGCTTCAGCCGCAATCCTGCCCGATCTGACCTTTTTCCACCCTTTTTCTCCTCACCCTCCATCCGAACGCCATGACCATTTCCTGCGCCATCATCGACGACGAGCCTCTGGCCGTCGATCTTTTGGAAACCTACGTCAGAAAAACCCCCTTTCTCGAACTCTGCGGCGCCTTCGGCAGCGCCGTCGAAGCCATGGCCACGCTTCGTGAAAATCCCGTCCAGCTCTTGTTTCTCGACATACAGATGCCCGAACTCAGCGGCCTTGAGCTGGCCCGCATTCTGCCTGCCGGAACGCGCATCATCTTCACCACAGCTTTTGCCCAGTATGCACTCGACGGCTACCGTGTCAACGCGCTCGACTATTTGCTCAAGCCCGTTTCTTACAACGACTTTCTCACCGCGGCCACACGGGCTCACGAATGGTTTGCAGCCGCTGCCGACGACCGTAATTCCGACGAAACGGACGAGAATATCTTCGTCAAAAGCGACTATCGCACCGTGCGCGTCGACCGCCGCCGCATTCTCTACATCGAAGGGCTCAAAGACTACATCAAAATCTACACGGCCGACAATCCGCGCCCGCTGCTTTCCCTCTCCACGCTCAAAGCCATCGAGGCATCGCTGCCTGCATCCCGCTTCATGCGCGTGCACCGCTCCTATATCGTCAACATGGAGCAGATTGCGGCTGTCGAGCGCAACCAAATCATCATTTCCGGAAAAGAAATCCCCGTCAGCGAGAGCTATCGCGACGCAGTGCAGGACTACGTCGCCCGCCGGCTGCTGCAAGGACGCTGACCGCCGGCGGAAAGCAAGCCTTGCCGCCCATCCCCGCCCATACGGCTCCCGGACACACGCACAAAACGCCCGCGGCGCCGACCTAAGAAAAACTTTCCGCACGATACGCAAAACTAACAGGGCGTAAGTTTGAACTTACTCAGACTAATTTCAAACTTACGCCCTATTACCTATTAGTTTTCGCCTGCTCCGGCCTGTTCAATTTCAGGGCCTTACCCCACCCCGTTTTTCCCAGTCGAGCAGCATCCGTTTCCGCTCCAGTCCCCAGTGGAAGCCGCCCACGTCGCCCGTGGCACGGATGACGCGATGGCAGGGCACGAAAAAGACCACGGGATTCAGACCTATGGCCGTTCCCGCCGCACGACTGGCGCCGGGAGTCCCCGCCATTGCGGCCACATCGCCATATGCAAGCAGACCGCCCTGCGGTATGGCCGTCAGCGTCCGCCATACGTCGATTTGAAAGTCCGTCCCCAGCAGATGAAGCCTCAACGGAAGCGGCATACGCCAATCCCGCTCTGCTCCGCTGCCGGCCGTTTGCAGAAAGGGGCCGACCGCACGCTGCCACGGCCCTTCTTCCCGTCGGCATACAGCCTGCGGGAAAAGCCTTGTCAGGCCGTCGACCGCTTCCCTGCTGTCCGGCGCAAAAGTCAGGCGGCAAAGGCCTTGTTTCGTCGCCGCGACGAGAAACGTTCCCCAGGGACCGGCGACGAAATCATAGGCTATGGCAAGCCTTTCTCCCCTTTTGCCATACGCACCGGGCCGCATTCTTTCGATGAGCACAGGCAAACCAGCGCACAGACCGGCTCCACCGTCCGCTTGCTCTGCGTCGCCCGCATCGGAGCAGTACGCTGCAGACTGTACCCTGGCGCAACGAACCGCTTCCACCGGAACGCTGTCTGCCGCGCCCGACTTGCGGCACATCATCCACCGGCGCGTAGCCTCGATACGCTGTCTTGCCTGCTCTGCGCTCCATCCTTCTTCGTGTCTATTTTCCATTGTTTTCATTTTCGTAAGGCTTGTTTTTGCAAAGTTCGCTTTTCAGACAGACATCTTGAGGATATATAATAAAACTTTTTGTTCTATTTTTACCCAATTTACTTGCATCTGTTCACAAAACGCCCTACTTTTGCATTGTTTTCATGGTATTAGATTTAAGGTTAGTGAAGATTGGTCGTCGTGAGACGGTCAATTTTTTTTGTGCCTGCCCCGGCGCGCCTGCCTCGCGTATTCGGGACATTCAGACAAACAAAAGAGAAAGGACAGCCCGTTAGGCCATCCTTCCTCTTGTGGGCGCTGAGGGATTCGAACCCCCGACCCTCTGCTTGTAAGGCAGACGCTCT
>JAFLUW010000071.1 GCA_022508615.1 Prevotellaceae bacterium | reverse complement strand
GCGTGACGCTTAACGGCTATTTCGAAAGAAAACCCGGTTCGTTTTTTTGCGCCTCCGGGCGTTGGGTCGGGGGAACGCGGCACGGAAAGAAAATTGCCCCGGGCAAGCGTGGACTTGCTCGGGGCAAAACGTGGGCAGGCGCAGTGCAGCGCGCTGTTTCAGCGGACGATGTACTTGCGGCCGCCGATGATGTAGAGGCCTTTCGCGGCTTTGCCGACGCGACGGCCCGCGAGGTCGTAGACGGCGGCGTCAAGTCCGGGCGCGGAGGCTGCGGGCAGGGCGTCGAGGCCGGTGCGCAGGAGCTGGAGCGTGATGTAGTCGGGCGCAGAGGCCGAAGGCAGGTCGAGATAGGCCGTGTGGGCCGGCACGACGGCGCCTGCGAAGCGCGCGAGGCAGGGTTCGCTCTGCGCGGCTGTGGGGGCCTGGAGCGTATAGAGCGTGCGGCCGGAGGGAACGCTGAGGTCGGCGAGTGTGCCCGAGAGGAGGCTCGTGGCGGTGCCGCGGGCTGTGGTCGGGACGAAGAGATAGTCGCCGGGTTCGGCTTCGACGATGACGGCTGTGCGGGCCGGAAGAATGCCGTCGGGGACTTGGGAGAGCATGAGCTCGGAGCCGGTGAGCGTGGTGGCGGCATAGACGTTCGCACCGCGGGGAATGGCCGTGGCGTAGCCCACGCAGAGCGTGGCCCAGCCCGAGGCGTCGACTTCGAGCGTGTGTCCTTCGGCGTTGTCGGCCGTGAGGAATTCGGCATCAAGGCGCACGAGCGAGAAGTTGTCGATGACGACGCAATACATGCCGTCCATCGTGGCCAGAAGGCCGAGCGAGACGGTTTCTTCGCTATCGAGCGTGAAGATGACGCTGTGGCTCATGGCCGTGGCGCGGTTTTGCAGGGGCGTCGAAGCGAGGGCGCTGCCGAGTGCGGCTTCGTCGGGCAGGCCTTGGCCGCGGGCGGCGACGAGGTAGACGCGGTCGGGGTTGCCTTCGTAGGCGCCGTAGTTGGCGGTGAAGGAATATGTGCCTTTCGGGAGCGTGACGCTCTGGTAGACCTTATGGTCTTTGAGCGCGCTGAACGTGTCCCAGCCCGTGGTGATGGTCAGTCCGCGGTCTTTCTGGAAGTCGACGTGCGCGCCAGCCGTAGAAGTGGCGTTCGTCACGGTGTTTTCGAGCGTCCAGTCGGCGATTTTCTGGAATCGCGAAACGTTCGTGCTGTTCACCGAGCCGCCGGCGTTCCGGAAGGGGGCTTTGTAGTTTGTCAGGTAGGCGTCCGTGACGTCTTCGTCGCCGGCTTCGTCGCCGGAAAGGCTGAATACGCCCAACGAGGGGGTCCATGCGTCGCCCTCGGGGCCGAAGCCGCTGCGCTGGCCGTGGTGGGCGTGCGAAGTGGCGTCTTCGACATCGCCGCCGTCCTGGTCGAAACGGTAGTAGAGACAGAGGCCGAGGTCGCGCTCGGCGGCAGCGACGTCTTCGATGGGCGCATTGGCGTAGCGACGCAGCTCGGCTTCAGACAAGACGCGGTTCCACACGCGGAGTTCGTCGATGAGGCCGCTGAAAGGACGGCCTTGCTGGCCGATGACGAACTTGGAAACGGCCGGAAGGGCGGTTACGGTGTGCATTGCGCGGCGTTGCAGCTCACCGTCGCGGAAGAATTGCACGCTGCCGGCCTCGAAGCTCACAGCATAGTGGTGCCATTCTTGCGGTGTGACGCAGTTGTCGCCGGTGAATACGCTGTACAGTTGGCTGGTGGGAG
This sequence comes from Prevotellaceae bacterium, assembly GCA_022508615.1. GTDB lineage: Bacteria > Bacteroidota > Bacteroidia > Bacteroidales > Bacteroidaceae > Alloprevotella. The sequence goes on along the minus strand of JAFLUW010000071.1, from coordinate 7,599 downwards.
AGCCTTCTTTGCCGTCGTTCTCGACGGGGCCTTCGAGGCCGAGGGCGAGCAGGCCGCGGTCGGTAGTATAGATGGCGAAGGTTCCGTTTGCGTCGCCGATGCCGTTGCCCTGGTAGGCGAGGGCCGAGGGACGCATCCACCAGTCGATGGTAAAGGCTTCGGTACCCTCGGGAAGCGGCGCTTCGGCCGTGGTGACGCGGGCGTTGTCGTGGTTAAAGTTCAGGCCGTTCTTGCTGTCGGCGTTGCAGACGGTCAGGGCGCGCCGCAGGGTCTTGCTGTCGGTGCCTTTGGCGTTGGCCACGTTCAGCGTGACGTCGTAAATGCCCGGGCGGTCGACGGTAAGCGAGGAATTGCGGCCGTCGATGAAGTAGTTTTTCGGGCCGCTTACCTCCCAACTCCACGTTTCGGGCTGATAGCGGCTGGCTTCTTTGAGGAAGGTGGTTTCGCCTTTGAGGATGCAGTCGGGCGCTACGTCGAAGTCGGCCTTGGGGGCGACGGTTTCGACGCTGATTTTAGCGCTCGACGTGGCTTGGCGGCCGGAAGGCGAGGTGACGGTGAGCGTAACGTCGTAGGTGCCGGCTTTCGAATAGGTGGCCGCGGTGTTGACGGTCGTGGCGTATTCCGTATCGGCCCCGGGCATGTGCCATTCGTAGCGGTAGCCGTGCTGCGGCACGTTGACGATGAAACTTACGGGGACGTCCATCGTGATTTGCTCGGCCGATACGCGGAAATCGGCCACGGGTGCGGGCGCTTCTTCCACGGTAAGCGTGCGTTCGGCCGTGGCTGAGGTGCCTTTGGCGTTGTAGGCCGTGACGCTGACGGTATGTTCGCCGGGCGTGGCGAACGTAAGCGACGGCCGGAGCACGTTAATGTCCCTTGCGCCGGCGCTTTCGGCCGTCCAACGCAGCGATGCGGCCGACTTCGAGGCGGTAGCCGAAAGCGTGGCGGGCAGTCCGGCGTAGATGGGGCCGGAGGGTTCGTCGATGCTCACGCTGATGTCGTCGGACACGCCGAATCCCGAGGCCGTGCTCTGGCCTTTTCCGTAGGTACCGCTGAGAATGGCGTGGTTTCCGCTGACGCGTTCGCGCAGTTTCAGCGTTCCGTCTTCTTCGATGAGGTCGCCGCGGCAGTAAGCCACGAGATCTTCCGGCAAGGCGGCGTTTCCGAAGGCCGAACGCATGGAGCCCATGAGGTCGGTTCGCGTTCGTGCCGTTTTCCAGATGCGAATTTCCTGCAAGCAGGCGTCGGTGCGGTCGCCGGCGTCGCCCGAGTGGAAAACAAGGTCGCCGAAACCGCCGATTCCCGAGTAATTGGACGAATTTACGCTGCCCGAGGAGGTGGCATTTATATATAAGGTGAGTTTATTGTCCTTGACGACGATGGCCACGTGGGTCCAAGCGCCCGCACGCAGCTTGCTCGAGGCCGTGCTTGTGCGGTCGGAGCCGGTGTTCCAGCCGGCCGTGAACGAGCCGTCGGCGTTGGCGTGGAACATGAAGTTGCCCCAGCCGGGTCCGGCGCTTTGATTCCAGTTTGTCAGCGACTTGGGCTGTATCCAGAATTCGATTGTGGCTTCGTTGTAGCGGGCGTCGAAGACGTTTTTCAGCGTAAATCCGCCCGTAAGGTCTACCGAGCAGGCTTCGTCGCTGTCTTCGGCTTGCAGCGTCGTGTTTACGGCGGCCGATTCGCGCGTGCCGTAGACGGCGGTCAGGCTGAACGTGCCCGAAGCGCCTTCGGGCAGTTTCCACGACGTGGCTTCGGGGCCGACAGTAGCCAACAGTTCGCTGCCGGAGCGGATTTTGTAGCCCGTAAGGACGTTGCCCGAAGGGTGAGGCGCCGTCCATTCCAACCGTCCGCCGTCTGCGCGGAAGTTTTGCGGGGCATAGTAGTTCTGTCCCTGCACGACGACGCTGATTATGGTCTTTTTGCCAGCGTTCTGTATGCTTACGCCGCTTTTACCCAAATCAAAGGGCGTCTCGATGCCCGAAAGAATGTCTTCGTAGTCGATTATCGAAGCGGCGTGGATTGTTCCGCTGCCGACAGCCGTCTTTTTCGTCTCGATAATGAAGAAGTATTTCAGCGGCTGGCTTTTGTCGAACGCCGCCGTCAGGTCTGTCAGGTCGTAGCCGAACTCCATGGGCTCGCGATGCAGGCCGTCGGTCCAGCGGCCCAGCATCGGCACTTCGGGTGCGGGCACCGTGTTGCCGTAGTTGCCGTCGCCGGCATACTTGAAGTGTTCGAAGGGCACGGTACGCTCGGGCATTTCGGCCGAAAGGTCGGTCGAGACGCCGGCCGAGAGGCTGAGTTCGCTGCGGCGGGTATATTCCATCAGGAGTTTGATGGTTCGCAGCGGGCGATAGCCTTTGCGCACATGATAGACCTCGGGGCGCCACCACGAATTCTGGTCGAAAACTTTCGTCGAGCCCGAGAGTTTGAAGTGCGAGCCGCCGTAGGCGTAGGGACAGTAGGCAAAGCCGTTGTCTCCCCAGCCTCGTCCCCACGAATTGACCACAATCCACGCGCCCACCTCGTCGGCGCTCTTCTCGCCGTAGATGCCGTTGCCGTTGAGGTCGAACTCCACGCGGTCATCGTAGCCTACGATGGTCTGTGCGTGGTCCACTTGCGTGCCCCACGAGCGAATATACTTCTTTCCCGTCAGTCCGGCCGCGTCGTTGGCCGGTGTCGAGGGGATGGCAATCAAATCGAAGGTCGAGGCCACGCCTACGCCCACGATACCGCCGCCTGCGAAGTCGGGGTCGCCGTTATGGTTCCACAGAAAGTTCTTTACGGCCTCGCGTCCGGCTTCGGTGCCGAGATTGTCGGGGAAGTTTACCGGCTGTTCCATGCGATTGTGCATGGCGGCGAACCATTTTTCGTAGCCTTGCATCCAACCGAAGTCGTCGTCCTCGCAGTCTTGCATGCCGAAGTATTTCGAATAGGTCTGTCCGCCGTATATGGCCGCCGAGGGAATGCCTATGCGCGTGACGAACTCGTCTTTGCCCGAGTTTCCGTTGGTCAGCAGCCACGAGAAGTGCGAAGGATAGTAGTTCTCGGGCAGCGAGCCGTCGAGGTCGCGGTAGGCGTTGATCTCGTGCGTGAACATGTAGCTGACGCGCGAGGCCGAGCCGCAGGAACCGCCCGCCTGATTGAACACGGGCGGGAAAAAGCGCGACTGTCCGTTGTGCACGTGGTCGGGACGCTTTTCCGTCTGCGCGACGGCCGAAGCCAGTCGGTAGTCGGTCTGCAACACGGGCGAGTAGTCCCTATACTTCGTGCGGTCTACCTCCGTCTGTGCCGGAGCGGTCAGCGCTGCGCCGAGGCTTCCCAGCAGCAGCGCTTTTTTGAAGAGCTGTTTCATGGCAAATGCGTTTGGTGTGTTTTTCGTTCCGGCCCTTGCGCCGGGCAGAGGGCGCTGATTGCCGGCGCCGGTTGCAAATATACCGATAAATCTTTGTCCTCGTGTCTTTGTCGTGCGATTTTTCGTACTTTTGCCGCGTCCGGCGGTTCGGCCGGGCGCCGCGAGAGGGCGTCCAGTGCCGCTAAGAGGGAAGACGGGTGCAATTCCCGCACAGTCCCGCTGCCGTGAGTTCCGTCGTCGCAGACGCAAAGTTCAGCCATTCGGCCCTGCGGCCGCTTTCTTCGCGCCGAAGAAAGCCCGCAGCCCGGAGAAGGCGCGTGCTGCGGGAACGAGTCGGAAGACCTGCCCCGGACCGTCCGCCCTGCCGCGTGCAGCCCTGCCGCTGCCGGCCGGCCGACGTCCCTTGCTCTGCGTTGCGCGGACAGCACGGAGACCGACATGCCTTTTCTCATGAAGCTGCACAAGTTATCGCTCGCTTTTGCAGGCCTTTTGCTCTCTTTCCCGCCGGCAGCGGGGAGCCGGGAGCGGCTGCCTGCGCCTTCCGACACGCTTCCGGCCCGCAGTCTGCGTGCGGCCGTGGTTTCGGCCCGCATGGCGCCCGCCGCGGTGCGTGCGGCCGCGCCGTTGTTCGAGCTCGGCGAGGCTTTCGCCGCCCGCTCGGGGCTGGACGCGCCGGCCGACTGGGCGCGCCATCTGCCGGCGGCCACCGTGCGCGACTATGGCGGCCCCTCGGGGCTGAAAACGGTCAGCGTGCGGGCTCTCGGCGCGGCCCACACGTCGGTTGTCGTCGACGGTTTGCCCGTTTCCGACTTGCTTTCGGGCGCAGTCGACCTCGGGCGTCTGCCGGCGGGCCGCGTCGCGGCCATGAGCCTCGCCCTCGGCGCCGGCGACGACCTTCTCGTTCCGCCTTCGGCCCGCACGGCCGCCACGCTGAGCGTCTCGACGACACTGCCCGCCGTCCGGCCCGGGCCGTCGCGCAGCAGCGCGATGCAAACACAAAGTAAGGAAAAACTTACTCAGACTAATTTCAAACTTACTCAGCGTAAGTTCGAACTTACTCAGACTAAGTTTACGGACTGTCGCACAGACGCTTCCCCGGCAGCCGTAAACGCCTCCCCCACGCGGCTTTCGGGCGCGGCAAGCCTCGACGCCGGGCAATGGGGCGCGACCGGCGCGGCCCTGTCGCTCGCCGGCCGGACGGGAAGCTGCTGGCAGACGGGCGCCGGCGTGCAGTGGCGGCGCTCGGCGGGCGACTTTCCCTTCACGCTGACCAACCATCAGCTCCAGTCGCGCGAACGCCGCGCACACAGCCTGTTTCAGCAACTCTCCATGCAGGTGCGTGCGCTCGGCCGGGCCGCTTCGGGCGCCGAGACCGACGTGAAAGGCTCCTTTGTCCACGACTATCGCCAACTGCCCGGCCCCGTGGTCTATTATACTGCGCGCGGCACGGAAAACATCCGCGACGACCGCGCCGAAATCTCGGCCCGGCGCACGCAGCGTCGCGGCCGCTGGCGCACGGTGGCCGCCCTTCGTTCCGCATGGAGCGGCTACCGCTATCGCGACCGCGACGCGCAGCAGCCCGGCGGCCTTCTCGAACGAATGTACGGCACGGCAGAGCTTTATGCCCTCGGCGGCGCAGCGCTTCGCTTCGGACGGGCGAAAACGGCCGGGCGTCCCTTTCTGGCAGCGCTCGCGGCCGACTACACTTTCCAGCATCTCGACGCCTCGACGCCCGACGCCGACGGCGCAGCGCGCCACAGCCTGCACGCCGAGGCCGCACTGCGCTACGCCGCGCCCCGTCTGCAACTCACGGGCAGCCTCGGCGCCGTCGCAATCGGCGGCCGCGGGCCGCATTCGGGGAACAGGGCGCGGCCGGTGCGCGATCTGCGGCCCGAAGTCTCGGCCCGCTGCGTGCTGTGGCGCGCTGCGGCGGGCGAAACGGCCTTGCGCTTCTACTGGCGCCGCTCGCTGCGGGTGCCATCGTTCTCCGACTGCTATTTCTACCGCCTCGGGTCGACCGACTTGCGGCCCGAGCGCGTGCGGCAGGCCGGCGCGGGGCTCGTTTCGGACGTATGCGCCGCGCGGGGCGCCCTCCGGTTGCAACTGACGGCCGACTTCTACGCCCAAAGCCTCGCCGACCGCCTCTCGGCGCTGCCGCTTTCGCCCTATCTGTGGCGTATGGCGAACCGGGGACGCTCCGAAGGGCTCGGCGCCGACGTTTCGCTGCACGCCGCGGCCCGCCTCGCCGCCCGCCACGCCGTCGAAGCGGCCGCATCGCTGAGTTGCTCCGGCCTTCGCGACCGCAGCGACCGCAACGACGCCGCCTACGGTCTGCGGCCGGCCTATGTGCCGGCCCTTTGGGGCTCGGCCTCGGCCCTTTGGCGTAATCCGTGGGCCGATGTGCGCTTCTGGCTCACCGTGCAGGGCGAACGCTGGAGCACGGACGAGCATGCCGCCGGCACAAGTCTGGCTCCCGCGGCCGAATTGGGCGCCGGTCTCGCGCGAAGTCTGCGTCTGGGCCGCGCAACGGGTGAAATCGCGCTCGAATGTCTCAATCTGACCGACACGCAGTACGAAATCATCCGCCGTTATCCCATGCCGGGGCGCACATGGCGCGCTTCGTGGCGCGTAAGTTTCTGACGAGGCTTGCTTATCCGCTGTAAGGAGCAAACATTCCCATTATTATAATAAAACATTCAGACTATGAAAAAAATGTTCCAAACCGCCGTCGTCCTGACGGCCTGTCTGCTGACCTTTGCCGCGTGTGCGGAGGAAGAAACGCCGGCTCCGCCCGCCGAAACCTGCGGCAAGCGGAGCGTTGTCGTGTTCAATCAGGGTTCTTACTACGCGGGAATCGAAAGTACGGCCGACGTGCTCGACCTCGTTACGGGCGATTATCGGAAAAACGTCTTTGCCGCGGTCAACGGACAGAGCCTCGGCGCCGACGTGCAGGCCGCCGTGCGCTACGGCAGCTGCATTTATGCCGCCATGTACGGCTCCGACCTCGTCTGGCAGCTCGATGCCGCCACGCTGCGCATCGTCGGCAGCACGCAAGTCAGCCAGCCCGAAGGCCTGGCGGCCGCCGACGGCTTCTTGTTCGTCACGGGCAACGACGGACACGTTTCGCGCGTTGACACGCTCACGTTCAGCGTCTCGGGCAAGGCCTACGTCGGCCCCAATCCCTCGGGCATCGTCGCCGCGGACGGCTATATTTATGCCGCTGTCAGCGACGGTTACAACGGGGCGGGCGGCTATGCCGACGGATTCAGGGTGGCGAAAATCCATCCGCGCACCATGGCCGTCGAATGCGAGATAAGCGTCGGCATGAACCCCACGGGCATGGCTCTGGCGGCCGACGGCAGCGTCTTCGTGGCCTGTCAGGGCAACTATGGCAGCGTCAGGCCCGAAATATGGCGTTTCCGCGCCGGCGAAGACCGCGCCGCCGTCTTCTGTCCCGGCACGAAGATGGCCGCTCACGGCGACAGGCTCTACGTCATCTACGATTACACGGACTACTACGGCGAAGCGACCTACGAACGCGAGCTTACCTACAAGTGTTACGGTATTTCGACGGGCCGGGTGCTCGACGAAGCGTTCCTTGCGCCCGGCCATTTGCCCGAAAATCCCTATTCGATAGCCGTCAATCCCGCCGACGGCGACATCTACGTCGGTTCCTACGCCGGTCAGTGGGATTTCACCTCGCCGGGCTGGCTCTACCGTTACTCGGGCGCGACCGGAGAGCGCATCGGCCGCTACGCCGCGAGCGCGTCGGGCACTTGTGCCGTCGTGTTCAACTGACGGCGGCCCGTTTCCGCCGTGCCGTTTTCGTTTCCGGCTCCGCAGGGGGATTTCGCCGGACAGGGGACAAAAAAAGGGTTACCGCTGTAACCCAACCTTTGTTAACCTTAAATCTAATACTATGAAAAACACGATGCAAAAGTAAGGAGTCGACGCCGACGACGCGCAAAATTATTACAAATAATTTGAAATGTAAACATATTTTAACCTTTTAGTCCCCTTCATGGCGTATGTAAATGGCAAAACAAGGGTTAAAACGAGATTTCGGCACAAAAATCGGTCCGATGTGCAGTTCTTCTCCGCCGTCGGGGCGCCTGCGGCCGTCGGCGGCCGGAAGGGCGAAGGGAGCGGCCCGCACGTTTCGCTTCATCGTGCTGAAAGTCAGCGAAAAGCCGTCGGCGGCCGCCCCGTGCCGCAGCGGCGCGAAACTTAGTCTGAGTAAGTTT
>JAFLUW010000070.1 GCA_022508615.1 Prevotellaceae bacterium | reverse complement strand
CGTTCTTGGGATACATGCGATAGGCCAGACGGTAGGAACCGGCGACGTCGATGCTGGCCGTTACGCTGAAAGTGTAGAGATTTCCGTCCTTCTGCGTCACTTCCATGGGGACGATTTTTGCCACACGTTCGCGGCCGTCTACAGTTCCCACCACGACGAGGTCAATGCCGACGGCATTGTCGAGGCCTTGTTCGTCCACGATGTGCTCTACGGTGAAGGGATTGCCGCTGACAAGTGTGCCGTTGGACAGTATGTCTCCGCCTTTTGACGCTACGACATGTATATTCTCCCAACGCTCGGCCACTTGTTCTTTCCAAAGGGCGATTTCCTTGGCTTTCTGATTGTTGTTGGCCGAAAGTGCTTTGAAACGCGCTGCTTCGGGGTTGTAGAAGCGGGCATAGTAGTCGTCGAGCTGACGTTTCATGGTGTAGTGGGGTGCTATCTGGGCGATAGAGTTCTTTACCGTCTTTACCCAGCGCTCGGAATAGCCCTTATAGCCCTTGTCGAAGTACATCGGTATGATTTCGTTCTCGAGCATTTTATAGATGGTGGCGGCATCGAGTTGGTCTTGCAAGCCTTGGTCTTGATAGGTGCGCTTGTCGGTCAAGGCCCAGCCGGCTCCTTCGCGATAACCCTCATACCACCAGCCGTCGAGCACGGAGAAATTCACCACACCGTTCATCAGCGCCTTCTCGCCCGACGTACCCGAGGCTTCGAGCGGACGTGTCGGCGTGTTGAGCCAAATGTCGACGCCCGAAACGAGACGGCGCGCGAGCTGCATATCGTAGTTGTCGAGGAAAATGATTTTGCCGATGAACTCGGGACGCTGCGAGATTTCGTATATGCGTTTGATGAGTCCCTGTCCGGCGCCGTCGGCAGGGTGAGCCTTGCCGGCGAAGAGGAATTGCACGGGGCGTTCGGGGTTGTTCACGATTTTTGCCAGCCGATCGAGGTCGCTGAACAGCAGATGAGCGCGTTTGTAGGTGGCGAAGCGGCGTGCGAAGCCGATGAGCAGGGCATCGGGGTTGATTTTGTCGAGCAGACTTTCCACGCGTCCCGGAGAGTTCTGGTTTTGCAGCCAGGATTTGCGGAAACGTCCGCGGATGTAGTCGATGAGCTTGCGTTTCAACTTGCAGCGCGTCTCCCATACCAATTCGTCGGGCACGTCGTAAATCTTTTCCCAGATTTTCTCGTTGCTTTGGTCGCTGATGAAATTTTTGTCGAAGAATGTTTCATAAAGGTCACGCCACTCTTTGGCACACCAAGTGGGGAAATGTACGCCGTTGGTCACATAACCCACATGGCTCTCCTTCTCCGTATTATATACGTCGAACCATTCTCCGTGATTGCGGATTTTGTGGAGTTCCGTATGCTCGTTGGGCATATATCCCGGCCATATTCCTTTGAACATCTGCTGCGAAACGCGGCCGTGAAGCCAGCTTACACCGTTGATTTCCTGACACGTTTTGCAAAGGAAGGTCGACATGCAGAACTTTTCGCCCTTATCTTCGGGATTCATGCGGCCGAGTCCCATGAAGTCGTCCCAACTGATGCCGAGTTTGGCCGGAATGTGGCCCAGATACTTGTGGAAAAGTCCTTCTTCGAAATAATCGTGACCGGCAGGCACCGGTGTATGCACGGTATAAAGCGAAGAGGCGCGGACAAGCTCGAGCGCTTCGTTAAAGTTCAGTCCTTGGCCGACATAATCCACGAGCCGCTGCACGTTGCAAAGCGCTGCGTGGCCCTCATTGCAGTGATAGATGTCCTTTTGTATGCCCAATTTCTGCAAAGCCAGCATACCGCCGATGCCGAGCACGTATTCCTGCTTGATTCGGTTCTCCCAGTCGCCGCCGTAAAGGGCATGCGTAATGTTACGGTCGAATTCCGAATTCATTTCGTTGTCCGTGTCGAGCAGATAAAGCTTGACGCGGCCCACATTGACCTGCCAAACGGCGGCATACACCGTATAATTGGGGAAAGGTACTTCTACCATCATGTGGTTGCCTTCGGCGTCGAATACGCGTTCCGTGGCCAGCATATCGAAATCCTGTGCTTCGTAGTTGGCTATCTGCTGTCCGTCCATGGAAAGCGACTGCGTGAAATAGCCGTAGCGGTAGAGGAAACCGACAGCCACCATGTCCACGTTCGAATCAGAAGCCTCCTTAATATAATCGCCGGCCAAGATGCCGAGACCGCCCGAATAGATTTTCAGTGTGTTGTGCAGGCCGTATTCCATGCAGAAATAGGCGACACTGGCGCGGTCAGTGTCCCGCTTTACGTCCATATAATCGCGGAATTCCTTGTACACCTCGTCCATCTTGGCCGTAACGGCCTTGTCTTTCGAAAGCTCGGTGAGCTTTTCGTAGGAGAGCTTCGTGAGCATCTCCACGGCGTTGTGGTGGGTCTTCGTGTAGAGTTCCGGATCGAGCATGCGGAAAAGCTCGCGTGCTCCGGAATTCCATGTCCACCAGAAGTTGTGAGCAATTTCGTCAAGTTTGCCGAGAGCTTCGGGAATGTGACTTTTCACTGTCACGGCTTTCCATTGCGGCTGGTTTGCGTTGCTTACTTTTACGTTCATTTTTACGTTATATTTTTGATGTGTTTGTCTTGTTGAGTGCGGTTTCGTAGGCTGTCTGATAGTGCTTGAAGAAATTTTTCCACAGCGCCTTGCCTGCCAGCTTTTCTGCTTTTTTCGCAATGGCTGCACGTTCGTCGGCCGGTTTGCGCATCATTTCCCTGATGGCCTCGCCGATTTCGCCGGCCACGTCGAAGTAGTTGCAGTCGTCGCGATGGATGACTTTTACGCCGTCCTCGAGCTGGCCTTCGTGGCCGAGCGTCGCGTTTATCCATTGTCCGAAACCGCTCAGGTCGGTCGTAATGCAGGGTGTCTTGAAAGCAATGCTCTCCAGCGGCGTGTAGCCCCACGGTTCGTAGTAGGAGGGATAAATGGCCAGGTCGTTGGCAGTCAGCAAGTCGTAGTAAGGCATGTCGAAGATGCCGTCTTTCCCGTCGAGATAGCATGGGACGAGAATTACCTTGACCGGGTCGTGCTCCGTGTTGTTCAAACCGAGTTGACGAATGAGACAGAGTATGCGATCTTCGTTCAGGTTGTGCAAGTCGTGCGAAATCTGGCTCCACGGCAGGCTGTTGCCGGGATGCGGCGCGGCCATGCATTCCTGCAAGTCCGTGCGCGGCGCGAGCAGCCAGCAGGGCACTTCGATAAGGGCGAGCACTTGTGTGCGCTGAGCGTATTGCGATTCGCCGTCCACGGCCGTGCGGCTGCGCAGACGCTCGTTGAGTTCGTGCAAAGCTTCGAGAAATACGTCGAAACCTTTGCAACGGAAGTCGTTGCGTCCGCTGGTCGACACGATAAGCGTGTCTTCGGCGAAAGTTTGTCCCGTGAGTGCCGAGGCTACTTCGAAGATGCGTTTGCGTGCCGCCTTGCGCGTTCTGGCGAACGCCGCTCCGGAGGGCACGAAGTCTTTTTCGAATCCGTTGGGCAGCACCACGTCGGCTTTTTTTTCGAGCAACTGCGCGCATTCGCGGTCGGTGAAAGCCGAGACCGTGGTGAAGCAGTCGGCATGGTGGGCGCTTTGCTTCTCGACGCTGTGTTTGGCTTCCATCGATAGCTCGCCGGCCATCTGGTCGCCGTCGTAGTGTTCGAAATACTGGTAGAGATTCTTGTTGTTGCCGGCGATGGAGCGGCCGATGCTCGTGGCGTGGGTCGTGAAGATGGTGGCGATGCCGGGGCAGGCGTCTTTGAGGAACATCATGCCCATGCCCGACATCCATTCGTGGGCCTGATAGACGATGCGGCTGTCGCCGAGCAGCGGCGCGATGGCTTCGACGAAGCGTCCTGCCGCTACGCTGAACATCGAGGCTTCGTCGTAGTCGCCATAGGCTTTGATGCTTTCCACGCCGAACTTTTCGTAGGCGCGGGCGTAGATTTCGTTTTTCTCGTCGAAAAGCGGAGCGAAATCCACCAGCACGGCAATCGGTTCGCCAGGCACTTGCCAGCGCCCGATGCGCACATTCAGGCCGCGTGCCGCGGCTGTCTCGCGCCATTTGCGCAGCAACGGCTTTTGTTCCTTGAAGTCGGGATTGTGCTTACCGCCCCACACGTCGGGGCCGATGAATATCGTGCGGTCGGCATAGTGTTCCTGCATCGTCTTCGCGCGCGAAGAGAGCACGGTGTAGATGCCGCCGACTTTGTTGCAGACCTCCCAGCTGGTTTCGAAAATATAGTCGGGAGAGATGTTCTTTTTTGCCATGATGTTTGTCGAAATTCGCCGCAAAAGTAATGATTTTCGCTTGAATAACAAACTGTGGCAGATGAACTTTTCTGCGATGCCGCCGTTGTCCGGGCCGACGGCGCCGGTTTGAAAGGCGTGGTGGGCAAAAAGGCGGCTTGCGCCGTGACGGCAGTGGCTTTCACGGCGGCCTTTCCGGCTGTCGGTTTGTGCGAACGCTGAGATAGTAAAAAATTGCAGGGAGTAAGTTTGAAATAGTCTTGAGTAAGTTCAAACTTTCTCCCTGCAATTTATGCAGTGTTAGTTTATCGGTTCCGGCAACGTCCCGTGCGGCAGGGTTGCAGGCCGCTAAGCCTGGCGGATGCGGTCGACAATCCAGGCACCGACCTCTTTCGTTCCGTAGTGCGGGCCGCCTTCGACCTGAATTTCTGGTGTGCGGACGTTTTCGTCGAGCGAGGCGTCTACCGTGCGGCGCACGAGCGCGGCTTCTTCGGCCAGATCGAAATGTTCGAGCAGCATGGCCACCGAGAGTATCTGGGCTAGCGGGTTGGCGATGTTCAGTCCTTTTGCCTGAGGCCACGAGCCGTGAATCGGTTCGAAGACTGGCGTCGACTCACCGGTCGATGCCGAGGGCAGCAGGCCCATCGAGCCCGTGATGCACGAACCTTCGTCCGTGAGAATGTCGCCGAACGTGTTCTCCGTGACGATTACGTCGAAAAATTTCGGATCTTGTATCATGCGCATCGCGGCATTGTCCACGTACATGTAGTCGGTCGTCACGTCGGGGTAGACTTTTTCCACTTCCTGCGCCACTTTGCGCCACAGGCGGCTCGATGCTAGCACGTTGGCCTTGTCGACCACGGTCAGATGCTTGCGCCGGCGCCGGGCGCAGGCGTAAGCTGCGTGCAGAATGCGCTCCACTTCCGCGCGCGTATAGGCATTGGTGTCGTAGGCATAGTCTTCGCCCTCCTGTTTCGCACCGAAATACATGCCGCCTGTTAGTTCGCGAATGCACACGAAGTCGGCGCCGCGCACAATCTCGTCTTTGAGCGGCGATTTGTGGACAAGGCAGGGGAATGTCTGTACGGGACGGATATTGGCATAGAGGCCCAGCTTCTTGCGCATGGCCAGCAGGCCTTGCTCGGGACGCACTTTCGCCGTGGGATCGTTGTCGAACTTCGGATCGCCCACGGCCGAAAACAGCACGGCGTCGGCGGTTTTACAAATGGCGAAAGTTTCTTCGGGGAAAGGATCGCCCACGGCTTCGATCGCCGCTGCGCCGCAAAGAGCCTCGCTGAATTCGATTTCATGACCGAACTTCTCGGCCACAGCTCTGAGCACGTCGACGCCTACGGCCGAAATTTCCGGACCGATGCCGTCGCCGGCCAGAACAGCAATGTGTAGTTTCATAAAGATATAGGAGTTTTTGTGAATGTCTCGCTTCCGTTTTCTCCCGATTCGGGCGGAACGTGCGGCAAAAGTACGACTTTATTTCCGGAATGTGTTGAATATGTGGGCAGGATTGACTTTTTGTCTGCTTTGCAGGTGAAAAGCGCACCTGGCAGTCGGTGCGCGAATGGTTAAAGAATGCGAAAATCTCCCTGCTGTGCATCCGGATTCACCGAAGTTGACTATATTCGCGCCATAAAAACGAACGAATCGCCATGCGTGTGCTCATAGCCGACAGCGGAAGCACGAAAACCCATTGGGTCTTGCTCGATGAAAAAGGACAGGCCGGCGAGTGGATGGGGCAGGGGATAAATCCTGCCTTGGCCACCGTTGCGGCCATCACAGCGCTGCTGCCCGACGATTGCCGGGCAGATAGTATCTGTTTCTATGGCGCCGGCTGCAAGGGAGAAGGCGCTGTGCGCATGCGGCAGGTGCTGTGCGAGCGCTATCCCGGCGTAAACGCGGTGTCGGTCGAGAGCGATTTGCTGGCTGCGGCCCGCTCGCTCTGCGGAAACCGGCCCGGTGTTGCCTGTATTCTCGGTACGGGAGCGAACACCTGCTTTTACGACGGAGAGCGCATAGTCGAAAACGTGCCTACGCTGGGATATGTGCTGGGCGACGAAGGGAGCGGCGCCAGTTTGGGCCGCCTTTTGTTGCGCGATGTGTTGCGCGGCAGCGTGTCGCCGGCCGTTGCGCGAGGATTTCGTGAAACTTTCGGTCTGGACGAGACGGAAATCGTACGCCGTGTCTATCGCGAGCCGGCTGCCAACGTGTTTCTGGCTTCTTTCTGCCCGTTTCTCGCCGCTCATCGCTCAGATGCAGGCATCCGCACCCTGCTTGTCAGCGAATTCATGCGGCATCTGGAAACTTCGGTTGTGCGCTATGGCCGGCCGGAGCTGCCTGTGAATTACGTGGGTAGCGTGGCTTGCCATTTTCAAGAAGAATTGCGCGAGGCTGCAGCTTGCCTGGGGTTGACCGTAGGCGAAATTCACCAGCGTCCCATGCCCGGCTTGATTCGTTACCACACCAGTCGGCATTATCCCCGATGAAAGACGACAAAGAACGTATAATTCTCGGCATTGATCCCGGAACGAATGTTCTGGGCTACGGTGTGTTGCGCGTTGTCGGGAAAAAGGTAGAAATGGTGGCCATGGGCGTCATCGATTTGCGCCGGGTCAAGGATGTCTATCTGAAACTGGGGCGCATACATGAGCGTTTGCTCTCGCTTATCGACGCCTTTTTGCCCGACGAAATGGCCATCGAGGCGCCGTTTTTCGGAAAGAATGTACAATCTATGTTGAAGTTAGGGCGGGCACAGGGTGTGTCGATTGCAGCAGCTATCAGCCGTGACATTCCGATTCACGAATATCCGCCCAGCAGTATCAAACAGGCCATTACGGGCTCCGGCTCAGCCAGTAAAGAGCAAGTGGCCGCCGTCATGCAGCGCATGCTTTGCATTCCCGACGAATCGATGCTGCCTTATCTGGATGCGACAGACGCGCTCGGAGCTGCCTATTGTCATTATCTCGGCACGGCGCGCGTAGCGGCTTTGCAGGCGTCCGGATGCAGGTCTGGGAGTAAAACATCCGGTTCATGGTCGGATTTTATCAAGCAGCATCCGGATCGGATAAAGTGATTGGCTATGCGGGAAAAGTTGTATTATATAAGAAATGGTGTCGTGCACGATTCGCGTGCGGCTTTCGGACAACTGCCGCAAGTCGAAATTGTCAGGGGTATGCATGTGGCGGTGACAGGTCCGAATGCTTCCGGAAAAACTTTGTTGCTGGAGGTACTTGCAGGCCGTCGGAAGATAGAAACGCAGGCCGAATCTCTTTTTCCTGCTGCGACAGCTGTCGCTTTTGTCTCCTTTCGAGATGCCTATGGCCGACATGCTCCGCGCTATTACCAGCAACGCTGGAACAAAGGTGATGAAGAATTGCTTCCGCTGGTTCGCGAACAGTATGAAACACTGACACAAAATGTATTAGCCGGGACATTGGCTGCCGATTTGCTGGACAAAACGGTTACGATGCTGTCGAGTGGCGAACTTCGCCGGCTGCAAATGGCCCGTGCGCTGGCTTCCGGGCCCAAAGTGCTGATTGTGGACAATCCGTTCATCGGTCTGGACTGCGTTGCGCGGAGAAAATTTGCCGGACTGCTGGAGCGTTTGTCGCAAGAAATGACCATTATACTATCGGCTGCGCGAGAGGAGGAAATACCGCTTTTTGTCACCCACGTCATTCGTATGACAAACGGAGTGGCAGGCCCATGTACGGCATTTTGTCCGGCGGAAAAGCTTCGGTGCGAGACCGAAAATCCGCTTTGTCTGGACAAAACGGATTTTTCACCGTCCGAAGAAATAGTCCGTCTGGACAACGTTTCCGTCAGCTACGACGGGCGCGACATTTTGCGCCGGATCGACTGGACGGTGCGGCGTGGCGAGCGCTGGGCGCTGATAGGGGAAAACGGCGCGGGGAAAAGCACGCTGCTTTCGCTGGTCTGCGCGGACAATCCTCAGGCTTATGCACTTTCAGTCAGCCTTTTCGGCTGTCGCCGCGGCACCGGCGAGAGCATTTGGGACATTAAGCGCCGCATTGGCTACGCTTCTTCGGAATTAGCTTACACTTATCAACGGCCGATAGCCGTGGCCGACGTTGTGGCCGACGGTTTTTTCGATACGGTCGGCGCTTTTCGCCGGCCGACAGCCGCTCAGCGGGAAGTGGCCTTGTCGTGGCTGTGCGCATTCGGACTGCACGGTGCCGACAGCCGCGATTTTCGCACACTTTCCCTCGGCGAGCAGCGACTTGCACTGTTGGCCCGGGCCTTTGTGAAAGAACCGGAACTGCTCGTGCTGGACGAACCGTTTCAGGGGCTCGACCGCCATAATATGGAGCAGGCTCGTGCCGTGGTCGAACGGTATATGGAAGACAAAAGTAAGACGCTCGTAATGGTCACACATTGCGACGAGGAACTTCCTCCGTGTATAAACAGAATTCTAAAACTTGAGAAACCATTATGACACGTGTTTTAGCCGTCTTGGGGCTTTATCTTTTCTCTTTTTGTGCGCTTTCGTCTCAGGAGGTGTTCAATTATGTAATCGAAGGGGCGGCCCGGGTGATTAACAACCCTTCGTCAAGCTATACGACGCTGCGGATTGCGCAATTCAAAATGACTTCGATGACCTATCTGCAGAGCAAGGCTTTCGAAACCCGCGATCAGGTGACGGAAGACTTTCTGAACACGCAGGCCTACTACATGAATGAATTCGTTACCATGTTTGTGGCCATGCTGGTCGACGAAACGCTGGCAAAGGAGCCCGACGAACTCAAAAGACGCATATTGCTTTATACCGACGCCAGCTTGTCGAATCCCTTGTTTGGCGATTCGGACAAAGAAACGACGCTTGCCTACGTGGACGACAGCGATTCGATTACGCCTTTCTCGCTCGATACGGACTGGGAAAAGGCTTGCGCGGCGGTGAAGTACGTCCTGCGGCAATGAACGGGTGTCGGGTCGGAATTCGCGAGGCTTTCGGCCGGGAAAGTCCGGAAACGTGCGTTTTTTTCGTAATTTCTTTTGCAGGGAATCAAGAAAACCCTACTTTTGTACTCGAAAACGGCTCATTAGCTCAACTGAATAGAGCATCTGACTACGGATCAGAAGGTTGC
>JAFLUW010000007.1 GCA_022508615.1 Prevotellaceae bacterium | reverse complement strand
TTAGAAAATTAATTCAACCAACGAGTAAACGTAACTATCATCTTATACGGTATGGGAAACCTCGCTTTCATATCCGAAAATGTCAAACTATTCAATCTTTTATGAATCATATCGGAGAAACACCGACTTACCGACGTGCTAACACGGAAAAAGTTTGGGTTCACGATATAGACGACCAAATGAAAGACAAGGAAGTTACCTCTTTACCTTTATGCAGGTATTGTCTTTCAATGGCACAAGATGCTTTTCCCACTATGACCACTACTGATTTTGTTGAATTTCTGAAAAATTCAGAAAAGGTGAGATCAGAAGAAAATGTTGAAGTCGATATTTTTGGATATACAAAAGAATGGGAAATTATAAGTCGCGGTATTCGTGCGAAGCATAATTACACTTGCGAAAATTGCGGCCTTCAAATTTCCGACCCTTACGACCAACATTTTATACACGTTCATCACAAAAATGGGCGTAAGGTCGATAATAGAGCGACAAATCTACAATGTCTATGTTTACGTTGTCATGCCGCTATCATGAACACCATAATTCTAATTTGACGCGGAGTACTGCTAACCGCATTGTTTACGAGGACTTCTGCCATAAATATCCTTATATTGATAACGATTTTCCTTTCTAATTATGTTTGATTTTCAGATTTCCCCACTTATTAAAGATACATTTTTCAATTTTGAGAATGTAATTAAATCCTTTATTAAGAAAATAAATTCACAATAAGAAATCCGTCACCACTCGTCAGTCCATACGGTCGCGATAGTCCTCGTAGTCGAAGCGACGGAGCACTTCGACGCGGCCGTCGGTGCGCGCAAGGCAGAGCGCGGGGTGGTGTATGCCGTTGAACATGTGGGTTTTGACGGTCGTATAGTGTATCATGTCGTCGAAAACGACTTCGTCGCCCACGCTGAGCGGCCGTTCGAAGCGCCACCAGCCCATAAAGTCGCCGCTCAGGCAACTGTTGCCGCCCAAACGGACGGCGCCGGGCGCATCGGGCGCGCATATCTCGGCGCCGAGCACGCGCGGCGTGTAGGGCATTTCGAGACAGTCGGGCATGTGGCAGGTGAAACTGACGTTGAGTATGGCCGTGCGCACGCCCCGGTTCTCGACAATGTCGACCACGCGACTCGAAAGCGTGCCCGTTTGCCACGCAAAGGCGCTGCCGGGTTCGAGCACCACGCGCAGGTGCGGATAGCGGGCGCGAAAGGCGCGCAGCAGGCCGACGAGGTGCTCGGTGTCGTAGCCCTCGCGCGTGACGAGGTGGCCTCCGCCGAAGTTCACCCACTCCACTTGCCCGAGCCACGGCGCAAAGCGCTCCTCGAAGCGGGAGAGCGTGCGTTCGAGGGCGTAGGAGTCGCTCTCGCAGTGGCAGTGGAAATGCAAGCCGCGAATGTCGTCGGGCAAACGCGCGGGAAGTTGCTCGGCCAGCACGCCGAAGCGGCTGCCGGGGGCGCAAGGGTTGTAGAGTTCGGTCTCGATTTCGGAGTATTCGGGATTGACGCGCAACCCGAGCGACACGCCCGCGGCGCGAAGGCGGAAGCGTTCGTATTGCGTGAGCGAATTGAACGTCAGGTGGCTCGAACAGGCCGCGACTTGGTCGAACGTTTCGTCTTCGTAGGCCGGCGAATAGGTGTGGGCCTTCGTGCCGAACTCCTCGGCGGCCAATCGCGCCTCGTAGAGCGACGAGGCCGTGGTGTGACGAATGTATTCGCGGAAAATGGGAAACGTGCGCCACAGGGCAAAAGCCTTGAAAGCGAGGATAAACTCGACGCCCGCCTGCTCGGCGAGCCGGCGAATGAGCGAAAGGTTGGCGCGCAGGCGTTTTTCTTCGAGCATGTAGCGCGGCGAGGGCAGCGACGAATTGTCGACGGGGGTGCGGGAGGGATTCATAGGGCGGCAAACGCAATTTTTTCGGTAAACAGAACCTCCGTGCCGCAGGGCGGTGGTTGCCCGAACGGCACGGAGGCGATACGGTCAGCGGCAGGCGCGCGGCATCAGCGCACGAGGGCCTTTTTGCCGCCTACGATATAGAGGCCGCGGGCGGCTTGGCTCACACGACGGCCCGACAAGTCGTAGATGACGGCCGGAACTTCCGACGCGGCGGGTACAGGAGCATCGATGCCGGTCAGGTAGTTGTGCAGACGGTTGTAAACATTTTGCAATTCCTCCGACGTGCCAACCTGACGCAGCGCAACCATGTTGCCGGCGTCAGCCGTATTGTTCCAACTGGTCAGTATGGACGTTTCCTGGTCGACCGACATGTTGATTTGATTGTCGCCGAAGGCAATTACCCAAGGATAGGCGGCCTTGTTTGCGCCGGTGGCGGCAAGGAAGTGCGTGTCGCCGGCCTGCGGCCACTCGGTCAGCAGGGTGCCGCCGCTACCATTTTTATAGAGGAACTTGCCGGCACCGATGTTGTAGAGATGGTATTGCCCGTCTACGCAGAAGACAGCCCACTGGGCGCTAGTTTCGGGATTGTCGGCGTCGACCGTCACGCGGTGGCGGCTGTTGCCCGAACACCATGCCTCGTCGGCACGGAAGTCGGCGGCATGAACCAGATAGCCACGCTCGGACGAAATCGTATAAACGGCATCGTTGCTCAACATATCGAGCGACGTAATGACGGAAGCGGCACGGAAAGCGGCGAGGGCCTCACGCAGAGCGGCGATGGTCTCGTTTTCGGCCGTTTTGGCCAGCACTTCGGCGCGGGCTACGGCCACGAGCGATTCGAGCGCGGCGCGCGGCGTGCCGGAGATGAACGCGAATTGCGTCAAAGCAGCCTCAGCCTCGCCGACCAACACAGCAAGCGTGGCGTTGCGGCCGACTGCGTCGCGCACATCGCGATAGGCGGCCGTGAGCGACTCGATTGTGGCTTCGGTGGCGGTGTTGGCGGCCAACTCGGCGGCGGCTTTATTCAGTTCGGCGTTGAACTTTTCGAGCAGAGCAGCCGACGCGGCAGGCTCTTCGGCAGCAAAGGCCGAGGCTTCGTCGTAGAGGGCGCGGAGTTCGGCGTTGAGCAGCGCGCGAAGGTCTTCGTCGGTGGCGTTGCTGTCGATGCCGTCGTAGACATACACGGACGAGGCGGCCAAACGAAGGGTTAGCACGGCGTCGATGTCGATGGCTTGATCGAGGGTCAAACCTTCGAGCGCGTCTTGGGCGAAAGCGTCCGACAAGATGATTGAACCGCTGACATAGGCGGGAATATCGAGCGCCGCACGCAACGTGGTGGTAAACGTCTGGGCCGAAGCGGCGGGGTTACGCAGGGCAAGCGTCGCCTTAATGCCGTTCCACGACGCCCAGCCGTAGACATTGGCCTTCGAACCGTCCCACGGGTTGCCGCCTACCCAGTGTGCGTCGGGCAGAACATCGCGATTCTTGCGCTGCCACTTGATGCAGTCGGCAATTTCGCCCCACAAGGCGCCGCCGTTGATGTTGTTGGTCAGTTCGTAGTCGTTATACAACTCGACCATGCCCGAACCGCAGGCAAAAGCGCAGCGCAATTCGCGCACGATGCCGGCATAGTCCATATCTTTGGAGACATTGCCCCATTTAGAAAGAATGAAACCGTGGGTCATGAGCGTGTTGATGGGGCAAAGCGGAGAGTTGGTCACGTAATTCTGGTAGACGAGGCGGTCGCGGTAGGTAATCCAGCGCTCGCGGTCGCTGCCCTGATTGCCAATGGTGCCATAGTCGTTCTCCTGACGCCACACGGCATCGGAGAATTGGAACCAGAAGGGCGAGGCCCACGTGCCGACAGTGGTATTGAGGAAGATGTCAGCTTTCAGCTTGCGCACTTCGCGCTCGATGTTGATGATGCCTTCGGCGTTTTCCTCGCCCGTCGTGCCGGCGTCGGGGCCTACGGAGCTGAACTGGGCGCTGATGCCGTCGTACTTGAAGAAACGGAAGTCGTAGTCGCGAATCATCGACGAGCAGGCGTCGAGGAATACTTTATAATAAGCGGGGTTGGAAAGCTGCATGCCGCCCTTTCCGTTCCAATAGTTGCGACGATAGGTGCCCGAAGTGCCATAGCCTCCCACCGGGCCGAGCCATGCGCCCATGCCCGAGCCCATCTGGCGGGCAACGGCGTCGGGCTCGCTGAAACCATTGGGGAAATGAGGGTTGAATGTCCATGTGCCGTAGTTGTCCCAACCGTCGTCCCACATGAAAGCCTCGGGAGCCACGCCATAGCGGTCGTAGAGGTTCGTCTTCCACTGTTGCACGACGTCGGTACATTGCTCTACGGTCATCGTGGTGCTGTAATCGGCTGAGTTGTTGCGGTCGATGTTCAACTCGTACCAAGAAACGTAAACGGGCATCGGGCGCCAAGGTACGGCACGCTCGCGCTCCGAATAGGCAAGGAACGAACGGCGGGCCTGTCCCTCGGCCATGAGGCCGACAACGGCGCCTACCTGCCACGATGTGCCGGCGGCTAACGTCGTGTTGCGGCTCCACAGACCGCGAAGGGTTACCGTCGAGGCCGCAGGCAGATGTACGATATATTCTTTCTCGTAGGTGAGCGTAATGTTGCCCGACGAGGTCAGCGCTTCGTCGCGCGTCGAACAGAAATAGCGGATTTCGTATTCACCGGCAAAAGGCACGCTGAACTGATAAACGTTTTCGCTCCTTGCATTGCCCGTATAGCCGAAGTGATAGTCGCTTGCCACGACATTTCCGCTCTTATCGACGAGATCGACGCCCACGAGGTCGAGACGATTGTTGCCCGAAGCGTAAAGAAACTCGACGGAGAGCAGGCCGTCGGCTTCGCTGACGGTAATCGGACGGGTAATTTGCTTCACATCGCTGGCCGAATAGCCCAATTCGCTGATGCGGGCGGGTATTTCGCTCACGGCGCTCCAATCGGTCGGCGTCCAGTTGTCCGAAAGCGTGGTGCCGTCGACAAGGGCGGCGTCTGACGAAAGCGCAAGGGGAGCGAAGCGGGCCGGAGCAGCCGAGACGGGCTGCAAATCGTAGACGATTTTGGGCACGGACACGGGGCAGGAATAAGTTATCGTACCCGAGGAGGTAATCGTCTCGGTCTTGATTTCACAGAAGTAGCGCACAATATAAATTCCGGCAGAAGGGACGTCTAACGTGTAGACATTATTTTCCTTTTGGCTGCCTGTATAGCCGAAATGGTAGTCGGAAGACAGCACTTCGCCCGTTTCGTAATCGACAAGATCGACGCCGACGATATTCAGGCGGTGAGTACCGGTGTTGTACTGGAAAGTAACGGTCTGACGGCCGGCTTCTTTGATATTGATATAGCCGCGCGCGCCGACTATATCGCTGTTCGCATAGCCGAGGTCGAGAATACCTTGCGGCGTCTCGGCGCCGGGCGTCCACGTCCACGACTCGGGCGTCCACGACTTGGGCGTAAAGTCGTCGGTCGGCATGTTCCCGGCCTCTATCGTGTTAATGCCCATCGGCGTTTCGAGGCCGGCGAAGATTCGGTCGCTGGCCAATACCGCACCGCGCGTGTTGCCCACTACTTTCGGCGTAGAACCGGCTGTCGCCACATCGACGGTGTAGAGCATCGGGGTGATACTCCGCATCGGCACGTCTTTGCCGTCGGCTGTCAGCGTGAGCTCCGTGCGCAAGTAGTGCGAACCGTCGCGAAGCACAGCTTTCCACTCTGCGCGGAGGCCGTCGCTCGTGAATATCGCCTTGATGGCTTGTCCGCCGAGTTTCTCGGAGCCGCGGGCGGCAAGGGTATTGGGAGACAATGCTTCGAGCGTTACGCTTTCCAGCGTCATATCGGCCGACGACAGCACACCGTCGGCACGTTCCAAACTGAAAACAGGCGTTCCGGCCACCAAATTCATGGCTTCGCAACCGCCGAACACCAATGTGCCGCCTTGACGGACGAATGCGGCGGTCAGCAGGTCGTTGCGGAGCGTGAAAGTGTCGCCGTTCTCCTCGCCCACGGCGGTGCCGGCTTGGGCTTGTTGAGGAAAGATTACATTTTGGGCCGAAAGCGAGCCCGACGGCCATGCCAATAACAGCAGGCCGAGCGCTATGCGCCGAAGCAGTTTGTTTTTCATTGAGATTAAAATTAGATTTTTTCGGTTTCTCTTTTTCAGGTCAAGAGTTCCCTTGCGCAGGGTTAAGGCTCAGCGGCCGGCGTACATTTGCTCGTAATAGCGTTGATAGTCGTCGCCGCTCACGGCTTCCACCCACTCGCGATTTTCCAAGTTCCAGCGCACGGTCTTTCGTATGCCGTCCTCAAAGCATGTTTCGGGATACCAGCCGAGGTCGCGCTTGATTTTCGCGGGATCGATGCCGTAACGCAGGTCGTGTCCGAGCCGGTCGCCCACAAAGGTAATCATTTCCTCGTTAAGTCCGTCGAGCGTAGGCAGTCCGTCGGCGGCGAGCGGACGATTTTTCAACAACGTGCGCTTTTCGGGCTCGTTTTCCATGATTTCGCGCACGGTAGCGAGGATTGTGCGCACGATGTCGATGTTTCGGCGCTCGTTGTGCCCTCCTATATTATATATGGAACCGTCGGCAGCCTCGCGCACCACCATATCGATGGCCTTGCAGTGGTCTTCCACGTAGAGCCAGTCGCGAATGTTGAGCCCTTGTCCGTAGACGGGGAGTTTTTTGTTCTCCAATATGTTGTTGATGACCAGCGGTATCAACTTTTCGGGGAAATGATAGGGCCCGTAGTTGTTCGAGCAGCGCGTAATCGAGACCGGCATGCGATAAGTGTCGCGATAGGCGCACACCACATGGTCGGCGCCCGTCTTCGAGGCCGAATAGGGGCTGTGCGGACAGAGCGGCGTCTCCTCGGTGAAGTATCCCTCTTCGCCCAACGAGCCGTAGACCTCGTCGGTCGAGACTTGATGATAGCGCACGCCCTTCCGCCACGCGGGATAGCCGTCTTCGTCCTTACCCGTCACCCATGCACGGCGGGCGCAGTCCAACAAATTCTGCGTACCGAGGATATTGGTTTCGAGAAAGAGTTGCGGATTTTCAATCGAGCGGTCTACATGGCTCTCGGCCGCGAAATTAACGACCACGTCGAAACCGTATTTTTCGAACAAGGCGTCGACAAATGCGCGGTCGCAGATGTTGCCGCGCTCGAAAAAACAGCGTTCGTTGTCGACATCGTCGGCTATCGTGCCCAAATAGCCCGCATAGGTGAGCAAATCGAGCACTACGAGACGACAATCGTCGTGTCGCGAAAGCATATACTTGACAAAGTTCGACCCGATAAAGCCGGCACCGCCGGTCACAAGGTAGGTTTTCATGTTTTCTTCTATTTTACAGGATTATTGTTTCGATTTTCTGTCCTCTCGGCAAGGAAGCGGCGAATGTCGGCCACGATTCGCCGATAGGCGTCCGAAGTTGCATAGGCCGTATGCTTGCGCAGCAAGTCGGCGGGCGTGGCTATGGCGTGGCGATAGGCCGAAAGTTCGTTTTGCATCTGCGTAGCGTGGCAGGCACGGGTCTGTATTTCGCGCTCACGCTCGCGGCGCAACACGCGGCAGACACTTTCCATCAGCGGGCCCACGACATTGTCCAGCAAATCGTGACCGCGCATATAGAGATAGGCCTCTTCGGGCCGCACGCCGAGCGCTTCGAGCTGCTGGCACAGGGGTTTGTAACTTTTTCGCCCTTCGGGAAAGAGGTTGTGCAGTTTGCCGATTTGCACATTCACGCGCCGGCGCAACGCCTCGAGCGTTGCCGCCGCTTGCCGGTGGTCTATGCCGGGCAAACCCGTCACGCGGGCGAAGTCGGCCAGCGAAAACTGCTGATAGCGCCCGTAACGGTAGGCCCACACGCTCCAAACGAACAGCGGCCAGACCGTCCGGCTGTATTCGGCCATGAAATTTTCGAAATCGAACTCGCGGCGGTCGTTGAGCGTCGCGCCTACGGCCACTTCGGCCAAAGCCGGCGCGTAGCACTGGAAGGACTCGATGGCGTAGACGTAGGTGTGGAAGACGTAAGGGTTGTCTTTCATGCGCACGGCGTTTTCGCCGGCGCCGTCGAGCAGGTAGTCGTA
Source organism: Prevotellaceae bacterium (assembly GCA_022508615.1). GTDB lineage: Bacteria > Bacteroidota > Bacteroidia > Bacteroidales > Bacteroidaceae > Alloprevotella. The sequence continues at coordinate 24,585 of JAFLUW010000007.1, read as the reverse complement.
GTCGGCATCGACGCAGGCAATCATGCAGTCGCCCAGCCGCGGGCCGAGCGTGCGGGCCAGGGCTATTTTCTTGCCCTTGGCCAGCCCCTTGCGCGAGGGGAGCATCACTTCGAAACAAGTCTTTTCGTCCTCGAGCGGGCGAAGCAGCCTGCTCCAAAAGTAAATGTCGTCGTAGCTCTCCACATAGGCCACCACTTTGCGCCGCGCCCGGGGACCGGCCAGCGTGTTGGCGGCCGCGACGTAGGAGGACGAGAGGGCGCCAACCAGCGACGTGACGCCGGCGCCCGTCCCGTTTCGGGCGGCAGGCGTCAGCCAGGACTTTTGTCGGGACTTGCGGGGCATGACGGGGATATGGGCCGGAGGAAGGCTATTGCGTGATTTCGCTGACCTCGGTCACGGCGTCGCTCCAGCCGTCCATGATGAGCGCAGGCGAATGTGTGGTCAGGATGATTTGTGCACGGGGATTCAGATGGCGCACGGTGGAGATGAGCTGCTTCTGCCACTCGAAGTGAAGGCTGGCTTCGGGCTCGTCCATCAGCAGTACGCCGGACCGGCCGTCCTGACAGAGCGCCGTGAGCAGAATGACGAGCAGCTGCTTCTCGCCGCTCGAAAGCTGATAGGGCGACAGCGGGGCGTCGTATTGCACGAAGCGCAACTCGTTGCTCTGCCGGTCGATGTGTTTGCCCGTTTCGCCGAAAAGTTCGTCGACCGTGTCCTGAAAGTAAGTCTTCATTATCGGCACGGCAGCGGCCATTTCGCGCTTTTCGGCGTCCCCGCTCTGCAAGAGTGCGATGATGCGGTTGCCGAGGTCGACCTGATAGTCCAGGTAGCGGCGCTGCAACAGATGGAGCTGGAGATCGAGCTCCGTGACCACGCGCCCGTCGCCGAGCCGCCCGAGAGCGTCGACAGCCGTAAGCGGACGGTCGAACGAACGGATGATGTCGTAGCGTATGCAGTCGGCCTCTGCGGGCGCAAAGCCGATTTCCACGCCACCGGCGGCGGCATCCGGCGGCGGCACGCAGACGCCGGACGCCGGAACAGGGGCGTCGAGGCGTGCCAGCTGTTGTGCCAGGCGGTTCAGTATGGTCGACTTTCCCTGTCCGTTGGGGCCGGAGAGTACGTTGACCCCCGGCTGCAGCTTCCAGACGATATGTTTGCGCCCGTTCCAGAGACTTTGAATCTCAACGCGGTCGATGTAGTCGGCATACTTTTTCATGGCGGTGGGCTTTTCCGGCAAAAATAGCGTTTTTTTTCGCAACTTCAAAGTCGTCCGGCGCAAACTCCGCCTCCCGCAACGTCCGGAAACGCCGCGACGCAACGCCGCGTAAATTAGTCTGAGTAAGTTCGAACTAAGTCTGAGTAAGTTCAAACTAACGCTGAGTAAGTTTTCCGCAACTCAGACTTTGCAACCGGCAGGCGCGACGACGGGTGAAAAAAGCTAAAATCGAAGCAGAAATTTTGTCCTTCGGGCGGCCGTTCGTAAATTTGCGCCATTCGATTATGGGCACGCTCTGCATCGACATCGGCAACACCCGCTGCAAGCTAGCGCTCTATGCGGGCGCAGACCTGCGGGATTTCCGGCTCGTCAGGTCCGGCGACCTGCTTTCGGCCGTCGGGTCGATGGCCGAAAGCCACGACATCGGCGCATGCATCTATTCGGCCGTCGGCAGCGGGGGCGACGCGCTCGCACAGGCACTCGACAGGCTCGGATGTCCCGCCGCGGCGCTCAGCGCGGGCCTGAAAGGCCTACCCGTAAGCGTGGACTACGCCACGCCGCAGACGCTCGGCAGCGACCGTCTGGCTGCAGCCGTCGGCGCACGGACATTGCTGCCCGGATGCGACGTACTGATAGCCGATTTCGGCACCTGCGCCACCTTCGATTTGCTTACGGCCGACGGAACATTTCGCGGCGGAAACATTGCGCCCGGACTGAAAATGCGCCTCGCAGCCATGCACCGCGGCACACAGGCCCTGCCCGCCGTCGGGCGCAGCGAAACGCCGGAAAGCAGCCTGCTGGGCACAGACACGCCGACCGCCATGCGCCGCGGCGCGGAATGGGGGCTTGCCTTCGAGACCGAGGGCTACGCAGCACGCCTGCGGCAGACACACAGCGGCCTGCGCCTGCTGCTGACCGGCGGACAGGCAGAAATCGTCCGCGGACACCTCTCGCCAGCCCTGCGCCGGGAGGCCGCAATCCGGCCCGACCTCGTACTGCTCGGGCTGCGCGCCGCCGCCGAAGCCGCCGGGCTCGCGCCCGCAGCAGAACGGCAAACCGCAACCCAAACTTGCGAATAAGCCGCTCCGACTCACGAACACATACATCATGAAAAAATACACCTTCTCCACGCTATTGCTCGCCGCGCTCTACGTTTCGACAGCGGCCGTGGCACAGACCAACGGCTCGAACTCGCCCTATTCGCGCTATGGCTTCGGCCTGCTGGCCGACGGAGCCGGAGGTTTCAACAAAGCCATGGGCGGCGCCGGTCTTGCCCTGCACGACGGAAAGGAGCTCAACTTCCGCAACCCGGCGGCCTATTCGGCCATCGACTCGCTCACGTTCATCTTCGACATCGGCGCCTCGCTCCAGAACGCCAACCTCAAACAAGGCGCACTGAGCACCAACGCCCGCAACACGAGCATCGACTACGTCAACCTCGGCTTCCGTCTTTCGCCCAATTTCGGCATGGCCGTCGGACTCGTGCCCTACTCGACCATCGGCTACGCCATGAAAGGACAAGACACTTTCGACCAAACGACCGGAACCGTGACGCAGACCGACCAGTATGCCGGCAACGGCGGACTTCACGAGGCCTACGCCGGCGTAGGCTGGCGTCCGTTCAAACCGGTAAGCCTCGGCGTGAACGCAGGTTACCTCTGGGGCGAAATGTCGCACACGGTCACCGCCTCGTTCTCGCAGTCGAACATCGATTCGCGCAAACGACAATACGGCGGCGAGGTGCGATCGTATAAAATCGACGCCGGAATGCAATTTTACATTCCCCTTCACAAAAAACACGAGCTGACGCTGGGCCTTACCTACGGCTTAGGACACGGACTCGGCTCGAAAGCCTACTTTTACGACCAGAAAATCACAGGTTCGAGCATCACGAGCGGCGATACGCTCGTCCTGCGCGACGCTTACGCCATGCCGCACAGTTTCGGCACAGGCATCGCGTGGAATTACAACAACCGGCTGCGCATTGCCGCCGACTACACGATACAGAAATGGGGCAGCCTGAAATTTCCGACTGTTGAAACGCACGGCGGCATGCTTGCACTCGCCGACAGGAAGGGCGCCTACAAAGACATGCACCGCATATCGGCCGGTATCGACTTCATCAACAAGCCCGACGGCTTTCGCTGGGGCGACTTCATCCGCTATCGCGCCGGCTTCAGCTATACTTCTTCCTACACGCTTGTCGACGGACACGACGGACCGACCAGCTATCTCGTTTCGGCCGGCGTGGGGCTGCCCGTCATCAACCGCCACAACAACCGTTCGCTCGTCAACGTGGCCATACAATACGAGCGCGTGAAGCCAAAAGCCGCCGGCATGATTACGGAAAACTATCTGCGCTTGTGTCTCGGCATCACGTTCAACGAGCGCTGGTTCATGAAGTGGAAAGTCGATTGACACGGCCCGCGGCCGGCCCGAAACTTTCCGCACGCCCCGTGCCGGACGGCCCGGACGCCCGCACTTAACGTACCGAGCATGAGCCTTCGCCACCCGTTCCACGCCCTACTGCTCTTTTCCGCGGCAGCCATGGCCATGGCCTGCGGCAACGAGAAACCGCCGCAGGCCGAATCCGTCGGGCTGCGCGACTCGGCCGCGATGATGACCACCTACGGCGTCTCGAAACTTATCAGCGACTCGGGGCTGATGCGCTACAAACTCGTAGCCGAGGAATGGCAGATGTTCGACCGCACCATGCCGCCGCGGCAGTACTTTCCGAAAGGAATTTTTCTGGAACGCTACGACGACCGCTTCCGTGTGAACATGCACATTACAGCCGACACGGCCTGGTGCTACGATCAGGCATTGTGGGAACTGCGCGGACGCGTCTTTATTCAGGACGACGAGAAACAGACGACCTTCGCCACCGAAGAACTCTTCTGGGACATGCGCGCCCACCGTTTTTATTCGAACAAATACATGCGCATCCGCCTGCCCGACCGCGAGCTCGAGGGCGACCGCTTCACTTCCGACGAACAACTCACGCGCTACCACATCAGCCAAAGCAAAGGCTTCATGCCTATGGCCGACAACGAGCCGGAGACCGGCGAAACGCAGCAGCCGGAAGACACTTCCGCGCAAATAGCCCCGTTGCGGCCGGCGCCCGTACCCGTGCGGCGCAGCGTCCGCCTGCAACCCGGCGCATAATTTTTTTCTCCGAATAAAATTAGTCAGAGAAAGTTTGAACTTAGTCTGTGTTAGTTCAAACTTTCTCTGACATAGTTTTAACAAACGCCGCGCAAGTTTCCACGCTCCGCCGTCAGGCGTCTCCTTCCACCCAGTTCGCAATCGCTTCGACAAAGCGGCGGCCGTAACGTTTGGTCTTGAAATCGCCGATGCCGCTGACGGTCGAAAACTCCTCCACGCTGCACGGCCGCCGCATGGCCAGTTCGCGCAACGTGCGGTCGGTCATGATGATGTAGGGCAGCGTCTTTTGCTCGCGGGCCAGCTCTGCGCGCAACGCACGCAGCCGGTCGAACAGTTTTTCGTCCGACGACGAGACCTTTCGAGCCTCCAGCCCGTTGCCGACAGCGCTCCACAACTCCGTTTCCCTCTCCGGCGCGCGGCGGGATGCCTGTTTTGCTGCGCCACGCGGAGCTTTCGGCTTCGGATTCTCGCGCTCCACACGCGAAAGTTCGACCCGGCGGCGACCGAACAGCACGTCGCGCCCCTGCGGCGTGACTTTCAGATGATTATTCTCGTCGTAAGCCACCTCGACGAAGCCCATTTGCAGAAACTGCAACAGATAGTCGCGCCAGTCGCGCGGAGGCACATCGCGCCCCACGCCGAACGTGGGCAGAGCGCCGTAACCGCCGGCCGCAACGGCCGGCGTGAAGTTGCCGCGCAGGATGTCGACCACCGTCTGAAAGCCTGCCTGTTCGCCTGTCCGCACTATCGCGCTCAAAGCCTTTTGCGCCAGCACGCTTCCGTCGAATCGCACGGGCGGATGCCGGCAGACGTCGCAACCGCCGCAGTCGCGGTCGGCCGCTTCGCCGAAATAGTTGAGCAGAATGCGGCGCCGGCACACGCCGGCCTCAGCATATTCACGCATGCGAGCCAGCCGCTCTTCGTTAATCTCGCGTTGGCCGCTCTCGCGGGCGAACTTTTCGAGCTGAACGAGGTCGCCGTAATTATAAAAGAGGAGTGTGTCGGAAGGAAGTCCGTCGCGGCCGGCGCGACCTATCTCTTGGTAGAAACTTTCTATGGATTTGGGCAAATTATAGTGGACCACCCAGCGCACGTTGCTCTTGTCGATGCCCATGCCGAAAGCGATGGTGGCCACTGTCACCTGTATTTCGTCGGCCAGAAAGGCGCCTTGCACGCGTTCGCGGTCGGCAGCCGCCATTCCGGCGTGATAGGCGGCGGCATGTATGCCGCGCAGGCGCAACTCAGCGGCCAGTTTTTCCGTAGTTTTCCGCGCCAGACAATAAATAATGCCGCTTTCGCCCGAACGGGCGGCGATAAAATCAGTCACGGCCCGCAGTTTTTCCTTTCCGGTCAAGCCGCGGCGAACGGAAAGCGAAAGATTGGGACGGTCGAACGAAGAAACGAACACCTCGGGGTCGCGGAGTTTGAGTTGTTCGAGAATATCGCGCCGCGTCACTTTGTCAGCCGTCGCCGTAAGGGCCATCATGGGCACTTTGCTGAAACATTCGCGCAACACGCCGAGCTGTGTGTACTCAGGACGGAAGTCATGCCCCCACTGGCTCACGCAGTGCGCCTCGTCGACGGCTATTAGCGAGATTTTCATGTCCATCAACAGCCCGGAAAGCTCGGCCAGCAGCGTCTCGGGCGACATATAAAGCAACTTGCAGGCGCCTTCGCGGCAACGACGGCGCACGCAGGCGTTGTCGTCGGCCGACTGCACGCTGTTGAGCGCGAAGGCCTCAACACCTGCCTGGCGCAAAGAATCCACTTGGTCTTTCATCAGCGAAATCAGCGGCGAGATGACAACGGCCGTGCCCTCGCTGACAATAGCCGGGAGCTGATAACAAATGCTTTTTCCGCCGCCGGTGGGCATCAGCACCAAACAATCGCGCCCCGAGAGGACGCTGTGCATGATAGCTTCCTGCTTGGGGCGAAATGTGTCGTAACCAAAATATTTTTTCAGGGATTCGCGGAGCATGTACTGAAAGTCGTTTCGATATTTTCCACTTTATGCCGGTATTCGCGGTCGGCTTGTATGCGCTGCTTGACCTGTGTGCAGGCGTAAAAGGCTGTCGAGTGGTCGCGGTTCCCGCAAAAACGTCCGATCTGAGCATACGAAAGGCCGACATACTTCCATAAAAGATACATAATCACCTGCCGGGCGAAAACGACCGTGCTTTTTCGCGACTTCGAGGAGACTTCGCGCATCTTCACACCGACTGAGCGGCAGACGGCCTCGGCTATTTTCTCAGGAGCCAGTCTTTTCTGCTCGATGTTCACGATACGCCCCACCACACGGCGAGCCAATTCTACATTAATCGGACAATCTTCGACAATCGAGCTGGCCAGCAGACCGTTGATGACGCCTTCGAGCTCGCGCACCGAACTTTCTACGTGGCAGGCTATATAATGGAGCACGTCACGGGGAATTTTCAGACCGTCACGGGCTGTTTTAGCACGCAATATGGCTTCGCGCAACGCCACATCGGGCCGTTCGAGCTCGGCTACCATGCCCCATTTGAAACGAGTCAGCATGCGCTCTTCGATACCCTCGAACTGAGCGGGAGCACGGTCGCATGTCATGATAATCTGCCGGCCGTTCTGCTGAAGATTGTTGAATATATGGAAAAACTGCTGCTGTGTTTTCTGCGTATCGAGCTCCTGCACGTCGTCGATGATGAGCACTTCGACGCTTTGATAGAATGCGAGAAAATCCACCGTCTTGTTCTGCACCACAGCCGCCGTATACTGCTGCCGGAATTCGGCCGCCGTCACATATAGCACGCGTTTTTCGGGATAAAGCTCCTTGAGCCGCATACCTACGGCATTGGCCAGATGCGTTTTGCCCACACCCGAGGCACCGAAAAGGAAAAACGGATTGAAAGTGCTCTGTCCTGGCTGCTCGGCTATGGAACGGGCGACGTTCAGCACAAGTTTATTGCTTTTTCCCTCAACGAAAGTTTCAAACGTATAGCGCGGGTTGAGCCGGGCGTCAAGCTTGTTCTCCTCCTGCGGCAGCTGTGCAGACGTTTCGGCCGTCTCCTCCTCTTCCTGCGGCGCAATGCGGTATTTCAACACCACTCGTGTGCCGAATCCCGCCGCTATCACCGCCCGCAATTCTTCGAGATAGTCCTCCTCGATGCGCCTCGGGACAAGCTTGTTGGGCACACAGAGCGTCAGCGTCCGACCGTCGAACGAGTCGAACGCCAGCGGTTCGAACCACCTGCGTACGCTTTCGTCCAACTGTGTACGTATGTATTGCAGGCTGGCCTGCCACTCTTTATGACCTTGTACGTCCACTGGCTGAAACAGGAATTAGAAAAGAAAGGGAGTGCAAAATTGCAAAAATTTATTGGCCCGGGCAACACTTTCAGCCCGCCGGAGAGAAAGTTTTTCGTCCGTCCCGCGCTTTTACGGGCTGTAAGAGGCACTTTTCGTACCGTCCGGCAGACCTGATGCTTTTATAACAGGGCGAAAACGGCTGAAAGTCCGAAACTTTCTGAGGGAAAATTCGTACTTTTGCGTCATCTATGAGGAAAATCCAACGGAACTGGCGTCTTCCGGTCGGCCAAACCGCCACCGACCTCGACCGACGCATTCTTAAGCTGCAGAACGAGGGACACCTCGTGCCCTGCCGCGAACTGATCAAGACTCCCGAACAAATCGAAGGCATTCGCCGTGCCGGAAGGCTGAACACGGCCGTGCTCGACCATGTGGCCGAGCGTATTTGCGTGGGCATGCCGACCACGGAAATCGACCGAATGGTCTACGACTATACGACAAGTCACGGCGGACGGCCCGCTCCGCTGGGCTACGAGGGCTTTCCGAAAAGCGTATGCACGAGTATCAACGAAGTAGTTTGCCACGGCATTCCCTCGGACGACGAAGTGCTCGAAGAGGGCGACATCGTGAACGTGGATTGCACGACGATTCTCGACGGATACTACGCCGACGCCTCGCGCATGTTCGTTATCGGCAAGACTACGGCCGAAAAGGAGAAACTTGTCCGCGTAGCGCGCGAATGTCTCGAACTCGGCGCCGCGGAAGCCCGACCTTGGGGCTACTTGGGCCGCATCGGGCGCGCCATACAGCGCCATGCGCACAAGAATCATTGCAGCGTGGTGCGCGATCTCTGCGGTCACGGCGTGGGACTGGCCTTTCACGAAGACCCGGAAGTCGACCATTACGACACGCACGAAGAGGGAATGCTGCTCGTGCCCGGCATGGTGTTCACCATCGAGCCGATGATAAACGCCGGCACATGGAAAGTTTTCGTCGACGAAGAGGACGGCTGGACTGTCGTGACCGAAGACGAGCGTCCGTCGGCCCAATGGGAACATACGTTTGCGGTGACGGAAGACGGATTGGAGATACTTTCCCGTTAGTGCCGCCTTGCGCCGAGCGAGACAAACTTTACGAAAAATGACACAATATATATTGGGAATAGAGTCGAGTTGCGACGACACATCGGCCGCCGTCGTGGCCGATGGCGTGTTGTTGTCGAACGTAACGGCCTCGCAGGCCGTACACGAGGCCTATGGCGGCGTAGTGCCCGAGCTGGCCTCGCGCGCACATCAGCAAAACATCGTGCCCGTGGTCGACACGGCGCTGCGCCGGGCCGGCATCGGGCACGAATCGCTCAGCGCCGTGGCCGTCACGTTAGGTCCGGGCCTCATGGGCTCGCTGCTCGTGGGCGTAAGTTTCGCCAAGGGGCTCGCCTTGTCGCTCGGCGTGCCGCTTATCGAGGCCGACCATCTGCAAGGCCACGTGCTGGCGCACTTTATCCGCGAGAAAGACGATGCGCACGAGCCGCCGCCCTACCCTTTCCTCTGCCTGCTCGTGAGCGGCGGAAACTCGCAAATCATTAAGGTCGAGGCATACGACCGCATGACCATACTCGGCCAAACTATCGACGACGCCGCGGGCGAAGCCATCGACAAATGTTCGAAAATCATGGGCTTGGGCTATCCCGGCGGCCCGATAATCGACCGTCTTGCCCGCCAAGGCGACGCTCGAGCCTTTTCGTTCAGCCGTCCGCACGTGTCGGGGCTCGATTACAGTTTCAGCGGACTGAAAACTTCCTTTCTGTATTTCCTGCGCGACCGCTTGAAGGACGACCCCGCCTTCATCGAGACGCACAAGGCCGACTTAGCCGCCTCGCTCGAACACACAGTGGTCGATATTCTCATGGAAAAACTCGCCCGCGCCGTCCGACAGACCGGCATTCGCCACGTAGCGCTCTCGGGCGGCGTGTCGGCCAACACCGGCCTGCGCAACGCTTTTCGCGAGCGAGCCGAAAAAGACGGCTGGCACATTTATATTCCGAAATTTTCCTACACCACGGACAACGCCGCGATGATTGCCATCACGGGCTACTTCAAAAGTCTCGACGGACGCACCTGCGACATCGCCAAACCCGCCTATGCGCGCAACCGTTTCTGACCAAATCGAAAAATACAACCTCAAACGATAAACTCCTATGGACTTAGACCTCAAACTCGTCTCGCGCGAAATCAACGAACTCCTTTGGCAAAGCCACAAAACGCTTTCGACGGCCGAAAGCTGCACGGCCGGGCGCATCGCTTCGGTCATTACGGCCGTGCCGGGCAGTTCCATTTACTTCAAGGGCGGCCTTGTTTGCTACGCCGACGAAACGAAAATCGATTTGCTTGGCGTCGATGCCGGCGTAATCGAAGAAAAAACGCCCGTCTGCGAAGAAGTGGTGCGCCAAATGGCCGCCGGCGCCTGCCGACTATTTCATACCGACTACTCCGTGGCCGTCAGCGGTTTCGCAGGCCCCGGCGGCGCCGAAAACGGCAAGGCTAGCGTCATCGTAGGCACCATCTGGATAGCCGTTGGCAACGGCGAACGCATCGTCACCCGCGTCATCGAGGAAGACAACGGCCGCGAAATGAATCTCGCCTCGGCCACGAGCTTAGCCATGCACATGCTGCTCGACTTCATTCGCGAGGACAACCGCACGGAAACGGAAGAATAAGCCCTCGCCGGAGACTCCTCCGAAAGCGTCTTCGGCCGCGGCGGACAACAAACGCCGTGTTAGCGGAAACTTACTCAGACTAAGTTCGAACTTACTCAGAGATAGTTTGAACTTAGTCTGAGTAAGTTTTTGCCCTATCGGACAAAGACTTCCGTCTTACCCGAAACGCGCACGAATACAGCCGTTTACGCCACTATCGGAGGCCTTCTTTCGCTTCCTTGCGCCGACAAAGGCGAGCGAGCGAAATGTTAAAACGGGAATTTCTTTTGGTTTATTTTATAAACCTCGCTATTTTTGCATACGAAAACGGGAGAGAAACGGCGCCGGCCGGGCTGATTTCTTTCTTTTTTTCGACAAACGGTTTACAAAATAAACTTATCTAAAAACTTAAAAAACCTTACTGCAATGAAAGAAAAAGAAATGACTCCGCAAGAGAGTATGGAAATCATCACCGAGATGATTCAGGAAACCCATCGCCGCACCCCGACGCTGCGGCTGCGCACTTCGGTGATGTGGGCCACGCTGACCATCGTCACGACGGCCGCCTTTTGGGCGTCGATGCGGACGACGGGCGACTTGCGCTCGCTCTTCGTCTGGTTGGCCATACCGGCCGTCGGCTTGCCGCTGAACTATCTCATGGTGCGCCGCGGCCGGGCCGACGAAACGGCCCGAAGCCGCACGGAGGCGGTCATCGGGCAGATGTGGTGCGTCATTGCCGGCTTGGGTGCGGCGCTTGCGGCCGTCTGTCTGGCGATTCATCTGCTGACGACGCCCGGCGTGTGGCTCGCCATGCTGCTCTACGCTTTCATCGCCGTGGGCGCCGGGGCCATGATGCAGGGATTGCTCGCCGGCGAACGCAGTTTCGTGTGGGGAGGCTGGACTTCCATGCTCACGGGCTTCGCCCTTTGCGGCGCAAGTTTCAGCCACGCTTTGCCGAAAGGCGACGTCGTGCTGTCGCTCTTCGCCCTTTGCTTCGTTTTGATGTTCATTTTGCCGGTTTGCGTCGTGCGCCGCAAACGCAAAAGCCAGCCACTGTCGTGAAAACGCTCGACCCTTTGTTGCATTCGCAGTTGCGACTGGCCGTCATGTCGCTGCTTATGGGGCTTGAAGAGGCCGACTTCGTCTTTCTCAAAGAGAAAACCGGCGCTACGGCGGGCAATCTCAGCGTGCAACTCGACAAATTGGCGGCGGCGGGCTACATAGAAGTGGTCAAAGGCTTCGCCGGAAAACGTCCGCGCACCTTGTGCCGCACGACAGCGCAAGGACGCGAGGCCTTCTGCGACTATGTCGACACGCTGAAAGCGTATCTGCATCTCTGAACGCCGCTTTTCGCTCCACGACGGGCGCGCCGAGCGCCGAACACCGCTATACGAAAAAGTGCGGGCCTCTCCTCAGAAGGAAAGGCCCGCACCGTTTTTCGCGCACGGCGAAAATCCTCGCCGAACGACGCCGGCATCAGATGCCGAGGTCGCGTTTCATGGCCTCGACGCGCTCGTCGGCCGACGCCAAAGCGTGGGCATAGCAGCCGGCGCACCGCATGGTGGCGGCTATTTCGAGATAAAACTTGATTTTCGGCTCCGTGCCGCTGGGGCGCACGCTGATTTTGTCGCCGGCAGCCGTGTACCATTGCAGTACGTTGGCCGTTTCGGGCTGTTCGATGGGTGTAGTGCGGCCTTCGGCGTCGCGCTCTTCGAGCGTGGCGTAGTCTTTTGTCACGATTACGGGCGAACCGCCAATCGACGCGGGCGGTTCGGCGCGGAAGCGCTCCATCATGGCCTTTATCTCGTCGGCGCCGCTCTTTCCGGGCTTGACGACATTGATGGTGCGGTTGAGTTTCAGACCGTATTCGAGGTAAATGTCCATCAACACGTCGTAAAGCGTTTTTCCCTGCTCGCGTGCCCAAGCGCAAATCTCGGCCAAGAGCGAGCAAGCGCTGACGGCGTCTTTGTCGCGCACGAAGTCTTCGGCCATAAAGCCGTAACTTTCCTCGCCGCCGCCGATGTAGGTTTCCTTGCCCTCGGAAAGACGCACCTGACGGGCGATCCACTTGAAACCGGTGTAGCAGTCGTACATCTTTATGCCGTTCTTGTCGGCAATAGCCTTGATGAGTTCGGTCGTGACAATGGTCTTGACGATGAATTCGTCGCCGCGCATCTTGCCTTGCGCTTTGCGGTTTTTGATGATATAGTAGAGAAAGAGCATGCACGTCTGGTTGCCGTCGACGAGCACCCACTCGCCGTCGCCGTTCTTGCAGGCCATGCCCACTCGGTCGGCGTCGGGGTCGCTGGCCATGACGATGTCGGCGTCTATCTCCTTGGCCAAATCGAGTGCCAGCGTCAAAGCCTCGGCATTCTCGGGGTTGGGGCTGACTACCGTGGGGAAATCGCCGTCTTTCACCATCTGCGCTTCCACGCAATGCACGTTTTCGAAACCCCAGAGGCGGAGCGAATCGGGAATGAGCTGACGGCCGGCGCCGTGAAGGGGCGTATAGACGATTTTGAGGTCTTTCTGCCGCGCGATGCAAGCCGGATCGATGGAGAGGGTCTTGATTTTTTCAAGATAGATGCGGTCGATTTCCTCGCCGATGGTCTCTATCAGTTCGGGACGGGCGTTCATGTTGACGTCGGCCAGACCTACTTTGTTCACTTCCTCGATAATGCCCGTGTCATGGGGCGCAAGCACCTGCGCACCGTCCTCCCAGTAGGCCTTATATCCGTTGTATTCGCGCGGATTGTGCGAAGCCGTGATGTTTACGCCGCTCTGACAGCCCAGATGACGGATAGCGAACGAAACTTCGGGCGTGGGACGCAAATCGTCGAAGAGATACACCTTAATACCGTTGGCGCTCATGATATCGGCTACTGTCTCGGCGAAAAGTCGCGAGTTGTTGCGGCAGTCGTGGCCCACGACAACGGAGATTTGCTCGCGGTCGGCGAAACATTTTTTCAGATAATTGGCCAATCCCTGCGTGGCTTGGCCCACGATATAGCGGTTCATGCGGTTCGTGCCGGGGCCCATGATGCCGCGCAGGCCGCCCGTGCCGAATTCGAGCGTGCGATAGAACGCATCGACAAGGTCGGTCGTATCGGTCGTATCGGTCGTATCTGCCGCCTCGGTCATGGCGCGCACGCCGGCTTTCGTTTCTTCGTCGATAAGAGGGCTGTCCAGCCATACCGCAGCCGCGGCGCGGCACTGGGCGATGAGTTCGTTGTTTTCCATATTGAAATGTGTGTTGAACGTTGTCCGTTAATATTTATTTGTGTGCAAACTTACGTAAAAAAGACGGAATGCCCGCTTTCGGCCGAAAAATTCGCCCCGACGGGCAGTTCAGGGCGAAAGGGTGAGCATTCGGCCGTCTGAAGAGAGGCCCTCGGCCGAGAAGCGCAAACGTGTTTCCTCGCGGGCACCGGTAAAGAATACGACTGAGGCGTTTCCCTGTGCATCGGTCTCGACATCGGCGTTCCAATAGAGCGTGCGCCGGTAATCTGCCGGATCGGGCAGGTCGATGCGCCGGTAGTCAGGGTTGTAGAACTGAATGCGGGGCTTATAGCCGGCCACAATTCGCTTGTCCACGCCTTTCTGCCGCATGAAATACATGTAGTCGGGCCGCAAATAGAGGATAAGCGAGCGGCGGTCGTCCCATGCTTCGGTCTTCGTCTGCGGAATTCTGTCGGACAGCCGTGCGCCGGTCACTCGGAAAAAGTCTTCGGCGTTGTCGAGCAGGACTGCCGATTTGTATTCGTCCACCATCGGTTCTGCCAATGCGGTATCGAAAAACTTTTCCACGGGCTCCGGCTCTCCGCCGCCGTTCTCCCCGCCGCCAGTGTCCGGCAAGCGGTCGAGCGCGTTGTTTACGGACGTGACGATGCGGCGGCCGCGGTATTCAAGCCCGGCTGCGCCGGCCGTAAAGCCGTCATCCAGTTTTTCGAGCAGCGTGTAGAGCGAAATGATGCTGTGTCCCTCGTTGCGCAAGCGGTCGGCTTCGACCTCTACGTTGATGTAGCGCCCCGCACGCCGCATTCCCGCGCGCTCGCCGCCACGATAAGTATAGCGGCCGCCGCGCAAACCACGGTATTTGCGCTCGGGACGCACGACCACCTCGGAGATTTGCCGGGGAAGGGTGCAGGGAATCGTGTCGGGCCACGCGAAAGTTTCGACGGCGGCAGGCGTTTCGGGCAACAGAAAAGGCGAAAGCCGGAATTCGCGCCCGTCGAGTTCGCGGGGAGCCAGGCCGAAATTACGGCGCAGGCGCACCCGGCTCCACTGCGCCCGGCCGCGGTCGTTGCGGGTCGCTATATGCGTAATCCAGTCGCCTTCGAAATCCTCAGCGAACTCGAATTTGAAAACGCCTGCGCTGTCCGTACGGGTTTTGCCCTCCATGGCGCCGCCCGAACGGGTGAAAAGTCTGACGCTGAGGTTTACTCCGACATAGGGACGCGGCTTTTCACGGTCGTGAAGCACATCGCCGAGCAGCGTGAGCCGTTCTTCAATCGGCTCGGCCACGCGGAACGTGTCGCGTCCGCAGAGCAATTCCGCCGGACTGGCCCTCCAGCCCTGCACCATCAGCAACAGGTCGAGCGCACGGGCGCGGCGTTCGTCGCCGGCCTCGAAATAGTATTCGGGACGGTGCAGATAACCACGCACTTCGCTGCCCAAAAGCAGCTCGGCGCCGATGCCGCCGCGTGGAGGCTCGGCCAGCAGCCATTCTTCGTCGCTGACGGCCAGCGAAAAGTTCATTGCAACGGGCTGCCCCTCGTCGTCGCTGACGTGCATCTCGACAGCTGCGGGCGAGAAGGGCGCATAGCTGGCCTGACTCTGACGCACAGCGAGATGCAGGCGCTTGCCTTCGGGCCGGCGCCAGACTAACCGCGAGGCCAGACCGTCTCCGTCGGGCGAAATCAGGTCTATGCGGTTCACGCCGCCCCGAAAAGCCTCGGCGGGGAGCATCATTTCGACCGTTTCGCCAGCCCGGAGCGTAAGGGTGTCGAGATAGCAGGCCTGGTCGCGGCAAGTGACCATAAGCCCCAGAAGTCCGGCCGCGGGAAAGCCCGTTCCCGCCGAGACACCGACGACAAAGGCGGAGTCGGCCTCCGAAAAGTCCGCGCGCAGAGCCGCGGCGCCGACCGAAGCCTCAGGCAGCGGGAAACGACGCCCTTTCCGCCCCGCGCCCACCTCGGCCCACGCGCCGTCGGCCTCTGCCGGCAGGCTGAGCAGGCCCATACCGTCGTGCAGCGGCACGCTTCGGAGCAACACCTGCCCGCCGGCGGCATAGACGGTCAGCGTATCGGCCAGCGGAGCGCCGCGGCCGTCGGTCAGCTTGTAGGCCACGCGCTGCGGACAGCCCGCTGCGCGGCGGCCGCCCTCGGGAAAGAAGTCGAGCTGCACGTCAGAGCGGCTGCGGCTCAGCGCCGGATAGGCGCGACGATGGCCGCCGCAAAGGTCGTCCTCACCGACGGGGGGCGCAAGCACTACGCTTTCGTCGGGACGGTCGGCCTGTTTCGGCTTGGGCAGCACGGCCACTACGCGCGAAAAGGCTGTTTCGTCGCCCCAGTTGAGCATTTCGCGCGTGAAAGCCTTGATTTCGTAGTATCCGGGCTGTACAGGGAGTTTCAGCGAGAACTCGCCGCGGGCATGCCCCAGACTGTCCACCCGGAACTGGCCGCGTTCGACGAGACTGCCGTTCACGTCGAGCAGGCAGACGTGGAGCACACGGCTCACGGGCGAAGGGCGAAGCGTGGACGAGCGCACGACGTAGGCCTTGAAGCGAAGCGTCTCTTCGTGGTAGTATGCGCTCTGGTCGAGGTGGAGAAAGACGCGCTCGCGGGGATATTCGTGGTCGAACTGCGCCACCCGGCGGAACAGGGCCGAGAGCCGGAGCAACTTGTCGTCGGCCGCAGGCTGCGCGACGGCCGAAAGGGCCGACAGCAGAGCCAATAGCGGCAGCTTGCGGAGCGTCCGGCAGAGACGGGGCGGCACGGAGAGGAATGCGGAAAGCGACATAGGAAAGAAGCAGGCTGGGAGGCGGCTGTCCGGAGCCGCCGGAAGGGCTTTTCGGCCGACTTGTGAATCAGCGCTTTGCAATAACGAAAACTTACTCAGCGTTAGTTTGAACTTACTCAGCGTTAGTTTGAACTAACGCTGAGTAAGTTTTACGCAACGGGGCGTTTCTGTCGGATGTCAGGCCTCGCGCAGAAAATCGAGGGCCTCGGCGGTCAGCTCGCGAGGCGCCTCGATGTCGAGTTGCGGACGTCCCACGCCGGCGAGCAGGGCGAAGTTGACGCGTCGGCCGCGGTTTTTCTTGTCGTGGAGCATGAAGTCGGCGAGCGCGGCGTAGTCGTCGCACGAAACAGGCGCGGGGCCGTAGTGTTCGCGCACGAAGCGCGACACGCGGCGCAGTGTCGTCTCAGGAAAGCCGCAGAGGGCCGCCGAAAGGTAGAGTTCGGCCACCAGACCCCAGGCTACGGCGCAGCCGTGGAGCACGGGCGTGCCGCGGCCGAGCAGAAGGCTCTCGAGGGCGTGGCCCACGGTGTGCCCGAGGTTGAGCGATTTGCGCAGTCCGCCTTCCGTGGGGTCGGCCTCCACGACACTTCGCTTCAGCCCGACGCTCTGCTCGACGAGATGCTGCAGTCGCGCGAAGTCAGGAGCCGCGAGGTCGAAGTCGAGGTGCTCGGCGAGCATTTCCTCGCTGCCCAGCAGCGCGTGTTTCAACATCTCGGCGTAGCCCGAGCGCAGATTTTCGGCGTCGAGCGTGGAAAGGAACGCCGTGTCGACTACCACGGCTTCGGCCTCGCGGAACACGCCGATCTCGTTCTTACAGCCGGCGAAGTTGATGCCCGTCTTTCCGCCCACGGCGGCGTCGACCATCGCGAGCAGCGTGGTGGGCACGTTGACGAAGCGGATGCCGCGCTTGAAGGTGGCTGCGGCAAAACCGCCCAGGTCGGTCACCATTCCGCCGCCCAGACAGACGAGCGCGCTGTGGCGCGTGGCGCCGCCCTCGTTCAGCGCTGTCCAGACGGAAGCGAGCGTGTCGAGCGTTTTACTGGCGTCGGTGGCGGGAATGGCGACGACTGCAGCCTCGTTGAGCCCGAGGCGCGGCGCGCAGCAGACGGCCGTCGTTTCGTCGGCAAGCAGAAACAGGCGGTCGCAGCCCGACACGGCGGAGCGGACGGCGGCGCAGGGAGCGGAGGTGTAGATGATTTCTTGCGGCATGGCGGATATTTTCGATAATGACGTACGGCGGCAAAGATAGGAACTTCCGTGCAGACGGGAACGCTTCGCGCGCGTTTATTATATTAAGGAGTAATGCTCCCGGCGGCTCGCAACACGCTGCGCCGGCGACGGCAATTCAAAAAAAAGCACTATCTTTGCAAACCGCATAACGCATAACAACCACAAAAACACATCAATCATGAAACACATGAAACTTTCGGCTGTCTTGCTCAGCCTCGCCATGCTCGCTTCGAGCTGCAACATGAACAACACGGCCAAAGGCGGCCTTATCGGCGGCAGCGGCGGCGCTGCATTGGGCGGTCTCATCGGCGCATTGGCCGGAAAGAGCAAAGGCAAAAGCACAGCCATCGGCGCAGCCGTGGGCGCTGCTGTCGGCACGGGCGCCGGCGTGCTCATCGGCCGCAAAATGGACAAAGCCAAGCAGGCAGCCGAAGCGGCAAACGCCCAGGCCGAACTGCTGACCGACAGCGAGGGCACGCAATACGTGAAAGTAACCTTCGACTCGGGCCTGCTTTTCGCCACAAGTTCGGCTACGCTCTCCGCATCGGCCAAGAGCGACATCGCCAAGTTCGCTACGGGTCTCGACACCGACATGGACCTCTATGTAATCGGCCATACGGACAACACGGGCTGGAAGAATTCCACCGCAGCCGAGTCGGCCGCCAAGAACCTGACCCTCTCGAAGCAACGCGCCCAAAGCGTAAGCCTCTACATGCAGCAGAGCGGCATCGCAGCCAGCCAGCTCAAAGAAGTGACCGGCCTCGGCCAGACCGAGCCCGTGGCTTCGAACGACACGGAAGCCGGCCGCGCCGCCAACCGCCGCGTGGAAGTTTACATTCTGCCCTCGAAGGCCATGATTGAAAGCGCCAACGCCGGCACACTGAAGTAATTCTGCGCCGAAATCCGGACAAGCGAACCGCCGGCTGCGGGCCCGGACGGACAGACGCCCACCCGGGCGGCGTCCGGAGCCGTAACCGGCGGTTCGTTTCCCTCTCTTATTGCAGCAACCATGACCATCCTCTCCATTGAAACCAGTGAGCAGGCCTGTTCGGCCGCCCTCTCCTGCGACGGCGCGCTCGTGGATTTTCTCGAAAACACGCAGGGGCCGTCGCATCAGGAAACCCTGCCCGGGATGGTACGCGACCTGCTTTCGATGGCCGACAGCCGCGCCATACCCGTGGACGCCGTGGCCGTATCGGGCGGTCCGGGTTCGTACACAGGCCTGCGCATCGGCGTATCTACGGCCAAAGGAATCTGCTACGGGCGCGACATCCCCCTTGTCGGCATTCCCACGCTCGAACTGATGTGCGTGCCCGTGCTGCTCGGGCATGAACTGCCCGAAAACGCCCTGCTCTGCCCCATGATGGACGCCCGGCGCATGGAAGTCTACGCTGCCGTCTACGACAGAGCCTTGCACGAACTGCGGGCGCCGCAGGCCGACGTCGTAGAGAGCGGAAGCTACGCCGAATGGCTCGGCCGCGGACCGGTATGCTTTTTCGGTTCGGGCACAGAAAAGTGCAAAACGCTGCTCACCGGCGCCACAGCGCAGTTCATCGGGGGCATACGCCCTTCGGCCCGCCACATGTTTCCGCTTGCAGAGCAGCGCATCGCACGGGGACAGACCGAAAACACCGCTTACTACGAGCCATTCTATCTGAAAGACTTTCAAGCCGTGAAAAGCACCAAGATAGAACAAGTGCTCCGCCCGTCCTGACGCCCCGGGAAAGCCGCGGCAGACCGCAAAACGCGAAGAAAATGACCGAATCCATAAAACTCCAGCCGGACTACAACATCAGCCGCAGCCGGCTTGTCATGCCCGAATACGGCCGCCTCGTACAGAAAATGGTGGCCCACGCCCTCACGCTCGAAACCAAAGAATTGCGGCAGGCATACGCCGGACGCATCATTGCTACCATGGAAAAGACCGCACCGGGCAACCGCGGCACGGAAAGTCTCCGCAAAAAGTTGTGGGAACACCTGGCCATTCTGGCAAACTACAAGTTAGACATCGACTATCCCTACCCTATCGCCCCACAAACGGAGGTCCGCCCCGGAAAGCTGGCCTATCCGGGTCACAAAATACGCATGCGGCACTACGGACATCTCATCGAACAACTGGCTGAACGCACCGACCGTTCGCTGACCGGCGAAGCCCGCGAAACAGCTGCGCGGCTGACGGCCTACCGCATGAAATATGCCATGTCGCAATGGAAAGGCGACACGCCCGACAGCGCACAAGCCGTACACGACCTCGCAGCCTACACCGACGGCCATTTATGCCTCGAAGCATCCGAAGTGCCCGAATTGCGCATACAGCCGGCACGCCTGCAAGATGAGACATTCGGCAGAAAGCGCAAGAAGAATCGATTCTAAGAACAGCCTCATGAGCAAATTTGTCATCGAAGGCGGAAAACGCCTCAAAGGAGAAATCCGGCCGCAGGGCGCCAAAAACGAAGCGCTTCAGGTCATCTGCGCCACGTTGCTCACGGGAGAGGAAGTGAGACTACGCAACGTGCCTTCGATTCTCGACGTGAACAACCTCATCGACCTGCTGCGTGACATGGGAGTAGACGTAATCTGCCACGGGAAAAACGATTTTACATTCAAGGCGGCCGACATACGCCTCGACTACCTCACTTCGGACGACTATCTGCGACGCTGCACCCGGCTGCGCGGCTCCGTGCTTTTGCTCGGGCCGCTGTTGGCGCGCTTCGGCCGTGTGGTTTTCTCCAAACCCGGCGGTGACAAAATCGGAAGACGCCGGCTCGACACGCATTATATGGGCCTGGCGCAACTCGGCGCGAACTTCGTGCGCGACGACGAGGCCGGAACGCTGCGTATCGAGGCAGAAAGTCTGACCGGCACCTACATGTTGCTCGACGAAGCTTCGGTGACGGGCACGGCCAACATCTTAATGGCCGCCGTATTAGCCAAAGGCACCACTACTATATATAATGCGGCCTGCGAACCCTATGTGCAGCAACTCTGCCGTCTGCTCAATCGCATGGGCGCCCGCATTTCGGGCATCGGCTCGAATCTTCTGACCGTCGAAGGTGTCGAAAAGCTCCACGGAGCCGAACATACTTTGCTACCCGACATGATTGAAATCGGTTCGTTCATCGGTATGGCGGCCATGGTGGGCGACGGCATCACGATACGCGGCGTATCTTATGAAAATCTCGGCATTATTCCCGACGCATTCAAGCGTTTGGGCATCCGCATGGAGCTTCGCGGCGACGACCTCTACATTCCGCGGCAGGAACACTACGAAATCGAAAACTTCATCGACGGTTCGTTCATGACACTGGCCGACGCACCGTGGCCGGGCCTCACGCCCGACCTGCTTTCCGTGCTTTTGGTCGTAGCTACGCAGGCCAAAGGCAGTGTGCTGTTCCATCAGAAAATGTTCGAAAGCCGTCTGTTCTTCGTCGACAACCTTATCGAGATGGGGGCCCGCATCATTCTCTGCGACCCGCACCGTGCCGTAGTCGTCGGCCACGACAACGAACTAAAACTCCGCGGCCGGCGTATGGTGAGCCCAGACATCCGCGCAGGTATCTCCATGCTGATTGCCGCACTCTCGGCCGAAGGGACAAGCCGCATCGAGAATGTCGAGCAAATCGACCGGGGATACGAAGACATCGAAAGCCGTCTCTGCGCCTTGGGCGCCAACATTCGCCGAGAAGCATGATACGTGAGGCAGACATTTTCAATATCGGGCACGTCACCAAAACACGCGGGCTGAACGGCGAGGTCGAAGTTCGCTTTACCGACGATATTTTCGACCGCGGCGAGGCCGACTATCTCGTCCTCATCATGGACGGCATCCCGGTTCCCTATTTTTGGGAAGAATACCGCTTCAAAAACGACACGACCGCTATTTTCAAATTCGCCGACCTCGACAACGAAACCGCTGCACGCCACCTTGTCGGAAGAAACGTCTGCTATCCTCAGTCTGCCGTCCCCGAGAGCGAAGCCGGCGTCCTTTCGTCGCACAAAGCACTGACCGGTTTCCGCGTCAGCGACGAAAACGGCCGCTTCCTCGGCATTATTGACGAAGTGGATGACTCTTCGGCCAACATTCTTCTGCGCCTCTCGACAGCCAACGGAAGTGAACTCTACCTGCCTTTTCACGACGATTTTCTCATCGCCTTCGATTTGCGCGAACGCACGTTGCAAATGTACATTCCCGAAGGCCTGCTTTCCTTGAACCCATGACACGCAAGAAACACATAGCTATTCTCGGCTCTACCGGCTCGATAGGCACTCAGAGTCTCGACGTCATCAGCCGCCACGCCGACTGTTTCGAAGCCCACACGCTTACAGCCGGAAGCAATGCCACACTGCTCATTGAGCAGGCCCGCCGCTTTCGCCCCGACACCGTAGTCATTGCCGACGAAAGCAAGTGGAACGAGGTGCGCGAAGCCTTGTCCGACCTTCCGATAAAGGTCTATTCCGGCACCGATGCACTCTGCGAGGTCGTACAAAACAGCGATATCGATATGGTGCTCACCGCCATGGTCGGCTTCGCCGGTTTGCGCCCCACGATAGCAGCCATCAAGGCTCGCAAGCCCATTGCACTGGCCAACAAAGAGACCCTCGTCGTGGCTGGCGAGCTCATTATGCAACTATGTGTGAGTCGCGGTGCACCCATACTGCCCGTCGACAGCGAACATTCGGCCATTTTCCAAAGTCTTGCCGGCGAGGGCGACAATATTATCGAAAAAATCCTGCTCACGGCTTCGGGCGGCCCGTTTCGTCAGACTTCGGCTGAAAACTTAGCCCACGTCACGCCTGCCGACGCGCTGCGCCACCCGAATTGGACCATGGGACCGAAAATTACCATCGACAGCGCCACACTCATGAACAAGGGATTCGAAATGATCGAGGCGCGCTGGCTTTTCGGCGTCGCACCCGAACGCATCGAAGTTCTCATTCATCCCGAAAGCGCCGTACACAGCGCTGTGCAATTCGCCGACGGCAGCATCAAAGCCCAACTCGGCGTCCCCGACATGCGCCTGCCCATTCAGTATGCCTTTTCCTACCCCGAACGCCTGCCACTCGACGGCTCGCGGCTCGACCTCTTCGCGATGAACGCCCTGACTTTCGAGCGCCCCGACGTCGAACGTTTCCCCTGTCTGCCTTTGGCCTACGAAGCGGCAGCCCGCGGCGGCAACATTCCCTGTGCCATGAATGCAGCCAACGAAGTGGTCAACCTCGCTTTCCGCGAAAGCCGCATCAGTTTTGCACACATTCCCGAAATCATCGCCGAGACAATTGCACGCATCCCGTTCGAAGCCTCGGCCACGCTCGACAGTTATTTTTCTACCGACGCCGAAGCCCGCCGACTCGCAGGCGAAATGCTCTGACCCCGGCCACGGCGCACATATCGCACACACATTCTGCTTATGGACGTTTTTCTCATCAAAACTTTCCAGCTCATTCTCTGTTTCGCCCTGCTCATCATTCTGCACGAGGGCGGACACTTTCTGTTTGCCAAACTTTTCAAAGTGCGCGTCGAGCGCTTCTGCCTTTTCTTCGACCCTCGTTTCCACCTTTTCCAGTGGAAACCTCGAAAAAGCGAGACCACTTATGCCATCGGCTGGCTTCCGCTGGGCGGATACGTGAAAATTGCCGGCATGGTCGACGAAAGCATGGACCTCGAGCAGCTCAAACAGCCCGTCAAGCCTTGGGAGTTTCGCGCAAAGCCCGCCTGGCAACGACTGCTCATCATGGTAGGCGGCGTAACCGTCAATCTCCTCACCGCCTTCGTCATCTACGCCATGCTGCTCCTCTGCAACGGCGAAACGCATGTGCCCATGGCGAACATGACCCACGGCTTCAAATTCAATGCCGAGGCAAAAGCCTTGGGCTTCTGCGACGGCGACATCCCCGTAGCCACCGACCACGGCCCGCTCAAAAGTTTCGACAGCAACCACGCCATCGGAAACGTCTATCGCGACCTGAGCGAAGCGCGCGAAGCCACGGTATTGCGCAATGACCGCCGCGTGCGCATCGCTCTGCCCGGCAATCTCAACATGCTCGACATGATGCGCCACGAGCCGCCTTTCCTGCGGCCGCTTATCCCCGCGCTGGTCGACAGCGTCAAGCCCGGCTCGCCCGCCGACCGCGCCGGAGTGCGCGCCGGCGACCGCCTGACGGCCTTCGACGGCCACGCGCTCTCCACTTGGAACGAATACTTCGACCTCGCCGCCCGCCGCAAAGACGTACTCGCCTCGGCATCGAAAGCCGACAGCCTGCGCCTCAGCCGCACGAGCGTGGCCGTGCTCCGCGCCGACGGCTCGCGCGACACGCTCGCCCTGCAACTCGACAACGACTACCTGCTCGGCACGATCGGTCACATCCCGATGGCCGACTACCGCACCGAAACCGTGCGCTACAACCTGCTCACCTGCTGGGGCGCGGGCGCACGCCACGGTTGGGACGTACTCAAGGGCTACGTCGACGACCTGAAATATCTTTTCACCTCCGAAGGGGCGAAAAGCATCGGCTCGTTCGGCACAATCGGCAGCCTTTTCCCCGCCACGTGGGACTGGACGCGCTTTTGGGAGCTGACCGCGTTCATTTCCCTCATGCTCGCTTTCATGAATATCCTGCCCATTCCGGCTCTCGACGGCGGACATGTGCTGTTTCTGCTCATCGAAATCGTCACGCGCCGCAAGCCGTCGGAAAAAGTTCTGGAATACGCCCAAACGGCCGGCATGATACTGCTCCTTGCGCTCATGGCCTTCGCCGTGTTCAACGACGTCGTGCGTTTCGCCTTCTGAAAGTTCCGGCAAACGCCCATTTATGAAACCCTTTCGCCGGATAAACAGACATTTATCCGGCGAAAGGGTTTCATTTTTCCGGTTTCGGCACGGACCGACGCGACATGCGCCTTCCGTTCCGCCGCTTACGCGGCACAAAGTCCGTGTCTCGTCAGCATTATAATTTCCTATCAACCATAATCTTTTTG